>BOCC01000158.1 GCA_026002715.1 Synergistales bacterium
AAGCGCCAATTTGCCGGCCGCTATATCGACCCAGTCGCCCTGCCAGTCGCCTGACGCCGTTACGCCGTCTGAGAAGCGCACCTCTTTTGTTGTGATGTTGCCCTCTCCGCGCGGCGCGGCGACAGTCAGTCCGTCAGCCTGTATAATGACGTTTCCCTCAGCCAAAAAATCGCCTGTTTTTGAGTCGAAGCGCATCCTGTCGGCTGTGAGCTGCGCCGTCTCGGGCAGATTTTCACTCGTCTCCGCGGAGCGCGCGAAACCAAAAACGCAAATAAAAAATAGAAAAACAAATAAAAAATCGGCTGAAAATAGGAGTGAAATTTTCTTCATGGCTGCCTCCCGCATAAAAACAAAACCCGCTTGTCAAAAGCGCGACTACCGCATATATATTCACCATAATAGCATAAGACCGGATATGTGCCGCAACGTTTTGAAGTACGATTATCCCGACCACCGGGGGTGGAATTTAGTATTGCGAAAACGCGATTGAGTTATGCGCTAAAATATGCTATAGTTTGCCGTAATTTATCTGTATTCATTCGCAGTTGTCAATTGCCTTCTCAAAATTACGTAAGAATTAAGGGTTGCTATGCATAGCGGAAGGAAGCAGGTGTGGCGCGCAATGTCAATCCGTAAAAGAGTTTTTTCTATTATTTTATTGCTTGCCGTAGTGATCATTGTATTCGGCATAGGATCGGGACTTGTTTTCGTTCAGTACAACTTAGAAAACACTATTATAAGCGATATGACCGCCATAGCCGGCGTTGCCGATAAGTTTGTCAGCACCTCAATCAATCTGCTAAAGGCCGACGCCTCTATAGTCATTCAGCGCCTAAACGAAGTTTCCGACGATGACCTTCATGAGGCTTTGCGATGGTACAGCGAAGCCTATGATAATTTTACAGCGCTGACGGTTTTTGACCGCGGCGGCATAGTGGATTCTTACAGTACCACGTCTCCGTCCGCGGCCACACCCTTTGAGTTTATCGACAGCGAGTACATGCAAAGAGCTTTTGCCGGAGAAGCGGTTATGTCCACGACCCAAATCAATTCAAACGGAGAGCTTGTGTTTTATCTCTGTGTGCCGATGAGAGAACGTGTTTTGTCTGTGACTATTCCCGGTATGTTTTTCAGAGATATTTTCTCGGGTTTCAAAATATGGAATACAGGCAATATCTTTATGGTGGACGCCGAGGGAACGGTCCTCGCTAATATCCGTGAAGATTGGGTTCTCGAACGGTACAATTTCATTAAAATGGCACAAATCGACAACCAGTACGAACGGGTTGCCGCGACCGTAAGCCGAATGATCAAAGGCGAACCGGGCGAGAGTAGATTTGCTATAGAAGGAAATGAACGGTTTTGCGTCTTCAGGCCGGTTACGGGATCGAGGGTCAGTTGGGCTCTGGGTGTGGTTGCGCCGATTGCCGAAAGCCCTCTCCAAAATGTGCGGAACGGACTTCTGCTTGTCGGGACGGTGTGCATCTTGCTTAGCGTTGTAGCCGCGTATTTCGCCTCTGTTTTTCTTGAGCGGCCGTATAAAACAATAAGCGAGCTCGTAACGACGCTCGAATCGCAGGGCAAACTCCTTCACGCAATCAACGAAGCGGCCGTAACGCTATTGCACGCGGAAACTGGTGATTTCAATAACGACATCTTGGATAGCGTAGGCTTGATAGCGCGGTGCGCGAATGTAGATAGAATGCGTGTTTGGCAAAACCACACAAAGGACGGGGAATTGTATTGTTCACAATTATATGAGTGGTCGGAAGGGGCGGAACCGCAGGCCGGAAAGCGGATTACGGTAGATGTTTCATACAGCCGAAGTATTCCGGGGTGGGAGGAAAAACTTTCCGGCGGGCAGCCCTTGAGCCTCATCGCCCGTAATTTTTCACCGGAGGAGCAAGCGCAGCTGTCGCCGCAGGGAGTTTTTTCTATTCTGGTTATACCGGTGTTCATTCATAAAGATTTCTGGGGATTTGTTTGTTTTGACGATTGCCATAAAGAACGTGTATTTTCGGCTGACGATGAGAGCTTGCTGCGTTCCGGCGGCTTGTTGATCGCAAACGCCATCTTGCGCAACGATATGACGCACGATCTCGTTCGGGCGCGCGAGGAAGCCGTCGCGAGCGCGGAGGCGAAGTCCGTTTTTCTGGCCAATATGAGCCACGAAATGCGCACGCCGCTCAACGCGATCATCGGCCTCACGGAGCTGACGCTTGATACTGACGGCGTAGACGGAAGCGCGCTGGAAAATTTGGAGAAGGTGTATAATTCGGGCGTGACGCTGCTCAGCCTCATCAACGATATCCTTGATATATCGAAAATAGAATCGGGAAAATTTGAACTCGTACCTGTCGAATACGACACGCCGAGCCTCGTCAACGATACCGTCGCCCTGAACATCGTGCGTATAGGTTCCAAACCTATCGTCTTCAATTTAGACATAGACGAGACCATGCCAAGCAGGCTTTTGGGGGATGAACTGCGCGTCAAGCAGGTTTTCAACAATCTTTTAAGCAACGCTTTCAAGTACACAAAAGAGGGCGTCGTGGTCTGGCGCGTCACGTTTGAATCTGACGGCGACGACATTTGGCTGGTTTCCAGCGTCAAAGACAGCGGTATCGGCATTCTCCCGAAAGATTTGAAAAAACTCTTCTCTCAGTACGACCAGGTGGACACAAAAAGCAACCGCAAAATCGAGGGCACCGGCCTTGGCCTTTCCATCTGCAAAAGTATGGTCGAACTGATGGACGGCAAGATCGCGGTGGAAAGCGAGTACGGAAAGGGCAGCACGTTTACGGTGCGCGTCCGGCAGGGCAAAGCGAGCAACAGCGTCCCTATCGGTCCGGAAGTCGCCGAAAACCTCAGAAACTTTCATTATTTTGAGAATAAGCGTGACCGAAGCGCAAAGTTAGTACGCGCTCATATCCCTTACGCCAAGGTATTGGTCGTGGATGACGTGCCGACAAATTTGGACGTGGCCCGCGGCATGATGAAGCCCTACGGAATGCAAATAGACTGCGTGACCAGCGGCCCTGCCGCCATCGATCTTATCCGCGAGGGCAATGTCAAATACAACGCTATATTTATGGACCATATGATGCCCGGTATGGACGGAATAGAGACCACCAGGATAATACGCGAGGAAATCGGGACGGATTACGCGCGCAATGTACCTGTCATAGCGCTGACCGCCAACGCCATTGTCGGCAATGAAGATATGTTCTTGCACAAGGGCTTTCAGGCGTTTCTCTCCAAGCCTATCGACATTATGCGCATGGACGTCGTTATCAACCACTGGGTACGCGATAAAGATTTAGAGAAAAAACTTTCCAGGAATGGCGGTTTGAACGTGAACAGCGGCAGTGACAAAAAGCGCATAGCCGACATCAGCAGAATAAACGTCAAAGGTATTGACGTCAAACAAGGGCTTAAGCGTTTCGGCGGCGACGAGGATATATATTTGAACGTGTTGAAATCCTACGCAAAGAACACGCCGCCTCTGCTCGACCAGCTGCGCGACTGCGCGCAAGAAGGGCTGCCAAACTACGCTATCGTTGTGCATGGGATAAAAAGCAGCAGCCGCAGTATTGGCGCGGAACCAATCGGCGCGCGCGCAGAGGCTCTGGAATTGGCGGCGAAATCCGGCAACCTTGCGTTTGTCCTCCAGAAAAACGACGATTTCATCACAACTGTCCATACTTTGCTCGAAAGTTTGTCCGCTATATTGCAAACAATAGCGGAAGAAAACCCCAAACCCCAAAAAGCGGAGCCGGACGCCGGCGCGCTGGCCGATTTACTGGAAGCCTGCAAGAGCTTTGATATCGACGGGGTGGCCCAGGGCGCGAACGACCCGCGGGTCAACAAAGCCGAGTCTGACCAAATTGTAGAGGCCGTCAAAAAGAACGGCCAAAACGTAGTCTATCTCGTAAAAGAGAACGAGGGGCACGGCTTTCATAACGAGGAAAACCGCTTCGACTTCTACAGGGCTATGGAAGAATTCTTCCGCGCGCATTTAGGATTGCGGTAGCGCGATGCCCCGGCATCGAATCGACAGCATGGCCCCGCCAGGCCTCGAAAGCGCGCTTTTCGGCATGGGGTGCTGGCTGAACTCCGAACCTCGCTTCGGCGTTGTGCGCGGGGTGTGGAAAACTACTGTGGGATACGGCGGCGGGCGTTTCGGCAATCCGTCCCGTGATGACATGGGAGATCATGTCGAGACCGTCATGGTAGAATACGACCCGCGCACCGTCACTTACGGTCAGTTGCTGGACATTTTTCTCAATTGGATAATGGGGCAGGAAAACCAGTGGCGGACGCGGGACGACGAGTTATGGGCCCTGCGCCCGTCTGTATTGCCGCGGCATGTTCCGTGCATTTTCGTTCGTAACAC
>BOCC01000159.1 GCA_026002715.1 Synergistales bacterium
ATGTGGCAAGCGCCGATATAGAAGAATTGAAGCGTGACGAGCGCGTGTTCGCGTTAGTGATAATAGCGGCCAAAAGAATGCTCGACGCAGGAGAGAGCTTGGAGAAGCGGGGAAGGTATTCATTAGAGCTTCTCAGCATAGCGAGAGAGCGTGGCTACGACATAGGCAGGATGAGAAACGTTCAGAAGTTCATTTACCGCGTATTGAGAATATGGGACGAAAATATTGACCCTAAAGTGAGAGAGGTGTGGAGAATGCGGCTTATTCCGATAGACGAAGCTATAAGGGAAATTCATATACGCGACGCGAGGGAAGAGGGATTGGAAGAGGGCGAAGCTAAAAAGGCTTTTGAGGTCGCCCGCAGAATGCTGTCCCGCAATATGTCCGTCAGCGATATTATCGACGTGACAGGTCTCGGTGAGGACGATATTCTGAGTTTAAACTAAAACGACATGATGTAAAGACGCGTGGGTCTATGGTCAAACATAGCTCTTCTGAACTAAACGCGACGCCGAAATAATCCAGCGGCAGCAATAGTGCGAACAACCAACACAAAGCTCCGGCCCGTAGCGAGAAGTCCGAGACCGGGGCTTTGTGTTGACGTAATGCCCCCATTTAGCGTGGCATTGATATAATTTTCTTAATTTAAAGCTGATTAAATTAACATTTATCCCGCCAAGTTCGGATGTATTCACTGGTTCGTAACGACATGGGTATTTTACGTAAGGCGATCATAAGAATTATCGCAGGAATGACCGCTCCCAGCCACCCGTTCTTTTTTTATGCGTTTGCCCTGACAGAACCGCCGTAAAAAAATACTCACCCCAATATCAGGGTGAGTATCGACAAATTAGGTGTTGTTATTGCCCTTTGAAAATCGCAAACAATATGCTCGAAATCAATCCGACAAAAACAAGCATTGTTCCAACCACCCAGTAAAGGAGGTTGTCAATTTTGGCGCTAAAGGCAGTCCGAACATCTTTGATATCCGCGCTTAACTCAGCCTTGACGCCGTCAATCTTGGCGTCCATTTTGCCGAACCGTTCATTAAATTTGACGTCCATTTTGCCGAACTGTTCGTTAAATTTGGCATCCATTTTGTCGAATCGTTCGTTGAATTTGACGTCCATTTTGTCGAGCCGTTCGTTAAATTTGGCGTCCATCTTGTCGAATCGCTCGTTGGACTTGACTTCCATTTTGTCGAGCCGCTCGTTAAATTTGGCGTCCATTTTCTCGAATCGCTCGTTGGACTTGACTTCCATCTTGTCGATTTTTGCCTCTATCCGCTCAAGCGTCCTTTCAATCCCGGACTGTTCATAGTCAATGCGTCTCAGTTCGGCGTTGAATACCTTTTCAGGTACGGCCTTATCAATAAAAGTGTAGTCCGTTGCCGGTCGTTCTGATGTCGGTGTTGGTATCGACATTATGTTCATCACCTCGCGCTTTATATTATCATTAAGCAGCGTTCTACGAAATGACGACCTCCGCGATTTGTACGGCGTTTGTCGCGGCGCCTTTGCGGATCTGGTCGCCGGAGACCCAGAGAACGAGCCCGTGCTTGCCCGGATCGAGGCTTTGGTCGGGGCGTATTCTGCCTACGTAAATGAGGTCTTGGTCAGCGGTGTCGAGGGGCATCGGGTATTTCTTGTCAAGCGGCGCGTCCACCACCTTGACGCCCGGCGCGGTCTTTAAAATCTCGCGCGCCTCCTCCGGTGAGATAGCTCGCTCCGTCTCGATGGTCAGGGCCTCGGAGTGGCTGCGAGCCACGGGTACGCGGACACAGGTGCAGCTCACGCGGAGGTCGGGGGCGTGCAAAATCTTGCGCGACTCGTTGCGCATTTTGAGCTCTTCTTTTGTGTAGTCGTCCTCGCCAAACGCGTCTATATGGGGGATGAGGTTGAAGGCTATCTGATACTGAAACGCCGACACGGATAGGGGTTTGCCCTGAGCGTAGTCGCGCGTTTGCTGCTCGAGCTCGTCAAGCCCCGCTTTGCCGGCTCCGCTCACGGCTTGATAAGTGGAGGCCACGAGGCGCTTTATCCCGACCGCGCGATGTATGGGGGCGAGAGCTATGAGGGCTATTATCGTAGAGCAGTTAGGGTTTGCGATTATGCCCTTGTGCGTCACCATATCTTCTTCGTTTATCTCCGGCACCACGAGAGGCACGTCGGGGTCCATGCGAAAAGCGCTCGAGTTATCTATGACCACCGCGCCGCTCCTTACGGCAAGAGGCGCCCACTCGCGGCTGACGTCGCCCTCCACGGCGAAAAGCGCTGCGTCTATGCCCTCAAAGGACGCGAGGGTTACGGCCTCGACGGGAACATCACCGCCGCGCCACTTCATCGACCGCCCGCCGCGAGAGGCCAGAAGGCGCAGATTATTTACCGCAAAATTTCGCTCCTCTAAAACCTTCACCATCTCGGCGCCGACAGCGCCCGTCGCCCCAAAAACCGCTACGTTGACCCCGTTATTCACCTTAAAACACCGCACTCTTTCATATCCGCGTCAATCTGAGCCATGCACTTCTCAGACGCCTCCACCAATGGCAGGCGCAGGCGATTTTCGCAGTAGCCTATTTTTGAGGCCGCGTATTTTACGGGCATTGGGCTGGTCTCCATGAACAGGTTCTTCATCAGCGGGAACAGCTTCAGGTGCAGCTCCCGCGCGCGCGCTACGTCGCCCGCTATCGCGGCGCGCACCATGTCGGATGTGTCAAGCGGCGCTATATTTGACAAAACGGACACCAGCCCGTGACCTCCGGCGTTTACGAGATGGAACGCCTGGTCGTCGTTGCCCGACAGAATCAAGAAGTCGCTTCGCGCCTTGCGCACCTTGCGGATAGTCTCGTCCACCTGCGCCTGAACGCCCGACGCCTCTTTTACGGCAACGATATTGTCGACCGCCGCTAAGCGCGCGACGGTGTCGGGGAGCATATTGACGCCGGTGCGCCCCGGGACGTTGTAGAGTATTATGGGGATGTTGATACCCTCCGCCACTGCCTTGAAGTGTTGGAAAAGCCCCTCCTGAGAGGGCTTGTTGTAGTAAGGCGTGACGACCAGAACGCCGTCCGCGCCACTTGACTCGGCCTTGCGGCTACTCTCTATGGCGTGAGGCGTGTTGTTGCCGCCCGTGCCTATAACGACCGGAACGCGCCCTTTCACAAGGTCGAGCGAAAAACGGATTATCTCCTCGCGTTCGGCCTCCGAGACAGCCGGACTTTCTCCCGTCGTGCCTAAGACCACCAAAAACTCGACTTTTTTCTCGATCTGCCACTCTATCAGCCTGCCGAAGCTGTGATAGTCGATCCCGTCCGTCGTAAACGGAGTTATGAGCGCTGTGCCTGTGCCCTTAAAGGATTTGAAACCCATAAAAATTCCCCCTAAATTTATAAAAACATAAAATTAAGCGCCCCCACAGAATGTTCTGTGGGGGCGCAGATTTTTAGTTACTGTCCGCAACCTCCGCCGCAACCGGCGCAACCTCCGCCGCAACCTCCGCTTTTCCATGCGCTGACAACTGGCACGAAAACGTCCATTATCTCCGGTATTTTGTCCGCGCCCTTGTCGGCGTTACTGATGCCTAAGAGCTCCATAACGGTGTCGGGCGTGTCCGCCCCGTCCATAATGCCCTGCACGACGTCGCGCAGAGTCGTGCCCTTATCCTCGCAAACCAATGTCGCTGCCGACGCTCTCGCCCAATCCATGAAAATTCCCCCTTGAAATAATTCGCGCGGTCCGTCTATTGTATGGACCCGCAGCGGACGTAGTTCACGCCGCTACCTCTTGAGGAGCGCAGACTCCCTTCAACCGTCACATCGTCACCCTCGGATTTCGCCAAAAGTTTCTCCCGCAAAGTTTCCTCGTAAACGCGGACGACCAAAAAATCCCGCCGCGTCCCGCCATCCCAGTCACTGTCCTGACGGACCGAAAACTGCACGTACTTACCCGTGCCTGTCTCGCCCTCAGACTGACCCTTTAAAAAATGAACATTGCCCGATATTTTTACGCTGTTTTCCCAGTTCAAAAAATGCACCCGCTTCTTCGCTTTTTGTATTTTGAAATCAAACCTGTCAAATATAATAAAATATATTAAATTTATTCTATCAAATTTATCAATATATTATGCATATTATGTCGTGAATTTAGGAGAATGTAAAGCCCCCCGCGTCGGCTCGCGAAAAAGCGCTCGAAATAGGTCACCGGAAAAACTAAATTCCACTTCGGTAAACCTAAATTCCACCCAAAGTTGTCTTCCGATGAATCTGCGGTAAAGGGTCATATGAATATACGGAAAAAGTATAGCCATATATACCCTTTTACCGCAGATTTGATATAAATTACGGAATAAATTAGTATATACTGGCACATAATAGTATGCATGCG
>BOCC01000160.1 GCA_026002715.1 Synergistales bacterium
TACGGTCTTGGACGAGGTATGTAAGCGATTTCAGGAGGTGTTTAAGTCCCTTGATCTGCCGACCGCGAAGGATGAATATTGGTCCGTGGCCTGGGAGTATCACGAGCGCGTCAGGACAGAGTGGTCATAAAGCGGCTCAAGGCCAACTAAGGCGGTGGCGTGAATGGATGACAAGGACTATTTGAAAATCAACAATGGGGAGAATGACACATACGGGAACGATGGGCCGAGAATGGTGAGAAGCGACAAGGGAACGAAACGCTACGGGAAGCGCGTTATCCTTTTCTTTATTCTCGGCGTGGGTCTGCTTCTGTTCATAATCACGGTACAGGCTCAGAATTTGAAACAGGGCAGAGACAATACACAAAAACAACAGGAGAAAACCTATCGCGTCCCTCAAGCGTCGGGGTTCGCCGAACTTGCCGCGGGTATGCGGCGCGACAATAGACTTGCTCAGGTGGCGACACCTGAAAAACTGTCGGAAAAAGAACCGGAACGTGAGCCGGAAAAAACGCCGCAATCGCGTCCATTGTCACTCCGCTGCCCGACAGATACAAATCCTTAACGCCAATAGCGAAGGCTATCACCGCGGTAAAGGCAAGCGTTCTCACCGCTATCATGGCGGCGTTGTCCCTCCATGTCGCGGTGGCGTCCTGTATCCTGTTGAAGAGTTCGGAAAAAGCGATGTTGGACAAATTCCCAAAGGCGTGCGCCGGAGCGTCAACGCAGAAAAGAATGAGCCCAATCGCCGAAATGAGCGTTACTTTTCTGAGGGCATTCATGGAAACTACTCCCTCACAGATTGTCATCGAGGTTTCCTCTATTTATGTACGGTTTGACCGATGGGGACGGCTTCATAAATTTCTCCCTTTCCCGCAGAGCGATGTCCTCTTTCGTCCTCTCCGCCTCAAGAGCCACTCCCGTCATCTGCGCTTGCATCATCAGGAGCTGTCTCAGCTTCATCGCGTCCTCCGCCAAAAAAGCGAGAAGCTGATTCGTGGCCTGAATCAACTCGTTACGTCCTTTAGCCGAGGACGCCTTACGCTGTAACTCCTTCAGGGCCGAGGCGTCGTCATTGGTCAATTCCTCCATAGAAACCCCTATCGCCTCCATAGTCGTTCTAACCGTTTCCATCTGGGTGTTCACAACGCTTCTGTATTCTGTCGATAAATCAACGACGTTAGCGAAACTGCTGATATCTCCGTATGACTTGAATCGCCGTATCAGTTCCTCGTCCATGTTCGCGAGGTTGTAGGCGATACCCTTTGTCTTGCTGATGACGCCGTTAACCTTGGCATAAACCCTTTTCACCTCATTGAAAATCTGATCCGGTATTGTAAAAGTGTTATAAACCGCGTCCTGAATCATCGTTATCTGATTCGTTATCATCGTTATCTCGTTCGAGATCTGTGTTATCTGATTATTTATCTGCTCCATGGACTTTTTCACCTGCGCCGCCAACTCCGAGTTGTTCATACGCTGAGTAATCTCAGTAGCTCCGCCGCTCAAACCCCCGCCTCCGGCGAAGGCAATACCTACGCCTGCCAAGATAATATTCACAACGGAACACGATAAAACACACATCGCGATAATCTTTCTTACGTTCCCTAAACCCTTCATGCCGTAGCCTCCTGTTCTGTCAACTCTGGCTGCCCTTTCTGTTCTGTCAGTTCTGTCAGTTTCATCTGCTTCACCGCTTTCGCCGCCGCCTGATGTTCGGCGTATCTCTCAAGCCATAAATCTCCCCAATCTGACAGCTCGCGAGATTTCAGCCAGTAAACCGGCCACTCTTCCCCATGCTGCTCTTGCAATTCCCGTATTGTTTTCAAGTCATCTCTGTTGCTTGCCCCTACAAAAGATAACGTCACAGGAGCGAGCCCCAGATCAAACATTCGGTAACAAAATCCTCGTAAAACAGGATTCGAGAATTGTCTGCCGTATAGGAGAGTTCACGATGTCAGATAGGTTCTGAGTGGCCAATATCACCGCGCAGTTCTTTTTTCTCAAAACCAAGAGCCACTCTTTTATCTTTCTTTGAAACATCTCATGAGAAAGCGCCAGCCAAGCCTCGTCGATGATGATCAACGACGGCGGGTTGTGGGAGCCTTCAACGGTCGCCAGACGCTTTTCAATCTCTTTGAACAGAAAGAGAAATATCGGCATGACGAGCTTGGCGTCCATCTGGTAGACGTGATCCAATTCAAAGACGGTGAAATTCTTGTACTGAATCTCGTTGCTGTCGCCATCGAGCAAAAGACCTCCTGGACTGTTGCCTGTGTAGTAATCCAAATATTTCCGCAAATCCAAACCCTGAACGGTATGAGTAAAATTTGTCAATGTTCTCATTGAAGCCTCACCGGGCGTTGTAGTAGAGGCCATAGTCTCTAAGGCATTGCTTATAAGCGTACGCTCGTCAGGCGTCGGCGGCGCGCCTTTGGAGAGAATTATTGCCGCCTCAAGCCACTCCTGAGCGTTCAGTCTGTCCGTTGCCGTGTCTATCGAAGCTAAAGGGCAGAATCTAAGCGAAGAATCGTCCGCGCCGATGTCATAATGAGCGGCGTCTATGCAGGACGAAACTAAAGGAAACATGCTGTAGCCCTTGTCGAACGCAAAGACCCTTGCGCCCTCATATCGCTCGAATTGGCTTGCTATCGTAGCGAGTAATGTTGACTTGCCGCTTCCTGTCGGGCCGAGTACCAGAGTGTGTCCCACGTCGCCGTCATGAAGGTTAAGGCGAAACGGAGTGCTTCCCATCGAGGCGGCCTGAAGCAGAGCCGGGCTTTTTGACTGAAAATGCCCGGACGGGCAGTATTCTTCGCCCGTCCAGTCTGTTGTAGTGGGAATAATATCGGCGTAGTTGAGACTTGAAATCATAGGACGCCTGACGTTCTCGTAACCATGACCGGGCAGTGAGCCGAGAAACGCCTCCATACCGTTGCGCTTTTCTATTCTCGCTCCAAACCCGCGAAACTCGAAAGCCTTTATCACCTCTCTCGCCCTGTTTTCCAATTCTTCCGCGTCATGTCCTCGTATCAGAACAGTACATGTGTGATGTCCGTAGCAAATATCACCGCTGTCCAACGGAGCGGCGGCTTCATCTATATCGGCGACCATATTTGCGGCGTCCAAGTTTATCGGCGCGTCCGTTCGGTTGAATATCTGAGAGAGGAAGCTCCTCGTTCTCTGTGCCCAGCGCTTACGCAGAGAAGTTAGATGTCCGCTCGCGTCAAGAAAGTCCGTGAAAATGAACCTGTTGGAGACTCTGACCTCGGCCTCAATTCCCATTCTTTTAAGCCGAATCTGACAGCTTGCCGTGAGGGACATTTGCATCTCGTCCAGTTTGTCCTCAAACTGCTTGTGATTCTTTTCGGCCCTGTTGCCGTATTCTTTTTCTGATTCGCCGAGCATAAAATCAGCTACTTTTTTCGCCTTTCCGGACTGCTCTAAGAAAGGCGGCAAATACGTGAAAAACAGGGCTATTTTAGTCTCGAAGTGTCGTCCCTCCTGTTTATGAAAATAATGCCGCTCAATCTCTATGAGCTGGTTTGTCGGTTCTTTGAAAACACCTGACGGATAGTCCTCCGCGGCCTTCCTCATCATTTCCACGTGTAGCATCCAACCGCGGCCGAGGCGCATAAGGGCCTGACTGATATACGCGGATAATACCTCGACTTCCTCTTTTGTAGCGGATTCAAGGTCAGGCCCCTTGTACCAAAACCCGGCAAGAAACGCGCCGTTTTTCAGCTCGATGACACTTTCCGTAACTAAGGTCTGATACATCAGGAGGTCTGAAAAACCAAGTTCTTGTTTGGTTTTCATCGTGTTCTGAACACTCATTGTTACCACCGTTTCGCTTTCGGTATGCTCTTGAATCCCACAGTGCTTAGAGCCGGGTACTCGCTCTGATAAAGAACGCTTCTACGAAACACGTCGCTCATTTGAGCGTCGGACTTCGCCAAGTGCGCGAGCAGGGCGCGTCCCACGAAAAAGAGCGCGAGAGCTATCGACATATTGACGAAGTTCCCGGTCATGAGACCGCCTGGCCCCGCAAGGAGCGTGACCACCATGCAGAGCATAAGAAACATGACCCGGTCACAGCCTAACAGTAGCTGTGGACGTACCAGACTTCTGTGAATCGGGATTATCCTTAATTGCTCTTGCTCTTCCGTCACGGTCAAAGTCCGAGCTTCAGATGATTACGGCGGCACTGAGACCGAACAGAGTAAGCACTGACGGAGCCGCGCCGAGCATACCCGCAAGTATCGCCGCCATTGCCACCCAGCGCACCCAGCCGCCGAGTTCCGATCC
>BOCC01000161.1 GCA_026002715.1 Synergistales bacterium
TGTTGCTGGATGAGCCGACCTCAGGGCTTGACGGACGCCATATTGAGAATATTTTAGAAATGGTTGTAAACTTATCAAAAAATGGAAAAACGATTTGTTTGATTGAACACAATATGGATGTGATTGGCGCGTTGTCGTCTTATATTTATGTGCTTGATCAAGGTAGTAAGTTGGCTGAAGGATTGCCTCGAGACGCCATGAATGATCCCCAGGTTCTGAGTATGTACATAGGCTCATGAGGAGAAAGGCGGGTAGCATAAAACATGTTGGTTGAAGTAAAAGGTTTGACGGCCGGATATGGGAAAAAGACGGTGATACGAGATATTCACTTGACGGTAGATGATAACGAAATTGTAGCGATTATCGGGCCGAATGGAACCGGAAAATCAACATTGCTGAAAGCGCTTTATGGCGCTATTAAACCTACGAATGGAGAGTTTTATTATTGTGGTCGAAATATTACAGGCCGCAATCCGGGAATGAACGCGCATGATGGCATTTCTTATATTTCTCAGGGAGCCAATGTTTTTCCTGATTTGACAATGGAACAAAATCTCTTGATGGGTGGTTATACGATCAAAGACAAAAGCAAAGTTAATGAAAGGATCCAACAGGTTTATGAGCTTTTCCCCGCTTTAAAGGGCAGAAAAGGCTCGCGCGCCCGTTCACTGAGTGGCGGAGAACGACAACAGCTGGCCTTTGGCATGGGTCTTGTTTGCAGTCCAAAATTGATATTTTCGGATGAGCCGTCCATTGGGCTTGCCCCCGCCATTGTCAAAACGTTGATGAGGACGATTAAACAAGTCAAAGAAGAGATGGGAACATCCGTATTGATTGTGGAGCAAAACGCAAAAGAAGTGTTGCGTATTGCAGACAGAGTCTATGTAATGAAAATTGGCAAGATTACAAACGAAGGTCCGGCTGAAAAGTTCAACACGCCGGAAGAATTAAAAAAAGTGTATTTAGTCGAAGAATAATACCGGCGCATAGCAAGGAGGGAGAAGAGAGAGAAAGAGTGTCTGCTTGTCAGTTTTGTCTGTACCTATATTATTAGAGGAGGAGAAAAAATATGTGTAAACGTTTTCAGTCTGTTATCACAATGACACTGGTTTTTCTGGTAATTATGGTTGTTGCCGGTTGCGGCTATTCTGCGGAAGTTTATAAGATCGGCGGCATATTCCCAATGACAGGTTCAGTAGCCGCATCGGGAGTATATTTGAGAGACGGCGCGCAATTAGCCATAGATAAATACAATGCGGCCGGCGGCATAAACGGACACAAACTTGAACTGGTTGTCGAGGACAGTAAAGGGGTTCCGAGAGACGGCATTATGGCGTATAAAAAACTCGTGGACGTGGATGAAGTAATAGCAGTCTTGCCCACATTAAGCAGTGTCGTCATGGCTTTGGTTCCTGAAATCAACGCCGGAGAAGTTGTTATGATCAATACTCTGGCAAAAACCAACGATCTTGTGGGAGCCGGCCCTCGTATCTTCAGCATTACGGTACCGACCAGTAGGGATGGTGTTGCTCAAGCAAGATTTGCGTTTGAAAAACTTGGAGCCAGAACTGCCGTCATGCTGTATCTGAAAGCGGACACGGGGGTTTCCTACGACAAATTTATCTGTGGAGAGTTTGAAAGGCTGGGGGGAAAAATTTTGTCAAGAGACGGACATGATGCGGCTACCGCTGATTATCGCGCTGTCCTGACAAAAATTAAACAGCTTAATCCGGACGTCATATTTATTGAATCGTTGTATCAGGAAACCGCCAGTATTGTCAAGCAAGCGCGGGAATTGGGCATTACGGCGCAAACGGTAAGTTATAGCACCGTATTATCCGGCCAGTTTAGGGAAATTGCGGGAGAAGCCGCAAATGGTCACATTATTAGCGTTTCCGGTTTTGATCCGGAAGATCCCATGGAGAGCGTTCAGGAATTCGTGAAGACATACAAGGCGAAGTATAACGAGACCCCCATCATTGACGCGGCTATGGCGTACGATGCCGTGTGCATGATTGCTGAAGCGATTAAAATCGGTGGTTATTCTGCTGATGGAATCGCAAACGGATTGATGCAATTCCCCGGCTTTGAAGGCGCAACGGGCATCATACCCAAATTTGACAAAGACCACATTGTCGATCGCCCCATCAGCATTCAATATTTTAAAGACGGCGAGTGGCTACTCTACGATGAATAGTTGATGAATATTTACTGAAGAATATGCGAATACGCGCAACCTCTGAAACGGGATTTTCGGAGGTTGCCTTAACCCGTTCTAATGAATGAAGCCGGAGGATTTGTATGTTAGTTCAAACATTGGTCAATGGAATATCACTGGGTTCCACCTACGCTTTGACGGCGTTGGGCTTTGCGCTTATTTACAGAACCCTGGGAATCTTCCACTTTGCGCATGGATCGGTCTATGCGTTATCCGCGCACATTGCATATTCTCTGATTACGAGGTGGCAGTTGCCGTTAATTCTTTCTCTGATTTTCACCATCATGGCGGGCGCGTTGGTCGGTATACTGATTAATTTTGTAATTTATGAACCGATGAAGAAACAAAATTCTTCACGTCAGGTTTTTATGATTGCCTCCATTGGCACTTCCATTGTGATTCAAAATTTGATTGCAAGCATCTGGGGCGCTATAACCAAGGTCTTGGTGGTGCCGGACTCAGAGACTTATCTGTATAAAATTTATGCGGTGGGTCCCGCTTTTGTCACCGCAGCCCAATTGCTGGTGATCTTAGTGACCGTAATCGCGCTGATTGCAATCGCTGTTTTTTCGAGATCAAGCGTTGGATTGTCGATTATCGCGTTGGGCAACGACGCGGCAGTGGCTGAAAATCTGGGTATGAACGTAAAAAAAATTCGATACATTACCTTGGCAGTTGGGTCTGCTTTGGCGGCATTGTCGGCGCTTCTTGTGAGTCTTGATCTACGGGCTGTGGATTCGGCAATGGGAGTGCCAATTTTGTTGATGACTATTATCACCGTGATCGTTGGCGGGGCGGGCAGTTTCTCAGCTGTGATTGCCGGCGGGTATCTGGTCGGATTAATCAAGAACTTCGGTATTTGGGCAATTACCGCTGAATGGGACAATACTCTATTGTTTATTGTCTTGGTGCTGGTGATTATGTATAAGCCGCAGGGACTCTTCGGGCGTAGGATTTCAAAGCTGGGGAGGTAATAATTGATGAATATACTCATGTCAATCCTGATACAGCTGTGTATGTATATAATTCTTGCAATCGCGCTCAACTTGTTGGTCGGATATGCGGGGTTGGTATCATCTGCGACGGCAGGGCTTTTTGGTATCGGCGGGTATGTTACGGCGCTTCTTGCGCTTCATTTTAAATTGGATTTTTTTATAATCATGATAACCGGTGGCATCGTCGCGGCATTTTTGGGAGTGCTGGTTTCCTTGCCGGCGCTAAGACTAAAGGGAGACTATTTTTTTATCACGACGATGGGATTTACATGGATTGCCGTCAATATTATGACTAATTGGATGGATGTCACACGCGGCCCGATAGGATTGCCGGGAATACCAAGCCCGCGTATTTTGGGCATAAGCATAAATTCGCGCCCCCTATTTTTTGTTGTCGTTCTAATTATTACGGGTCTATGTATTTTTGCGGCCAATCGCGTGTGCAACTCTCCATTTGGCCGGGCTTTAAAGGGTATGCGCGAGGACGACGTCGCCTTGGAGGCCTTAGGGAAAGATGTGGCGGCTTTCAGAGCGAAGACTTTTACGGTTTATGCTATTCTTTGCGGCGTTGCCGGAGCGATATACGCCTACAATATGAGATATGTTGACCCAACTGCCTTTACGCCGGATGAATCCATATTTGTTTTGAGTATGGTTGTCTTGGGCGGAGTTGGAAGCATCAAGGGTAGCATTGTTGGCGTATTGGTATTGGGAACCATATCCGAAGGGGTGAGATACATAGGTCTGCCGGCTAGTGTGGCTTTTCAGGCCAGACAAATCATATATGGGCTTGTCCTGATTTTGTTCATGCGATATAGGCCTCAAGGTATTTTTGGCGAATATAAAATTACTTAACTGTAGTTTCCGCTAAAATTTCTACCCGCATTTACGTTTTTGGATTTCAACCTCTGAAGTGTAGATTCCCCGCAACTCTGCTGCGGGGTAGTTTACTATTCTTTGTCCACGAACTGCGGCAAACCTTATCACTCGTTGGTATAAATCACGGTTCTCATAAAGTCATAACTTGCGTTGCTATTCCTAATAATTT
>BOCC01000162.1 GCA_026002715.1 Synergistales bacterium
GCCGAGGGAGACAGAGTGCCGATAATGCCGAAACCGAAGGTGCTAAGGTCGACCACACCCGTGCCGAGCTGCTCGAAAACGGATTTTTCATTGCCGAGCTGCTCCGCCGGGTACACCTTCACGTCGAGACGACCCCCGCCCGCCTTGATCAGGCGATCCGCCAAACGCTGCGCGCCAAGCCCGGCGGGACTGTCGGGCTGCTGATGATGCGCGAAAGTCAGGGTAGTCACGTCACCCTTCGTAGAAGCCGCCATCGCCGGTAAGGAGCAACTTACCAATACCGCCACTCCAAGACACAGAACCGCCAAAACCTCGAAAACCTTTTTCACCTAAACTTCCTCCTTAAAAATTAGATTTGAGTTCTTCGCCGCCTATTATAAACTAAATTATCATAACATCAGCTAACAGAGGGTCGATTCGGAATACAGAGCCGCCAGCGCAAACGCATAAAAAAGCACGGCCGGCCAAGAGCGGTTTGCCTGAGCCTACGTAGTCCGCGATGGTATTTTCGTTTGGCAAAACCAAATAAAATACCGGTTGCAATTAGTAGTCAGATATAGTACATTACTGTACTGAAATCACTATACTATTATAGCGATTTCCCTATATACCTCGTTCTTGTCTTCCTGCGTCACGCCGAGGTATCGTTTTATTACGGCGAACGACGAGTGGTTGTATATCTCCATGATCACTGCGGGTGAGATATGCCTGACTTCCAAGCGAAGTAGCCGAACGTCTTGCGCAGTGAATGACAGGAAACGCGAAAACAGAACTTCAAAGCCTCCGCGGCGGCTCTGATAATTCTATAGGCCTGTATGCGGCATATTGCCCCGCCCTTGCGGCTTTTGATCAAAGATCCGCCGCGCTTGGCGGCGTAAGAATAGAGCGTCAGCGCGCTGGCAATACGGTTATTAAGAAATACGACTTTGGTTTTACCCGTTTTCTTCTCTGTGATACTGACGCTTTCGCGGACACGGCAATGATCGAAGTCATACACGTCGTCCCACGTAAGACGAAGTAAGTCGCTGATTCGCAAAGCGGTGTGGATGCCCATTACGATAAGGACGTAGTTACGAATTTTTCCGAGTTTCAAGTAGTAGTTAGCGAGTTCGCGCGCTTGGTTTATGTCTCTGATAGGTTGTGTAGTAGCCATAATAGATTCCTCCTGATTGATATATAGATTGTAACGCCTATGTAACATAATCTCAATTATGTTACATAGGCGTTGTTTTTCTTCTAATCATCGGGGCTTTCAGCTCCGATGATTTTTTATTTTCTCATACAAAGCCAAGTTTCTCATCCTGACTTTCCTTGAATTTTCAAGCTATTCAGTCTGTATGTAACATACTTGAGATTATGTTACATATGATAATCCGAATGAACTGATGAACTAATAATTTGTGGATAGCCGTTTCGAGTTAGTAAATCCCGGTCGGCTTGCGCGAGACGGTAATTCTGCCTTATGTCATTATGTTGGCGGCAAAGAGAGGGATTGAACTATGAAATTGAAAAGCCATTGGCAGTGCCCGAAATGCGGCGAATGGGGTTGGTACTATTTTGGTATAGCAGTTATTTTTTCTTTTTAGCCCTTTTTACAAAATTTGTTTAACAAGGAGTGTGTTGGTTATGTTTTGCCAGAAATGCGGCACGGAATTGCTTGAAGGGTCAGGTATTTGCCCAAAATGCGGGGCAAAAGGCGAAGCGGTAAGGGTAGCCGGGGGAAAGAACCCCGATACATACGCGCGGTTGATCATAGTTGCCCCTGTTTTGGCGGGAATTGTGGGGTATTTTTCCCCTCCGCAATATGGTTTACATATTGGAATTGCCGGAGCGGTTATTATGCTGATCTTAGCGCTTTTTGACACGAGTTCTCTTAATAGGGAAAAGAAGTTCGGCTATATCTCTATGGATTTTGCAATTGTGATCTTGTACCCAGTGTATTTCTTCAACAGGGCGCGTCGGTTAAAAAAGGGCTGGAACTATTTCGTAATATCTACCGTCCTATGTATTTTACTTATGGTTCCTTCTTTTGTTGCGATATCCAGAAACAGTGGATTTAACGATTATGTAAGCGCGGTCAACAGTATTTCTGCCACCGAAAGCTCCATTATAGAGAAGTACGCTTCCGTAATGGGGGAAAATTACACCAACGACATGAGAGTTCAAGGCGCCTTGGAAGAAATAATCCCGAAATCCAGAAATTTTATCGCGGCGTTAAAAAGAATTAGCCCCGATGAAAAAAACTGCGCGGCATTCATGAACTGTGGATTTCAGCTTGGGATGCCCAATTAGAAGCATTTATTCTTTTGAAGTCCGCAGTAGATACAAACAACCCGGCCAAGACGACCGAAGCTAACGGTTATTTTGAAAAGGCTGGCAAGCTGATGAAAGACTATCAGAGCGCTATTGCCGCTTATAGGAGCGGTTTCTAATATTGAATATCCGCCCTAATCTGGGCGCGATTTTCCGAGTTATCCCCCTACGGATTTGAGTTTAACTCAAGGAGGTATTTTTTGTGAGAAATGAGCGCATCGAGAGCATCATTCAACGAAGAAAGCCTTTGGCTGGGAGCGTAAACAAGGTTCTCGACCAAACAAGTCAGATATTGGGGGCATTGGATCAGTTTCGCCGGAGCTGCCGTGAAAGTCAGGAGAAGAAGGACATAGATATTGCCGCTCACGGAGGGCTTCTTTTTGGATTGATATTCAAATTCGTGTTCGGAGAACATTTGTCGGGAATGTTTTTGGGCGCTATATTTTCGGCGGGGTTTTTGACCTACGTTACGGAAAGCGAAACATGTCGGCCTATTCTGAGCGGCGTCTTAAAAATCTTCTCCATATTGAGATTTTTGCGTCCTATTCTGGGAGGCATTTTGAAAATTCTTCCCTTCCTTGCCGTCCTTTTTCCCTTGTTTGTCGTCTCAAAGCGGCAGGAGCGATTCAATGATGTCCAATATCAAGAATGTTTGTACGGCGCTTACTCTAACTGGCTTCTGTCCGTCGAACTTGTCGGCTCAAGCATTATGGAGAGTATTCCGTGCGAAGAAAATATAGACAACCCCGTGGTCAGCGCGGAAAAAGAAAAGATACCGGACGACAGCAGAAACATAGCTCATTTAGTCAATATTCTGCTTGCTCCGGCCGATACGGATCAGGAGAAAGTCGTACTGCTCAAGGTTATGAAGAGCGCGGCAGGGGGTATGGGATATTCACGCGTTCGACCCGACGATGCGGTAGGGGCCGAGCAAAAACTCCTGTGGCGGGAGGAATTGAGGGAGCGTTATAAAACCTTTGGGCTTGTGGAGGCCGGAGACGAGATCGAGGTCGTGGAAGACGCCTTGCTCAAAGACGGCGTCGTGACTGAAAAGGGCCTTGTCAGAAGACGAAAGGGCACTGTTTGAGATGAGTGAGATTTTTGCCATAGATTTCGGAACGACGCATACCCATTGCAGCGCCGGTCAGACTGACAGCCCAAACATGGAGTCGGCCTCTATTGAACCTGGCAGAAACGGAACGTCAACCGTGCTGCTTTTCAAAAACGGAAAATACTGCATTTACGGGAACATGGCGCTCGAAGAGTACGCCAATATCGTAGACCAAAACGATGCTCAATACGATCTGTACGTCAACTTCAAGCCCGACATAGAGCATAACCCCGACGCGGCTGAAAAAGCGAAGTGCTTTCTTGAAAAGACAGCCGATACATTGAAGATGGGTAAGGACACGCAAATCATCGTAGGCGTTCCGGCTGGGTCGGATGAAGGATATCGAACAACCTTAAAAACGCTTATGAAGGACCGTTTCGGCGATGTGGAGACTATCTCGGAGCCGTTGGGCGCTCTTTGTCACTTTCTGACAAAAAATACCCTGAGCACCAGCGACGTTCTCTATGATGTCTTGGTCATCGACTTTGGTGGAGGGACGTGTGACTTCGCCTACAGCCGCAACGGAAAAACAATAGATATTAAGTTGAAAGAAGGCTTTCATTTTGGAGGTCGCCTTTTCGACGATCTGTTTTTTCAGTGGTGGGAGGCAAAGAACCCGGAGAAGGCGGCAGAGTGTCCGGAGGACATCAAAAATCTCCTGCTTATGCTCACATTAAGAGAGGCCAAGGAACGTTTTTCGACGTGAAGGTGTACCCGGCGGAGCAGCTCGGCAATGAAAAATCCGTTTTCGAGCAGCTCGGCACGGGTGTGGTCGACCTTAGCACCTTCGGTTTCGGCATTATCGGCACTCTGTCTCCCTCGGC
>BOCC01000163.1 GCA_026002715.1 Synergistales bacterium
ACATTTAGAGGCCGAGCCGTCCGTGTTGCCGCTCCTGACCGCGCTCTACAACCGTCTTCGCCCCGCGCTCTATATGGCCATCTCAAGCCCCAAAACGGAGGCAGGCTTTTTGTCGGCCATAGGCGCGACGCGCGAGTACGCGCTCCGCATGGCCCGAACGGCTTTGCGAAACTTCGGGCCCGGCGGCGTCACGCTCTTTATGCTGCGCCTGATTCGCCTGTCACACATCGAAAAAACTGGCGCATCGGAGGGCTGGCCCGGGTTCGAGGCCGCGCTGTGGGGATTGATGGGAAACTCCGAAAGAACAAAATAATAAATCGCGATTTTTGACATTTTGGCATTTTGACATTATAATAAGAGCCGAAGGAAGGGACTTCGGACTCTTTGGAACAAAAAATTAACCGTCGTTGGTTACCTGACTAAGAACCAAAGAATCAGTCCTGTTATCAAGCAACTTGCAGAGGCAATAAGCAACCATTCGATGGGGTACTTATTGCTTCTGCGCTTTTTAAAGTGACGTTTTAGCTCACGCATCACGATCACCGGATTTCCGCAGGCAATTTCCCCCTTACGATACCCCTGTCTCAGTATCGGGTTACCCTTCTTGGTGTAGTATATCAAAATATAATATAATTTGTAATATGATGTAGGGGCGATATACCCTCGGTCGCCCGTGTCAGGGGAACGCGCAAAAGACGGGCGACCGGAAATTAAAGACGGGCGACCGAGGGTATATCGCCCCTACGAAAGGATATGAAAGCCAATGAAAAACCACATCAAAATTATTTTAGGAATTTTTCTGATTTTCTCGTTTTGCTCAGGTGCGTCCGGCGTGCAAAATTATGACTACGACCTCGTCGTGGTTGGCGGCGGGCTTAGCGGCGCGGCGGCGGCCGTGCAGGCGGCGCGGAGCGGGCTCAGCGTGGCGGTGATTGAGGAGTCGGACTACATCGGGGGGCAGGCGGGCGCGTCGGCTGTGTCCACGATGGACGACCTCGGCAAGACGCGCACGGGGATTTATATGGAGTTCGTCACGCGAATACGCGACTTCTACGCAAAATCCGGCACCAACACGGCCATATGTCTCTGGGGCGCGGACAGCATAGCCGTGGAGCCAGTCGTGGCGCGGGACATCCTCACCGACATGATGAAGAAGGCTGGGAACGTCGATATTTTCCTTAAAACCGTACCCACGCGCGCGCGCTTTGACACCGGCGCGGCGGGCGACAAAAAAATAGCGTCTCTTGACGCTGTCTCTGACGCTTCCGGCAGACGCGAGGAACTTTCTTTCTCAGGGAAAGTCTTTATCGACGCGACTGAGTACGGCGACCTTCTGCCCTTGGCCGGCGCGCGGTACCGCCTCGGGAACTCCGTATCGCCAAACATCGACCCGGAGGCCAACGTGCAAGACATAACCTACGTCGCGGTCGTAAAAAAATATGAAGGCGGCCTGCCTCCTGACCTCGTTATGCCCGGCCCCCCTCCTGAATACGAAAAATACGCCCCCCGTTTCCGCGAAGTGGTGGCGAAAGAGGGCAGCCAGTGGCCGGGTAAAGCCCCCTACGACATCCCCTCTCACAACGCCTACCGCGCTCTCCTGGACACTCAAAACAAACAAACAATCCTCGGCGACAACCCGAAATCGTGGGGCCGTATCACCCGGACGTGCATAAACTGGGCCAATGACTACCCCGGGCGCGGCGGCGGCGAAGCCGGCCTCTCCGTCCGCTACATCGACGACGCCGAATACCGCAAAAAGACAGAACGCGAGGCCATGAGCAAAACCTTGGCTTTTATATGGTATATGCAAAGCGAGCTCGGCATGACGGACTGGTCAGTAGACAACACTCAGGGCTACGGGGGATATTTCTCAGACGCTTGGGAGACGGCGGACGACCCGCTGCTGCCAAAGCGTTTCGCGCCAATTTTGAGGCATTTTCCGCCGCGTCCCTACGTAAGAGAGGGGCGGCGCGCGGTGGGCGTCGTTACGCTAAACGAGTGGGAAGTGTCGCGCGACGTCACTCAGGGGCGCGCCTATCAGAATTTCCCATCCGGCTTGGCCTTAGCCGAGTACCCCATAGACCTCCACGGCTCGTACCTCGAACGCTACATGGAGCACGACCTGAACGAGTATATAGGCAACTTCCCGCGCATATGGACGAGCAAACAGGGCGTGTTTCAGCTTCCGTTCGGGGCGTTTATCCCGGAGGAGTTGGACGGCCTCGTCATGGCCGAGAAAAATATATCGGTCTCGCGCCTCGTCAACGGGGCGACGCGGCTTCACCCGATAGTCATGCACACGGGTCAGGCGGCGGGGGCCATAGCGGCTGAGGCCGTGAAAAGCGGAAAGCGTCCGCGCGACATAGACGTTTTGTCCGCGCAGTACGCGCTGATGGAGTCCGGGCAATGGATAGCCCTCGACCGCTCGATAGATGCGAGCGTGGGGAGCGCGTGGTGGCGCGGCGTACAGTGGGTGAGTTTAGAACAGCTTTTGCCTAAGCTCTCCAAGAATATCTTCGGCGCGACATTGCCTATAAAGCGCGAGGAGCTTAGGCGACTTCTTTACGCGGCGCGCGGCGGCGCTTACATTTCGCTAAGCCTAAACGAAAAATATATCTCAAACGGCGAGTTTTGGGAAATTCTGGACGATATTGGGGGCGCGAACGTCACGGGACGCTCTCCGCTCAGGCGCTCGGCATACGAGCGCGACCTGTCGTTGACGCGCGGCGACGCGGCCGTAGCGGCGCTTTGGCTGAAGATGGAGGCGGGAAGATAAACAAAAAGAGGGGTCGCCCCCTCTTTTGACTTTGAACCTCTGTTGAACCTTTCCCCGACTGTCCTAAGCGCGCTTTTTGAGCCCCAAACCAGCCGCGAGAAGCAGCGCCGCCGCGCCGAAGCCCGCGTTCCCGCATCCGCCGCTTGAGGTTGAGGGGTAGCGTACCGTGATGTCGAAATCCTTTGTGTAGTCGATCGAAGGAGTCAAGCCGTTCTCGATGGTCGCCGTGACCTTGACCGTGCCGGCGGTGGCAGCGGTCAACGTGTTGCCGGTGATGGTCGCGCCTGTTGTCCCTTGGCTCGTTACAGTCCAAATGATAGGTGTCTTGTTTGTCGCGTTGTCGGGCTTAACCGTGCCTGTGAGGGTAAGGGGGGTCCCCACGACTGCGGCCGTCGGGACGCCCGTAATGCCCGTAACGGAGATAAAGCCATCAGCAGGGCCAACAGCGCTGTAGGTTATTGTGATCTCTGCCGTCGCTGACAGGTCGTCCGTTACGGTGATTGTGGCTGTACCTGCCGGGCCCTCCGTTGTCGGCGCGCCGGAGATTATCCCGGTGGTTGGGTCGATTGTGATGCCGTCTGGAAGACCAACGGCGGCGAATGTGTACGGTGTTTTGCCTTCGCTCACGCCGGGCTTTACGTCAATGGACACTATGGCCATGCTGACCGCCGAGGCTGGAATGTCGTAGTCGGGGCTGTACGTGAACGTCAGCATAGAAATAATCTCAACAGTGCCGCCTGTGTTTGTAATCCCCTCTATATTGTTGCGGCTGTAGATCTTGCCGCTGTTGTCGATTGTGCCGGTGTTGTCGATTGTGCCGCTGTTGGTGATCATGCCGCTATTATTCAGCGTTGCTCCAGAAGTTATGGTGAGCGTCACGCCGGTTCTGATGTTGAGGGAGCCCGTATTGGTGGCGATACCATCTGTGACTTCGACTTTGAGGCTTTGGGCTCCCGCCAAGGATATGGTTCCTATCGAGTTGGAGCCCTTCAGTTTGACTGTCGGATTGCCTTGAGTCGCGTTGATATGGTCGACGCCAATCACGTTATTCAATGTGACGGTGCCGTTCGTTTGTAAAACTATGCCAAGAGGAGGATTTCCGGCGCCGTCTCCTGTGGTCTCCATAGGAGCGTAGATAGACAAGATTCTGCCATTAACAACATCATCAACACACTCAAAGTCCTGCGGAGACGAAAAAACACCGGTTGCCGAAAGGCCGCTCGCGCCTAATTGAGTAGCGGCCCGCGCCACCCCCCCGCGAAACTCAGCGCAAAAACAGCCAGCAATGAAACCAAAAACAGCTTCTTCATAGATAAATCTCTCCTCTCAAAATTATAGTGAGCGAAGCTGACAAGCGTATAGTGCTGGAGCATATGGAGCGGTTGTACAGAGAACTGTTTGCTCAATACGCGGAGTTCAAGGAGGGGTGCGC
>BOCC01000164.1 GCA_026002715.1 Synergistales bacterium
TAGAGATAGCTTCTGAAATTTGTATTTATACAGACAATACGGTAACTCTGGAGGTATTGGGAGAATGAGGAAAAAAACCGTCGCGGAAACGCCCGAGACGTCGGATGTAACCCTGTTAAACGATAAGGCGTTCAAAAAATCGGACGATCTCACACCCCTGCAAGTCGTGGAGTATCTGAACCGCTATATCATAGGGCAGGACAAGGCCAAACGCTCCGTGGCCGTCGCGCTGCGTAATCGTATTCGGCGTAAAAAACTCTCAGCCGAGATGGCCAAAGAGATAAGCCCCAAAAACATCCTGATGGTGGGGCCAACCGGCGTCGGAAAAACAGAAATAGCGCGAAGATTGGCATCTTTGGTCAGCGCGCCGTTCGTCAAAGTGGAGGCCACGAAATTCACGGAAATAGGCTACGTAGGGCGCGACGTAGAGACGATGGTGCGCGATTTGGTCGAAGCCGCCGTCTCGATGGTCAGAAAGAGAATGTTGGTCGAGGTTCAGGAGGCCGCGCGCCTGCGCGCTGAGGAAAGAATCGTGGATGCCATGCTGCCCAGGAATAAGCGTAAAATCTCGGTTCCCGACATCATGAAGGTTTTCGGTGTCGAGAGCGATGATGACTCGACCGAAGAAGACGAACATGATCAAGAATGCGATCGGGACAAAAAACGCCGTGACAGCGATAAAAAAAGCGATTCCACCCGTGAGCGCATCCTATATATGCTCAAAGAAGGAAAACTCGAAGACCGCGAGATAGACATCAGCGTCGCCGAGAGCTCCGTTGTGGGCATACCGCTCTTCGGAGCCTCAGGCATGGATTCTATGGGTATCAATATCGGCGAAATATTGGGTGGGGTGCTGCCTAAGAAGTCGAAAAAACGCCGCATAAAAGTCTCGGAGGCGCGGCGCATAATGGCCGCCGAGGAGGCTGAGAAGCTCATAGACAACGAGGCCCTGTCGCAAGAGGCCCTCGAAAAAGCCCAGGAGGACGGCATTATTTTCCTTGACGAAATAGACAAAGTAGTCGCTAAAGGCGGCGGCGGGTCAAGCCCTGACGTCAGCAGAGAAGGCGTACAAAGGGACTTGCTGCCTATCGTGGAAGGCTCCGTTGTACAGACGCGGCACGGTCCCGTCAAGACCGACCACGTGCTGTTCATAGCCGCCGGCGCCTTTAGCAGCGTCAAGCCCTCGGATTTAATCCCCGAGCTTCAGGGGCGCTTCCCCATTCGCGTAGAACTTCAGCCGCTTAGTTGGGAGAACTTACAGGAAATTCTTACGGAGCCGGAGAATAGTCTGTTGAAGCAGTACATCGCCCTGATAGGCGCGGAGGGTGTAGAATTGCGCTTTACGGAGGAGGCCACGCGAGAAATAGCGGTGCTGTCAAGCAAGATGAACTCCGAGATGGAGGACATCGGCGCGCGGCGTCTGCATACTATGATGGAACAGCTTCTTGAGGAAATAAGTTTTTCGGTCTGCGACGACTCCGAAAAAGTCATAGAAATAGACCTCGAATTTGTCAAAGGTAGGCTAAATAACCTGGTCGAGAATAGGGATATTCGCCGTTATCTTCTTTAGCAAGAACCATTAGAATCTTCCTTACAAAGTAGTTAAATATCTTAAGCTCAAAATAGTCAGGCAAAATCACGCAATTTTGTTATGAAGAAGTGGAAGTAGTTTTAATAGTTTCGATAATTCAGATATTTAAAAAGCATATTTATCTTTATGTTTTTAGCTATCTGCACGATAATACTGACTGACTATTGAAAGCGATTTTGTACAGGAGGATCGGTATGCTAAAAATAGTGAACAGCGACAAAATTAAAGGCACAATGACGGTCGAACTTAATTCCTCGGCTTTGCCGTTGGATATGTCGATGGACGTGCCGGATGATCACCAGGACGTCTTGAGGGATATTCTTGACAAGACGCGTCAGATGGGGCGGGCGATCCAAAATCGCCGTGAGGGTGATTCTCTGGACTACGCCAGGTTAGCGAAGGTGGTATCGGAGTTTTCGAGGGCTAATGTCTATATGGTCGGGGGAGACGGCAAGGTTTTAGGTCATTATTGGGTGCCTGAATACAAATCCAATAGTCTCTCCAATTTCATAAAGAACGGATACATGCCCGAGGATTTCGTAGAAAAAATGAATCTTGGGCGTGAGTTGGAGTTGTGCGACGGCGACACGTATCCCTTTGACGATGACGCGGATGAGGAGTCGCCGAAAAAGCATTTGATGTACGTTCCGATATGCGGGGCGTCCGCGGAGCGCCTCGGGACGGTTATGCTGGTGCGTTTTGAGGAGGCCTTTACGATAAAAGACATTCTTATGGCCGAATATCTGGGTACCTTGGTCGGGCTTGAGATGCTCAACGACCGTAACCGTACAATGGAGGGACGGTCCCGCGATAAAGGCGCTGTACAGATGGCTATGAGGGCGCTTTCGTATTCTGAAATGGAGTCTATGAAGCACATCATGGCGGAAATAGAGGGCTTTGAAGGCGTTGCGATAGCCAGCAAAGTAGCCGATAGGGTAGGCGTGACGCGCAGCGTAATAGTAAACGCGTTGCGCAAATTAGAGAGCGCGGGGCTTATCGAAAGCCGCAGCCTCGGCATGAAGGGCACGTACATAAAAGTGCTGAGCCCGCTTTTTGTGGAGGAGTTGGGGATAGCCGCGGACTCGCGCGTAACTTATTAAACAAAGTATAGAATTTATGACATTAACACTAAGTTAAGATAGACACCATTCAGGGGTTGCGACATTTGTTACAGCCCCCTACGTCTTGATTCCCATCTTTTTGGTAATAGCCCGCATTCGTCAGGTATGACTTAAAGCCTTACGCTTGTACGGCTTGTCTAAATTCACGTTATACTCATTTGCCTTCAGATTTACCAGACAGCCAATTAGGCGGCAGAACTTAATTTGGGTATAACACCAATCACATACCTTCGGCATAGCCCTCCGGCCTCGGGCTTCTCGCTACGGGCCGGAGCTTTATGTTGGTTGTCGCGTATTGCGCCGTCAGACCTACCTTATCCATCGGAAAATTATTTTTTCATTCTGTTCAACCACATCAAGTTCGTGATGGTCGGCGGTTAAAATCGCGCCATCACACACGGATGTTTCCGCAAGAGCTACGGCGTCAGCAAGCGATATTTTGTAAGACGATTTCAGCCGTCCGGCTTCTTCAAAAACACTATCGGTCATTTCGGAAATTATCGTAATCGGTAAACTTCTCACCACTTCAAGCATGGCGCGAGCCGCTTCTTTAGCATACGCTCGGCAATAGCCATAATACACTTCCAGAAGGTTCAGCTTGTTCATGCGAATGCCGGCATTTCCATTGCTCGCTTCCATCAAAATAGATTCAACCAAGTCCGCTCCGTTTTCGTCAGCCAAATAGGCAATAAGCGCGCAGGCGTCCAAGACATACCGTTTCGTCATCGTCCGGCTTCTTCCTCACGTCTTTCGGCAAGAAATTTATCAACAGTCAGCTTCCCATCGGCACACATTCCGCGCGCTTTTTTTATTGCGTCCAATGTCGCGTCGCTCTCGACAGGCGTGAGAATGACGCCCTTGTCCGTTTCCCGCACTCGCGTTTGCGGCGAGCGTATCAATTGGGAAAGCGGACTCGGCAAAATGTTTGTGTTCAATATCATGTCATACATTATATTCAACTCCTTTGTCGTTACGAACCGGTGAATATATCCGAACTTGGCGGGATAAATGTTAATTTAATCAGCTTGAAATTAAGAAGATTATATCATGTCAAGCTAAACAGGGGCATTACGTCAACACAAAGCCCCGGCCTCGGACTTCTCGCTACGGGCCGGAGCTTTTGTGTTGGTTGTCGCGCTATTTCGCGCGCACGTCTTATTTCGGCGTCGCGTTTAGTTTCAGAAAGACTATGTTTGACCATAGACCCACGCGTCTCTACATCATGTCGTTTTAGCTTAAACCCAGAATATCGTCCTCGCCGAGACCTGTAACGTCGACAATATCACTGACGGACATATTGCGGGACAGCATTCTGCGGGCGACCTCAAAAGCCTTTTTAGCTTCGCCCTCTTCCCTCGCGTCGCGTATATGAATTTCCCTTATAGCTTCGTCTATCGGAATAAGCCGCATTCTCCACACCTCTCTCACTTTGGGGTCAATATTTTCGTCCCATATTCTCAATACGCGGTAA
>BOCC01000165.1 GCA_026002715.1 Synergistales bacterium
TATCTTTTCGTCAAGCAAAAAATTTAGTTGCATAATTCGCACCTACCTTAGTCAATATCGTTGTTTATCATGTTATATTACAGCATTTTTTCTCTTAATCTGCAAGGGGGTTTTTAGAGGTGACCTACGATATGACCGAGATAGGCGCTTTCCCGAAGCGGCTGCCTCCTATTTCGCTTCGCCCATGCCTGACAGACCTTAGCCAAGCCATAAATTACGGCGAAATCTACGGAGAGCTCTCAAGGCTGAACCTTGCCGTATATGCTCCGATGAACTACGTCCACGCGAGCAAACTTTCCAAATACCTCGACAAGGCGACAAGCGAGGGCGACGCGCTCCGTATCAAGGGACAGGAAGTCGGTATTGTCAGGCTTATGACTATCAATCTGCTTAAACGCCTCGAAAGCTCGGTTTATTCGTTTCGGATGACGCTCGACCGCATACGAGAGTTGATTAACGGAATGATTGGCAAGATTGACCATTACAGCGGCGGCGCAAGTATTGTCGATGTTGCCGAGCTGAATAACACAGATTTCGATTTTGACGACCAAAACACTGACTTCTTGTCCTACGGCAAAAACCGCCGCATCGACCTTGCCGATATGGACTATTTATCGTGGCGTGAGCAACTTGCGGCGGACGCGGAAATATTGAACCTGCTTGCCCTTATGGTAGCCGATATTACAAGCGAGCACGACGGCAAACTGCAAGAGTTGTTAAAACTTATAACCCAAAAGATAACCGCCCCGATTAACGACGACAATAAGAAAATACTGATATTTTCGGCGTTTTCGGACACGGCGGAGTATCTTTACGCAAACGTGAGCGCATACGTCAAAGACCGCTTTGAGCTTGATGCAGCAATGATAACAGGCTCCACTAACGGCAAAACTACCGTGAAGCTGCAACACACCGATATGAATACTATTTTGACGCTGTTCTCGCCGCTCTCGAAAGATAAAGACATACTAATGCCGGAAAGTAACGCTAAAATTGACATACTCATAGGCACAGATTGCATCTCCGAAGGCCAAAACTTGCAAGATTGCGACTACTGCGTGAACTATGACATACACTGGAACCCTGTGCGGATAATACAGCGTTTCGGGCGCATTGACCGTATAGGCAGCCGGAATGCCGTTATTCAGCTTGTAAACTTTTGGCCTGATATGGAGCTTGACGAATATATCAACCTCAAAGGGCGCGTCGAAACACGAATGACAATTGCGGTCGCGGCGGCTACCGGCGACGAGAACCCCATAGACCCGGACGCAAAGGGAGAGCTTGAATACCGCAAGGCTCAGCTCGAACGCCTGCAACGCGAGGTTGTTGATATTGAAGATATGCAAAGCGGAATTAGCATAATGGACTTGGGGCTTAACGAATTCAGGCTCGATTTGCTCGATTATGTAAAGACCCACGGCGATCTTGACGCTATGCCTTTTGGGCTTCACGCGGTAGTTCCGTCAAGCGCCGACTGCCCGCCGGGCGTCATCTATGTGCTGAAAAATATCAACGGCGGCGTGAATATCGGCAACCAAAATCAGATACACCCGTTTTATATGGTGTACATAACAAACGGCGGCGAGGTTGTCTGCGACCATTTGTCGCCAAAGGCGATGTTCGACACCTTGCGCCTGCTGTGCAAGGGCAAAACGAAGCCGATTGACGGCTTGTGCCGCGAGTTCAATACCGAAACTAAAGACGGAAAGAATATGCGCCGCTATTCCGAATTGCTAAGCAGCGCGATTGACAGTATCATTGACGCAAAAGGACAGAGCGAACTTGACGCTTTTTTAAGCGGAGAAGCGGTCAGTTTTGCGAGCGGACAGATAAAAGGTCTTGATGACTTCGAGCTGATATGTTTTTTAGCGGTGAGGTGACGTATGCTCGGACTGCCAAAATCCACCGAAATCAGCCGACAGCTTCCTAAAAAAGCCATCTATGATAAATTTGAGTTAAAAAGCTCGGACAGACAGCGCTTCGATGATAATATTAGCCGAATAACGCTTGTAAACGAGGTTTCCCCAAAAACCACGGCGATAGCGGCGGGTGAAACAGTCAAGGCGTTCTTTGTGGCGCTTGTTACACTTAAAAGCACCGACTGCGATCCGAAGAATATACAGCTTTTGACGAAGCTCATACCGCAAAATATGCTGTATGTTCTTGAGTACGACGGCAGTACCCGGCTCGCGGTATATCGCACGAAACTGTTGCAGACAGAGCCGAAGCCGCCTACTGAACTGACCGTCTCGTTGGCCGGCTTGAACCTTGACGATGTATGGCATAATATTGTTATCCAAATCAGCGGCACAACTATGGCCGAGGGCAGAACGCTCGACGAGCAGCTTGCCGCTGACGAAGAACGCGCGAAATTGCTACGGCGCATAGAGCAGCTTGAAAAGCAGGCGCGGAGCGAGAAGCAGCCAAGGCGCAAGTGGGAACTGGCGGAGGAAGCAAAGAAACTGAAACAAAGCCTATCCTAAGAAAGCGCTGATTAAATGCAAAAGAGAGTCTCGGTGGAGATCAATGAGTCCTACCCCATTGAGTATTACTCCGGCATTCAAATATCGTAAATCTTAACGTGAATTCGTTACTGTCCAGCGGGGCGATAAAGCCAAAAAAGCACTGTAAAATCAATGTTTCGAGGCATAAGTATGATTTTCGTTTTTTCAACAATAATTATGAAAGAACGTACTAAAATGTCATAAAATCAAGGCTTCGCAATTTATGTGCAATTTTTTGTATCAAAGACTACATTATAGAAAGCCTTGAAAAATCAGCACTTCTGCCCCGCTGGACAGTAACGTGAATTCTGCTCAGATTCTGAGATCATTGTAAAAATTATTTGCGATAGATCTATCTGGAATAGTATAATTAGATTTTCCCTAAATCAAATTATCTGGAGTCAAATTCAATAGATAAGATAAGGAGATGTTTATGATGGCAGCCAAGAAAGCTATTACAAGTGAAGTTTCGCTAATTCCGGATTCTGATACGATAGCTCGTCCAAGACTAACTAAACTGATTATAAAGAATTTCCGAACGATAGGCTCAGAGCCTGTTGTCGTAGACTTGGACAACATCGTCGTATTAGTTGGTGCAAATAATACAGGTAAGAGTTCAATACTCAGAGCATATGAAGTGGCAATGAATACTGGTTCAAGCGCCGGGAAATTAACAATTGATGACTTTCCAAATGGAAAAGTATTATCTGAATCATTGCCAGAAGTGGAGATTCATACCATAATTTCTGAAAATAAGCCCGGCCATCAGTGGATTTGTGACATCGGAAATGGAGAAATGCTTATAAGAGAGAGATGGATTTGGTCAAATCCGGATACAGAACCCAAAAGACAAGGTTTTAATATTGAGAATAACGATTGGTCTGATGCTGTACCTTGGGGTGCTCCGAATGTTGCAAAAGCCTATCGTCCAAAACCTCATCGCATTGATGCGTTTGCTTTACCCGAAAAGCAAGCGGAAGAAATATCCAAACTTATAACGGATGTTATCAAGGATAAACTAAAAACTATAAAGAGCGATAATACCTCCGATAAAACGGATTACGATTTGCTGATTGAAAAGATAAAAGCTTTTCAATCGAGTGTTGCCTCGGCAGTTACATCAGAAGTGAAAAATGTTGAGGACAGTATATCTGAATATTTGACTAAAATTTTTAACAATTATGTAATAAAACTTGATGTGCGCCCTGAAGATAATGTCGAGAAAACTTACTCTCCCTTTAAGGAATCTCCTGTTATGCGAATGGGGCCGAGCGAGGGCTACCTATCAACAATATCAGCGCAAGGAAGCGGCGCACGTCGTACATTGTTGTGGACAGCGTTAAAATATATTTCTGAACACAGTCAAGATCCAAGTGAAAGACCTCATGTTTTACTGATTGATGAACCAGAAATCTGTTTGCATCCTTCGGCTATAAGAGATGCTCGAAAGGTTTTGTATGATTTGCCTAAAATGAACAATTGGCAAGTTATGGTGACCACGCACTCGCCTATATTTATCGACTTGTCATATGACAACACAACCATAATCCTAATCTCCCGAGAATTTACCTACCATGCCGGCAATAGACTCAACGATAAGGCGTTGCTGTTTTGTGGGTTCGCTTGGTAGGATTTTGCCAGAGGCTAATACTTTGCAAGAACGGTTTTTCA
>BOCC01000166.1 GCA_026002715.1 Synergistales bacterium
CTCTATACCGAAAAAGAGGGCATTTTAGACGATGACGGCGACGGCGAAGTGGACTTGGCGTCATACGCTTACCAGATATGGAAAAACGCCACGGACGCCGATCCGTCTCTTGTGTCTCGCATTGAATCTATGCCCAATGAGGTCTATGCCACAAAGTCCTATGAAGGTAGCCCTGCCTCTCCCAATGGCGTTCTCGTCTATATGCGTACCGCTCAGGGCAATGACATCCTGACATGGGTAGACGAGGAGGGGAACCCTGTTACCCAGTCCCAATTCGCCATTCTGAAAGCCGCTTCATGCGCCGCCAACACGCTTGCTTTGCCGCGTCAAGAACTGCACCACGAATTGACAGAGCGCGGCGTTTCTTATGTATTGAAAGAAGAAAAATCCTCCGGCGGCGCACTGGGCCGTCCGTCCGGCGCGCGCTTCAAGGCTTACGAGCGATTAAGGCGTCTCCGCGATAAAATCGGCAAAGACCGCAACCTGTTTATCACTGATGAATACGTGCGCTCGCTCGATAAAGCAATGGAGGAAATTTATAACTATCCGCTCTATCAATCGGCGGCAGACAGTATTAATCGCCAAATCAAGGCCGGCGTCGACGACTCGCGCCTCTACGAACTCGTTTTTTCTCTGCGGGAAGACGGAAGGCTTTGTATCATAAGCGACGAAGATTTTGAGCGCGAACCCAAACTGATTTGCACTATGGGCTTGACTCAGGGAGATGTCCACGATGAGCGATAAAGCCATAAACCCGAAAAAATTTCAGGAGCTGCTCGATAAATTCGACCTTGTTAGGCTTTTCATTGAGGAGCTTGGCTGGGATAACGCGGTCTTAAAACCTCAAAAAATCACTGTGGACGGTGAAGACTTCACTCTTACGCCGTTAGCGCAAAAACGCGGCGTAGCCATATTCCGCTGTTCGCCGGACAGAGAAGGCAAGGTTCCCCATCGCACTGTGACGCTCGCTCTTGAGAAAGAAGCGCTAAAAATAGCTCACGAGCATCTCTTGATATTCGCCGACAAGGAGGAAAGCATACTCACATGGCTGTGGGTTTCCCGCGTTCCGGGAGAGGCGCTTCGCTCGCGTACTCACACGTGGCGCAGAGGACAGAGCAGCGAGCCCTTGCGTCAAAAATTAGGGCAGATTGTTTGGTCGCTTGAAGCGGAAGAAGCTATCACTCTGACGGATGTTATCACCGGGCTGCGCGGCGCTTTCGACCGCGACCGCGTATCAAAACAGTTTTATGACTTATTCAAAAAACAGCATGATGATTTCTCCAAATTTATAAAAGGATTGTCCGAGGCTACGGAACGGGAGTGGTACGCTTCCCTGATGCTGAACCGCCTGATGTTCGTGTACTTCATCCAAAAAAAGGGTTTTTTAGACGGGGACGAAAACTACCTTGCCGGCCGCCTCAAATCCGTTCAGGAAAAGGCCGGGAAGGGAAAATTCCACAGCTTTTATCGCGTGTTTTTGCGCCGTCTGTTTCATGAGGGGTTAGGCAAACCGAAACCCAACCGTTCTCCTGAGCTGACCGCGCTTATCGGCGACATTCCCTATCTCAACGGAGGGCTATTCGCTCTCCATGAGCTGGAAGAGGCTCGTCCTGACATCGATGTGTCAGACGACGCCTTCGAGAATTTATTCGCCTTTTTTGACAAGTGGGACTGGCACCTCGATAACCGCCCCCTGCGAAGCGGCAGGGAGATAAACCCGGACGTGCTCGGGTACATCTTTGAAAAATACATCAACCAAAAACAGATGGGCGCGTACTACACCAAAGAGGACATCACGGGATATATCAGCAGGAACACCGTCATTCCTCATCTTTTAGAGACCGTTCGTCTTCGCTGCAAAGTCGCTTTTGAAGGAGAAACGAGCGTTTGGAACCTACTCAAAACCGACCCTGACCGCTATATCTATCCGGCCATGAAAACAGGCGTTGTAGACGCGAATGACCGTTTCGTCCCCGAAACCGCTCTGCCTGATTTTGTGCAAGCCGATATGAACGACGCCAAAGCGCGAATGTTCGACCGCCGTTACAATCTCGGCGAAGCCGTTTTTGAGACTGCGACAGGCGAACGCGGCACACTGCCCACGGAAACATGGCGAGAATACGCCGACCGCCGCAAAAGGTGCCTGAGCATGCGCGAGCGGCTCGCGGGTGGCGAAGTGCGCGGCGTCGATGATTTGATCACGCTGAACTTAGATATTTGTCAGTTTATGCAGGACATAATCGCGAACGCCTCCGGCCCGAATCTGCTTCGCGCCATTTGGCAGGCCATCGCCGGTCGCGTGCCGGAAAAATCCAACGAAACATTTCGCCACGGCATAACCGTCCTCGACCCCACCTGCGGATCGGGCGCGTTTCTATTTGCCGCCTTGAATATATTAGAACCCCTTTACGAAGCCTGCTTAGACCGCATGGAGGGCTTTTGCGACGACGCGGCGAAACTCGGCAGGCCAGCGGAGGCGGACTTCGCTAAAATTCTGGGAGAAGCAAACAAGCACCCCTCGCGCAGTTATTACGTCTACAAAAACATCATCCTGAACAACCTATTCGGCGTGGACATCATGCCCGACGCGGTGGAGATATGCAAGCTGCGCATGTTCCTGAAACTCGTTTCTCAGGTGGACAGCGCGAAAGATTTGGAGCCGCTGCCGGACATCGACTTCAATATCAGAGCCGGAAATACATTAGTGGGTTACGCCACGGAAAAGCAGTTTTACGGGACTGATGACAATTTATTCAATAAAGAACTCAAGAACGAAATCAAAGCCCGTATCGCCGACTTGGCCGACTGTTTCGACCGCTTCCGAGAACAGCAAACCGTCTATGGCGGCCTTGTCACAGCGGAAGACAAGCGAGCCTTGCGCGACAAACTAAGCGCGTTGGCCAAAGAATTAGACGTCTACCTCGCCGCCGACTACAAAATCCCGACAAATGACAAAGATACCTTGGCCGCGTGGCGCGCAAGTCACCAACCCTTTCACTGGTTCGCCGAGTTTTACAGCGTCATGCGAGATGGCGGGTTTGACGTGGTGATTGGGAATCCACCGTATTTAGAATACTCGAAAGTTTCGGAGTACTCAGTTTCTGGATTTATGACCGAGCAATGTAATAATCTGTACACGCTGACAGTCGAGCGTTCATTGTCGATTGTTCATAAACGAGGTCGACTTGGCCTCATTGTGCCTATCTCTATTGCGTGTTCTGGAAAACTTCATCACCTAAGAGACCTGCTCTGCGCAAGCTCCCGTTCGTTATGGCTTTCTCACTTTTCCAACCGACCGGGGCAATTGTTTACAGGCGCGCAGAACAGACTGACGATAATGCTTACATCTAGTCATGTACAAACCCCCGTACAGTTATCGACTAAGTATTATCGTTGGCACTCTCGAATGGGTGAGCGAGACGCTTTGTTTTCGTTACTTCAGTATCAGCTCATCAACAACGAACTGATGTCATTTCATCGGTTATTGCCGAAAGTCGGTAGTAAAGATATGGCACGTATAGCGCGAAAGATACAGAGCAACATCACACTTGGAATCTCTTGCAAACAAGAAACGCCAAACAAAATTTACTGGGTTCGCGTTCCAGGATATTTCTGTCAATTTTTTGTATCTCCTCCGATGGTTACGCCAGAAAATGGGGGGCGTCCTCGCCAACGCGGCGAAGTCAATGCCATTAGCCTCAACGACAAAAAGATGCAGACGATTGCACATGCAATTCTGAATAGTTCTATTTATTATCTTTTTTTCTGTTCATATACAGACACACGACATGTAAACTCTGGTGATGTTACTGGGTTCCCGCTGAATTTAGTGGCATTAGAAAAATCAATAGGTACTGAATTGAGTAGTTTGTCAGAAGAGCTTTCGGAGTGCTTTTCAATGAATACATCAAAACAGAGGAAAAGTGGTTTGCTTATTGATTCTGTAGATTCAAAATCATGCAAACCAATTATCGACCGTATCGATTCATTATTGGCAGAACATTTTGGGTTTTCCCAAGAAGAATTAGATGTTGTAATCAACTACGACATCAAATACCGCATGGGCGGGGCTGACGAGGAAAATATAGAGGCATGAATAAAAGTCTCTGTTTGTTAAAATGGGAAGGAGCGGCCATAGAATGAAACTAAAGAAACTATGCGTATA
>BOCC01000167.1 GCA_026002715.1 Synergistales bacterium
TCCAGTTTGTCCCGTCCGGGGGGTCTGCGGGGGCAAACATAGCGCGGTCGATGGTGATTACCCCGTCCCCGCCCGCAACACCTCCGCCCATAGCAAAAGTCCCTCCGGTTCCTAAAGGTGGGGGATCTCCAGGAAGATCGGCAAAGCTGATCGTCAGTGTTTTGCCCGGCGCAACCATGAGCCCGTAAGCGTCGTAAACTCGCTTCGCCGCGCCATTTAACCAATTGGTCGCCAAACCGTTCAGGATTTTATCGTCCTTACCGGGAAGAAACTTGCCGTCCCAGACCATCTGAGCGCCGATGCCGTCTCCGACGCTTATCCCGGATGCCACGCTTATCGCTTTGCTGAGTTTGTCGCCGAGAACGCCGACGGTATCGTCCGCGTATAGCGTAATAACAGCACTACCCCCGCTTTCGAGAGAGAGCGTGAGTGACTGGGGGTCTGTTAAGATATTGACGCCGTTATTGTCGACAAAGTTGCTGAGGTCAGCGAGCTTCGAGTAAGCGTTTGCCGTAACTGTCTCCCCGCTCGCCATCTTGTGAGTGAGAATATTGCTCTTCAACACCTGATTTCGGCCTATTTCCAATGGATCGGCCACAATGGTGTAGTTGCTGCCCTTGAACGTCGTCATCTGCCCGAACTGGTCTCTATATCGCAATGTATCGTTTATAAAAACCTTCACACCGAGAAGGTCCGTTGACCAATTGGCGTCCGCGCTGCCATTGAGTATGTGCTTTTTGTTGAACTGCGTCGTGTTTGCTATTCGGTCGACCTCTTCTCGGAGTTGGTCAATTTCGCCCTGTATATACTCACGGTCTTCCGAGGTGAGGGTGCCGTTGGCCACATGAACGGATAGCTCACGCATTCTCTGGAGTATGGAGTGCACCTCTCGCAGCGCGCCCTCCGCGGTCTGTACCATTGAGATTCCGTCCTGCGCGTTGTGTATAGCCCGATCCATCCCGCGAATCTGCGAGCGCATCTTCTCGGATATTCCAAGTCCCGCCGCGTCATCGGCGGCAGAGTTGATTCTCAAGCCCGTTGAGAGCCGGAGAATAGACTTTTGCATAGCGTCGCTTGTCGCGTTCAGCGCGTCGAAGGTAGCTAAGGCTGGAATATTGTGATTAATGTACATATTTATCACTCCCGAATCATCTAACTAATAAGTCTAACCCAACAACGACAACACGCTTTGCGGAAGCTGATTGGCCTGCGCGAGCATAGAGGTGCCCGACTGCATGAGAATCTGCAATCTCGTGAAGTTCAGCATCTCATAAGACATATCCGCGTCTCTGATGCGGCTTTCGGCGGCGATTGTATTAGTGGACGTCGTGGTCAGGTTTGTCACGGTGTGCTCGAGACGGTTCTGATAGGCGCCGAGCCTCGCTCGCTTGACGGATATTTTGCTTATGGCGCTGTCCAAGATGGTGATAGCCCGGCTGGCGGACTCTCTGCTTCTGACGTTCACCCTCTCAATCCCCAACGCTCCCGAGCTTGTGTCGCCGAAGCTTATCTCCATGTCCTCACCCTCATTAGCGCCGACCTGCAACACCGCGGAGTTCGCCGCTATGTGAACCGTAAAGCTGTTGCGCTCGCTATTGCTGAAAATATAACTGCCGTAGCCGTCATTTCTCAGCTTGGTCACATCGAGGTCAAAGGCGAAGTTATTGGCGAACTTTACGTCGATATTGTCGTGCAGTGCTCCATACATGGTGGTTCCGCTGATCTGTACGCCCGACTTCAACAGTTTTGCCGTGTGCGCGTCCGCTATTTTGACGCTGTAAATCGTCTCCTGCGCGGCTTGCACTTCGGCGAACCCCAACGCGGCCAGCAATCTTTCGTCGCCTGAGAAAATCATCTTCCCCGCGTCGCCCAAAAGGGACGAGTGTATGAGCAAAGTCCCGGCTACAGACTGAAGCGTGCTGTTTTGCTGAAGAATAGCGGGAATGTGACCCGAATCCGATTGGCCAAAATTCGGCCACTCCACCGACGCCCAACCGAACTCCGCCAGAGGGTTCAGGGAATACGTATTGTTGCCGGGGACGATGTCAGAGGGCGACATAGCGTTACCCCCACTGGCGTAAAACCCACCGATAGCGCCGGTGTCGTAGTTTATATCCTCCGCCATTACGCCGTTGTAGAATATCTCAAAGGCACTACCGGGTGTTGTAGATGTAATATCAGCCTTCAATGCGCTGGTGCTGACAAATCCGCTCGATCCTGATATTGCGGTATCGGCCATGGCGTCATTCACGGCATTCGCGCCGGTGTATGTCCCGTTTTGTATTCCCTGTAACAGTCCCTTTATTCCTGTACCTCCGCTCGCCCGGCTCACCTCGTCAAAATAACGCACCGCCAGATACGCCGCAGAATAACCGAGCGAATTGGCCGACAATGGATCACCTGGCAATCCGGTCGTAGAACCCTGAATGGCGACTATGCCTCCGGCCGTGTTTTGAACTCTTTGATTGGCGCCATGGACGTACTCAGCTATACCCTCCACTAACCATCTTCCATCTATTGTGTTTAAGGCGGCGCGGATATTCGGATCCATTAAGGTCACGACGTGGGTGAATTCGTGGGCCAGTATCCGGTCGTCATACATCGTTCCCTGCCCGTTTGTTCCGTCTGGCGGGTCGCCGGGGGCAAAGGCGTTCCAGTCGATGTTGACGACTCCGTTTTCGCCCGCTATTCCGCCGGTGGCTAAAATTCCTTGGGGATAGAGAGTGTCATCCCTGTTGATCACCAGCGTTTTACCATCTGGCACTGTAAGTCCGTAAGCGTCGTACACCCGCTTTGCCGCGCCGTATAGCCAATTGGTCGCCAAGCCGTTCTGGATTTTGTCGTTCTCGTCAGCGAGTATTTTGCCGTCCCAAACTAATTGAGCGCCCTCGCCATCGCCGACCGCTACGCCGGATGCCTTGCTGATTGCCAAACTGAGCTTGTCGCCGAGGACGCCGACGGTATCGCTCGCGTAGAGCGTAACAGTGGCGCTGCCTCCGCCTTCGAGAGAGACGGTGAGCGACTGGGGGTCTTTTAAGACGTTGACGCCGTTGGCGTCGATAAAGTTTGTGAGGTCGGAGAGTTTTGTGGCGCGGCTAGCCGTCACGACCTCTCCGCTCGGCAACGCGCGCGTCAAGATGTTGCTCTTCAACACCTGATTCTTGCCGGTTCTCAATGGGTCGACGGTGATTGTGTAGTTGCCCTCGACCACCCCCGTCTGTCCGAATTGATCCTTGGTACGCAAACCGCCGTTCACAAAAACTTTTACGCCAAGAAGGTCCGTAGACCAATTGGCGTCCATGCTACCGTTCAGCAGTCGTTTTTTATTGAACTGCGTCGTGTTCGCTATTCGGTTGACCTCTTCTCTGAGCTGGTCAATCTCGCCCTGTATGTACGCGCGGTCTTGTGAAGTGAGTGTGTCGTTGGCCGCCTGCACGGACAGCTCGCGCATTCTCTGGAGTATAGAGTGTACCTCTTGCAGCGCGCCCTCGGCGGTCTGTATCATGGATATGCCGTCTTGCGAATTGCGTATGGCCTGATCAAGGCCGCGAATTTGCGAACGCATTTTCTCGGATATCCCAAGCCCGGCCGCATCGTCAGCGGCAGAATTTATACGCAAGCCCGTGGAAAGGTTGCGGATGCTCTTCTGAAGCTGGTTGTTAGTGTCGCTGAGCGCGTTATAAGCTCCTAATGCCGCGATATTATGGTTGATGCGCATATCACCACTCCTAATTCGATAGGCTTAAAATAGCCATAGGTCTAACCCAACAGCGATAACACGCTCTGCGGAAGCTGATTGGCCTGCGCGAGCATAGACGTGCCCGACTGCATGAGAATCTGCAATCTCGTGAAATTCAGCATCTCTTTCGACATATCGGCGTCTCTGATACGGCTCTCGGCGGCCGTCGTGTTTGTCGATGTGGTCACAAGATTGGTGACGGTGTGTTCGAGACGGTTTTGATATGCCCCCAACGCGGCGCGCTGGCTTGAGACTTTGCTGATCGCGCTGTCGAGTTTCGTGATGGCGCGCGTCGCAAGTTCGCGCGACGTGACCAATATGCCACCAAGCCTCAACGCTGACGCGCTCATATTGCTAAAACGTAACACAAGGTCTTCCGCCTCGTTCGCCCCCACCTGAAGCGCCGTCGTCTTGTTCGCGAGGT
>BOCC01000168.1 GCA_026002715.1 Synergistales bacterium
TGAAGTCAGACGGATCTGTTGTGGCTACGGGAGTCAATAGCTCCGGCCAATGCGACGTGTCAGGGTGGCGCGACATCGTAGCAGTCGCGGTTGGTAATTATCACACAATTGGCTTGAAGTCAGACGGATCTGTTGTGGCTACGGGAGTCAATAGCTCCGGCCAATGCGACGTGTCAGGGTGGCGCGACATCGTAGCAGTCGCGGTTGGTAATTATCACACAATTGGCTTGAAGTCAGACGGGTCTGTTGTGGCTACGGGAGGCAATGGCTCCGGCCAAAGCAATGTGTCAGGGTGGCGCGACATCGTAGCAGTCGCGGTTGGTAATTATCACACAATTGGCTTGAAGTCAGACGGGTCTGTTGTGGCTACGGGACGCAATGACTCCGGCCAATGCGACGTGTCCAAGTGGAATCTAAACTGAATTAGAGCTGATAGATATTTGAAAGGAGATTTTTAACATGATGAAGATGCTGAAACTTGTAACAATTGCGTTCGTACTGGCAGCCTTTTCTCTTCCGGCCTCCGCCGCTATTCTCAAGGTGGACGAGTTTATTCCGCCCGTTCAGGCGTCCGACGAAGCGGAGAAGGCGGAGCAGTTGAAGGTACAAGAACCGGACGGGGTCAAAGAAGTGACGGGAGAGATAACCGGCAAGCCCGCCGTCTCAGCGGCGACCGCGCAGGACGCCATAAATTATTGGGTGGAGAAGCGAGAGGCGGGGTTTGAGGAGGTCGTATTCCCGAGCGGGTTTGGGTTTGTCTCTACCGGCGTCGGTACGTATGCGAGCCATGAAAACCCCGTCGCCACAAGGATAGAAAAGCGAAACGCTTACAACAAAGCCTACAATATCGCCAAATCCACTCTGGCCGAAGGTCTGAACGGTTCCATAACTCAGTCGAACGAAAAGATATTCGACAGAGTCGCAACGGTCAACACCGCCACGGACTCGTTAGCGAATATCGAGGAAGGCTCGACTGAGAGAATAAGACAGCGAGTGGACGGATACCTGCGCGGCTTTGTGGTCTATGACGTTTTCGACGATACCGCAAATTCTCGCGTTTATGTGACTATTGTCACCACGCCTAAGACTCAGGGAAACTACAACCGCCCCGACACAAGCTCCCTGTCGGCGGCTTCGGTGCAGGAAGGACTTGCGCAGGTGCTGGCCGAAGTGGAGCAGGGCTTGACACCTCCCGTCGGGGGCATGACGGTCTTTGTGCCTGCTACCGGAGAATTGGCGTTTGTCGGCTTTGGGAGCGCGGTGGTCGGGCGTCACAGCAACTCGGCGGCTCAGGCAAAACTTGAGCTGAACTCTGAGCGCGTTGCCAGAATGCGCGCCAAAGACGCGCTGTGCGGCGTGATTATCGGGGAAGCTATATCCGCCACGGATACGCTTGACTCCGAGACAAGCAGCATAATGAACGACTTCGACGAACTGAGCAAAAGCGATCCCATAGTCAAAAACGACCCGAATCACCCCGGATACGTGAAGCTGAACCGACAGAAAAACGAGTTCAAGTCCGCGGAGGCCAACGGAAGCGTCATAACGAGCGCGCGTAAAGGCGTACTTCCTCCCGGCGTGAAGCAGCAGGCGTGGATGGACGACGACAAGGCGTTTTCTTACGCCGTGGCTATTTACCTGCCGAGCACGACGGAACACGCCGCCGCCGGCGCGGAGAGCATGAGGGACGGAGTCATTCTCCAGGACGTAGGCGGGGGGAAATCTGGCGCGGCCGCGCAAAGTCCGGCCAATACGAAGCCCAAAAAAGAGGAGATCAAACAGGGGCCGAGCGGCACGGTGCAAAAAGTCGATGGTCTATAGACGCGCATTTTTTCCGCTGCTTTTTGTCGCGTGTCTCCTGATCCAAGGAACGGCGAACGGAGACGCGCCCAAAACGAGCGCGAACGAATTGGCCGTCATCGGGGAGTTTCTGGGACAAACTCCCCTTTCGGCCTCCGAGCGGTCGGATATATTGGATGCTGTCAAGCATAGAGCGCGCGACTTTAAATCGACGCGAAGAGAATGGGTTTTGACGGGCGATAGTTTGGTCTACGCTATCGCGCTGCGTCCCGTGCAGGCCGATAACCGCGCTGGTGTTCAGGCCAAATTAGAAGAGGCCGCGCGCAAGAGCGCCGCTTTGCGCGCCCATTACCTTCTCTACCTCCGCGCCGTATCCGAGCGCCGCAAGGCCCGCTACGCAGATGAAGAATCTGTCGCCAATGTCCTGAGCGAGTGGGACGGCAGGCGAGACGAATCTATGCGCCTCAAGCCCAACCTATCCGTCGCTCTCGTGTCCAAAAAATGGGCTTTCGCCCTTTTGCGAATTGAACTCGACAGATTGGAGGCGCTCGGAGAACAGATTGACGCGCTTCCCGAGAAAACTATAGACGAGAGTTATTGCGCCGCGTTATATCCAAAAGCTAAGGCCTTTTTTGACCAAGGGGAATACGAAAAGGCCTTGCCGGTCTACTTGGAGCTTCATAAACTGCGCTGGGCGAGGCCGACGGCCTATCTCGACGCGGCTGAGTGCTATCTGCGCACAGGGGACAGAGAATCGGCCGCTCGGTTAGCGGCGGAAACGGCGTCGGAGCTCGATGGCTCCATGAACAGTTTACTGACGGAACGCGCCGGGGATATTCTTTCGGAATCCGGCAAAGACGACGCGGCTCTGGAGCTATATATAAAAGCCGCTCAAAAATTACAGAACGAGCCCTGAGACGAGGGCATGGAGAACGATAATGAGGGCTTTTTTGAGAACATTGGGCGTAGCCGCCCTGTTGATTTTTTTGCCGGCTTACGCTCTTGCGTCAGAGCTTTTAGAGGTGACCGTAAGGGCAAGGGGAGCCGACAAGGAAAGCGCTTTGTCGGCGGCTGTTGACGAGGCTATACGCCGAACTTTGGGCTCTATCTTCAGCGAGAGAAGTCAATTAGAGGGTGACGAACTCGATGAAAGATTCGTCCAATATTCTCGCGGCGCGGCCACGAATTTCAGGATATTGGAATCGTCTACAGACGGTTCGGGGGTCATCCTTACCGTAGCAGTGACGGTGGACTCAAGCCAAATCAAAGAAAACGCCCGCGTACTCAAAGACGGAAAATCCGATGGCTTTATAGAGCGGCGAAAAACTCCGCAATTAGAGACGGGGCAGAAGAAACTTTCGGCGTTTTTCAGGAAGTTTCGTTACGAGAACTTTTTGGACGTGGAGCTGGCGCAGAAGCAAACCGTAGACCTCCGCAAGGGTTTTTTGAACGTGACGGCCACGCTCGGCCTGAACCGCAAACGATACGCCTCGGAATTCGCGGCTCCTCTGGCAAAGACGCTGGACGAGATTTTTGCGACGCCCACGCTGAGGGCCGAAATAGAGGAAGAATACGCGAAGCCGGATGACCGCTTCGCTTCTTCTTTTTATATCTTGGGCGAGAATTTTTCGTTTAGGGGCTACAGCTTTCCGCGCGCATTCTTTGATGTTTTCGAGCGCGAAGCCCGCTTTTGGGACGCCAAGAGGGGCGAAATACAGACACATGAACGAATATGGCTGCATTTTTCCCTGCTCGACACTAAGGGAACCGAGATAGAGCGGCTACCCGTCCATCTGAATGTCTCAAACGTGCTTTTCTTCTCCGAAAACCGCAAGGAGTCAGCTAACCCCTGGTTTTTTATGGGCATAGAAGAGACGGGAACTAAAAACAATCCGACGCTGATTGCCGCGCCTGTTTTTGGAAGCGCGTTCGAGAATAGCTTCTTTGACAGGGCCAGCGTTTCGTTTGCTTTCGTCCTCCCCGAGGACGTTTTGAAGCGCGTGGCAACCGTCAAAGTCGCGCTCGAGCTGGAAAGATAGCGGAGGGGAATAGCAAAATGCAAAAACTGCTTTCGGTTGTCGCCATAATTTTTACGATTTCGTTGTTCTCGGCGTCCTTAACCCGGTCCGCGCAGGGAGCGCCCGCCGCCGCCAAATCCGCGCCCGCCTCGTCCGCCAAACAGCCTACCGTCTCCGGCTCTTTTATCGTAACCGAAGGCAGCGGCGTGGGCGTGACGCGCGAAGAGGCGCTGATGGACGCGCGGCGCGACGCCGTGCAGCAGGCCGTCGGTTTCGCCATGAAGGGCGTCACTCAGGTTGTCGATGAACGGGTGCGCGAAAACATAC
>BOCC01000169.1 GCA_026002715.1 Synergistales bacterium
CAGCAAGTCTGAAGATTGAAGCCTCCCGTAGGTCCGTTGAGGTCGAGAACCTCTCCGGCGAAATACAGGTTTTCGCACAAAGATGAGCGCATGGTCTTTGGGTCCACCTCCGCCAGCTCCACGCCGCCCTTGGTGACGATGGCATGGTCAAAGCTCCACAGCCCGTTCAGCGTCAATGTTATGTTCTTCAGAAGAAACGCCAGATCTTCTTTTTCTTCCGGTGAAATATATTGAACGGGCTTTTCCGGCGGGACGTCCGACAGCTCTAAGATCATAGGGATGAGCGCGGCGGGCAGGAGGTCTACGAGGGCGCGCCCAAACTCCCTGTCCTCGAATTTGTCGAAGTCGCGCTCTATTCGGGCGACGAGCTTTTCCTGTGACAGAGCCGGCTTCAGGTCGATAATAAAAGTTACCTCCCCGCGCTCCATCCAGTCCGTCACGAAAGAGCTGAGCTCCATGACGATAGCTCCGCTTGCGCCGAAATTCGTAAACTCCATTTCGCCGAACCGCTCGTCTACTTTTTCGCCGTCCACCGCCACGGAGAGCCTGACGTTTCGAAGGTTGAAACCGCGGGCTAATTTCATCCATGTTTCCTTTGTCCTGACCGGGACGAGCGCCGGGGTAGGCGTGACTATCTTGTGCCCGGCGCTGCGGGCGAAGTTGTAGCCGTCGCCGGTCGAGCCCGTTTTAGGATAAGATTTTCCGCCCGTGGCCACGATATATCGCTCGGCCGACAACTCTTCTGTGTTTGTGATTACCCGCTCCACGCGGCAAGCGAGAGAACCGCGTCCGTTTATTTTGAGAGCGGTAACGGAGGTTTTTCTCAGGAAGCGAACGCCCCCCTTTTTGCAGTAGAACAAGAGGCATTCCAATACTTTCTGAGAACCGCCAAGCTCTTCGCCCTTAGCCTCGGGAAACACGCGCTGTCCGCGCTCCACTACCGTCGGGACGCCGGCGCGATTGAAGAACGCTATCGTCTCGCGCGGACCGAACGCCGTAAACGCCTCGCGCAAGAATTCCCCGCCTCTTTTGCCGTAGCGAGACAGGAACGCGTCCTCGTCGGGCAGAGCGTTTGTGAGGTTGCAACGGCGTTTTCCGGCCAGCAGGAGCTTCTCGCCCATTGAGGCGTTCTTTTCGATCAGGAGAACTTTTCGCCCCCTATCGGCGGCGCGTCCCGCCGCCATCAAGCCAGCAGGGCCGCCCCCAACGACAATAACGTCAAACCGTTCCATGTTGTTCTAAATCTTGTTTTTTCATCGAAAGCGAGACTCTTTTCCTCTTTTCGTCCACATCTATCACGGCCACCTTGACCTTCTGCCCCGGCTTCAAAACGGCCTGCGGGCTCTCGACAAACGTGTCCGACATGCGGCTGATATGGACAAGTCCGTCCTGATGGACGCCTATATCAACAAAAGCCCCAAACGCCGTGACGTTTGTGACCACGCCGGGCAAGGTCATCCCAATGCGAAGATCGCGTATTTCGCGTACGTCGGGGTCGAATGAAAAAGCCTCGAAAGCCGTTCGCGGGTCGCGCCCCGGTTTTGCCAACTCCTGCAAAATATCTTTTAGCGTAGGCAGACCGGCTTTATCCGATACAAATTTTTCGATTCTTATTCCGGCTCTCAACTCGGGGGACGACATGAGGTCGGTCACCGAGCAGCCTAAGTCCTCGGCCATTTCTTCTACGGTCGAATAGTTTTCGGGATGGACAGCGGACGCGTCTAAGGGGTTGGGGGATGCCTGTACGCGCAAAAACCCAGCCGACTGCTCGAAGGTCTTCGGGCCCAAGCGCGGCACTTTTTTGAGAGATTCGCGCGTCTCAAAAGCCCCGTTGGCCTCGCGGTATTTGATAAGCTGCTCGGCCGCCTGCCTGTTCAGCCCCGATACGTAAGACAGAAGTTCGACGCTCGCGGTGTTGACCTCGACACCCACGGCGTTTACGCAGCGCGTCACCACGTCGTCGAGAGATTTTTTTAATTCCTTCTGGTCTACGTCGTGCTGATACTGCCCCACGCCTATGGATTTTGGGTCTATTTTGACAAGCTCCGCCAACGGGTCCATCAGACGCCGTCCTATCGAGACAGCCCCTCGGACCGTTATATCGTGGTTTGGAAATTCTCTGCGCGCCGTCTCGGACGCCGAGTATATAGAAGCCCCGCTCTCGTTTACGGACGCGATCATTACGTCGGAGGGGAGATTCAGCGCGCGGACAAACGCCTCGGTCTCGCGCCCGGCCGTGCCGTTGCCTATGGCTATGGCGCGCGGCTCGTATTTTTTGACCAAGGACAAAATCTTTTCCGCCGCCGCCGTTCTTTGCCCCTCGCCCAAAAACGGGAATATGACGTCATTGTGCAGTAAGCGCCCCTGAGCATCCAAACAGACGATCTTGCACCCCGTGCGCAGGCCGGGGTCGATGGCGAGCGTCGCCTTTCGCCCCATAGGGGAGGCCATGAGAACCTCACGGGCGTTGTCGGCAAAAATCCTGATTGCCTCGGCGTCCGCACGTTTTTTCAAGACTCCGCGCAGCTCGTTTTCCATAGACGGCTTCAAAAGCCTTTTGTATCCGTCTATCACGGCGTCGGCCACAAGGCGCGACGAGGCGTTTGTCCCGTTGACGAACATACGCTTGAGGACGGACACGCACTCATCTTCCGGCGGTTCCGCCGATACCGAGAGGTGCCCCTCCTTCTCCCCGCGGAATATGGCCAGCACTCTGTGCGAGGGCATAGCCAGCACGGATTCGCTCCAGTCGAAATAGTCGCGGTAGACGGACGTATCCGGGTCGTCCTCTTTGGCGCCCTTGACGATGACGCTCTTCAGGGTGGATTTGCGGGCGAAGATTTTTCTGGTCTCGCGGCGGGCCTCGGTGTTTTCGCTGACCCTCTCCGACAATATATCGAGCGCGCCCGCTATGGCGTCCTGAGTTGTCTTTACGCCGTTCTCCGAGATGAAATTCAGCGCTTCGTTTTCGGGGTCCGCGTCGGGCGCCTGCGAAAGAATGATGTCGGCCAAAGGAGCGAGACCTTTTTCGATTGCCGCGAGCGCGCGCGTCCTGCGCTTCGGGCGGTACGGAAGATACGCGTCCTCGAGAGCGGTCATGGTCTGAGCGGACGAGAGCGTAACTCGAAGCTCATCGCTCAAAAGCTCCCTTTCCTCTAAGGAGTCTAAGATGGCGGCCCTGCGTTTTTCGAGCTCCTGTATTTTTTCGCTGCGGTCGCGTATGGCCGTGATGACCGTCTCGTCAAGAGACCCTGTGACTTCTTTGCGGTAGCGCGCTATAAACGGAACGGAACTCCCCTGCTCAAAGAGTTCGAGCACGGCGACAACCTGCGCTTCGGACAAGCTCAACTCTTTGGCTATGCGAAACGCCACGTCATTTGTTAAAACGCCCGTCATCGGAAGCTCCATTTTCGTATAGGTCAAGACGAAAAACGCTCGGGAAAAAACGTTTTTACGTCGTTTATAAATTTATCGACGGATGACGGCGTATGGATAAACTTAGGGTCGGCAAGGTCGAGCACGAGGCAATTGGGTAAATCCATCTCGGACTTCACGAACTCCAGAAAGGGCGTGTAAGCGTCATAAAGCGCGCGCCAGTAATCCTCCCCGGCGGCCATCTCGTCTTCGCGGCCCCTGTCCTTTATGCGGCGCATTATCTCATCGAACGGGCACTGCACAAGAATCAAAAGGCGCGGAGCCTTTGTGTATTTGAGAAGAGAATCGTAAAGCGTCAGATAGCAGCCGAAATGGCTGTCCTTGAAGTAGCCCTGCCTATAATAGAGCGTCGCGTAAACCTTGTCGCCGAAGATACTGCGATCCATTATGTATTCGTCTTCCTCTGAGGCGCAAAGGTACTGCGCGAATCGCGTCACCAAAAAATTCAGCTGCATGGGGAACGCCCAACGGCGTTCGTGATGAAACCGGCTCAACAGGTCGTGCTGATCCCGAAACTCCTCCGGCATGACTTTGAATCCAAGACGCTCCGAGAGGAGGTTCACGATTGTCGATTTGCCACTCGCCGTCATTCCCTCCACGATGATTTGAATCTGTCCCATTGTCTTACGCTCCCTTCTGTATTACGCGCAATTTATATTTAACGCGGAAATTTAATATAATTTAATTATTT
>BOCC01000170.1 GCA_026002715.1 Synergistales bacterium
AGCCAGAGGATTTCGGACATCCGCCAATGTGATTATAAAGAGCTTTTTAACAGCAGGTAAATTGGACTTTGGCTATCCTCAGAATATTTGGATTGTTTAGCTTCCCACATTAAATGCGAAGGAGCCAAGAAATGGCTTATAGATATTTATAAAGCCGTCAGGAACATCGTCTATAGAGACGCGGGCGGAGTTTCGCGGAGCTTTGAACTGAACGACGATATGCGAGGCGTCATGGACAGGATGCTGGCGTCTGAAGAGGAGATAGAGGCTTCGCGCGACATAGCGCATGGGCGCAGGTTAGCCGACGAGCTGAGACGCCGGGGCGTGCCGGACGAGACTATAGCGAAGTACAAAGACGTTATAGAACGGGGCGCGGATAAGGCGAAGGCGGCGCTGCTTAGGAGAATGACGCCCAAAACAGAGGACGACGCGCAAAAGCAGGCGGCTACGGTGAACGCCACGCGGGAAGTCTGGAACTTGCGCGAGTATAAAACCTTAGACGTATTTTTGCGTCCGAAGAAAAACGGCGGCCTGACGCTGTCACGCTCCGCGCTGGCTGAGCAATTCGGCGAGGGGATAATAAGAACCTTGCCCGAGGGCGTTATGGACGACAATGGGCTTGGCGCGGAGGAAGCGGCGGAGTTGCTTGGATATCCGGCGGGGCAGGCCTTAATAGAAGATTTACAAAAGGTGAAGATTACGCCCCCGGACAAGGCCATAGCTGAACGGGTAAAAGCGGCGACTGATCCATTGGAGCGGCTGCTGAACGAGCCCGGCGCGATGAGGGCGGCGGTGGAGGAGGCGTTAGAGGGAAGGCCGGAGTTGACAGAAGACACCTCGGCGGGGGAAAATAGCCGCGAGGTGAGCGGAGTGGAAAGACAGGAGAGAGCGGAAAGAGTTCGGGAGATAAAGGCGTTAAGTCCTTTAAGTGTTGAGGTAGGGGCGCCTTTGGATAAAAAGGGCGCGGAAGATATTGCTAAAAAGTTTAAGTCGCTAAAGAATAAGCGATACAACATAGAAGCAGGGCTTCCTATAAATACTATCGGGAAGATTGTCAGCAATAAAGGGTTTGACGTATCAACGATAATAGGAGATTTTCCGTCTCTTTTTGGGACGTCGATTTACGGATGGTCTGAGTCTGAAACACTGAAAGAAGGACATAAAGAACATCCGAATATAAAGGCATTTCATCAGTATGTGAATAAGTTTACTAACGGGACTGAGACTTACTTTATAAGATTTACGGTAAGAGAATCAAAGACGAAAACCGGAAAGCCCGGAGAGAATAATATACATTCAACAGCGATAAGCGATGTGAATGTATACAAAAATGATGGCGATTCTCAACGTATTCGGGGTATTAACCCGGGCGAAGATAAGTCACCATCATTCATAGATACAAGATTACAGGAATTTTTCGATTCTGTCAACAGCAGCGATACCGACACTGAAATAAGCACTAAGGGCCGTCCCGAGAGGGGCGGCCCTGCTGATAGGCGGGGCAGGGATGCCGCGAAGCCCGAGTGGTGGGACAGGGTGACTCCGAACGTCGAAGGATGGGAATTGGATCATGACGAGTCCGCGCGGGTGACGCGGATAGCTTTGGAAGACGACATACTGCAAGAAGAGGCAAAGCGCGCTCAGCGTGAGTCGGAGGACGCGGCGCCGAGTGATACAGCTGCGAAAACCGCAAGCGCCAAAGCCGAGGAAACCAAAGAAAAGCGGCGATTTTACAACAAGGCTCAGGCCGAGCGCATGGCCGCGAAGGTGGCGGCATACCGCGCGACGGCCGTTAAGATATTGAAGGGCAAGAGAGTCAAAGACGCCTCCGCCGCCGGGCGGTACGCCTATACGGCGAAGCGAGCGGGAGAGAAAGCGTATCAGCTCGCCATGAGGGGCGACTACAAGGCCTCCTCCGAGATGAAGGACAAGGAGCTGTTCAATACCGTTTTGGCTGAGGAAGCCGCGAAGATAAGAAGCGAGTCTTACGCTATCGACCGATATTTTACGAAGTTTTGGAAGAACCAGAAGCGTCTCGCGCCCGTTGTGGGCGAGGAGAATGTGGCGCAGATTCTCGGGCTGCTCGAGCGTCTTGGATTTATGGAGCGGGAGAAGACGAGAGACAAAAGGCCCCTGCGGGAATGGCTGAGCGAACAGGAGAAAGAGCTGAATGCCGGCCTGCCCGTGATGAAGTGGATATTAGATCTTGAATATGGCGGCAATGACGGAACCTGGCTGACCTGGGACAACCTGACATGGGCGCAGCTCTCGGAGGCTAACGACGCCGTTAAGATGATAGAAAGAATCGGGCGCAACGAGAGGCGGCTTATATCCGACACGATGAGGGCCGACTTTGCGGCGACTGTGTTGGAAATAGTCAGCACCGTGAGCGGGAACTACGGCGAACCCGGTACGCCGACGCGAAACCCGGAGAGTAAAAAAGTCGGGCTTTGGGGGCCTTATGCCGGGTCTCTCGACCGCGTCGAGACGCTAACGCGGCTTCTCGATAACCTGAAGAACCAGGGGACTGTGTGGGAGAAGATATACAAGCCAATTCAGCACGCTTCAAATACAGAAATAGAGATGGGCGAGAAGGCGAGGGCGAACCTTGACGGACTGATCAATGGATTGGCCGAGAAGACGGGCGGGAGGAGAGCGTTTCAGAAATTTCTGACCACGAAGTTCGACACCGGGATCTTGGATATGACCACCGACGGACAGCAAAAACTTTACTGGACGGGGGAGAACCTCTTGGCCGTCATGCTGAACTGGGGAAACGAGACGAACAGAGAGAGAATCGTCATGGGCTGGGCGATGCACGGCCTCGGGATGAAGGCGCGGTTTGCCGACAGCGAGGCTTATTATGACGCGCTCAGAACCGGGACGGCCGTCACGGAGAGCGTTCTGAAGCGCATGGGCACGGACGGGATGTGGGACTTCACGCAAGGCGTGTGGGATATGCTCGAGGAGTATTGGCCGCGGATAGCGGAACTTGAAGAAAAGATGACCGGCGTGACGCCCGAGAAAGTGGAGGCCGCGATTGTCAGAACCAATACGGGACGGAAGCTGAGGGGAGGGTATTATCCCGTGTCGTTCGACAGCTCGAAGAACTGGCTGGCGGCAACGCGCGAAGAGCTCGACAAGATAAATCAGGAGAACAAGGCGCAGGGGGTGAGGGCGCACACGAGGCACGGGCACACTAAGAACCGCGTGAGACGGCTGACGGGAATGCCCGTGAGACTCGACCTCGGCGTGCTTCAGGAACACCTCGGAAACGTAATTCACGACCTCGCTTTCCGCGCGCCCGTGCGTGACGTGAACAAGATAATCAAGGACGACAGCGTAAGGGAGCAGGTGACGCACGCGATAGGCGAGACGGCCTACAGACAGTTTGACGGATGGCTAAAAGACATAGCGGCACGGCCGGGACAGACCGGCGCGGTGAGCCGCATGACGAGCCACTTTATCGGGCGTGCGGCGGCGGCGCAATTAGGACTAAAACTCACGACGGTGCTGGGGAACTTCAGCAGCATAACAGTCGCGGCGTGGCGGCTGGGGCCGAGAGGGACCATGGGGCTTTTGAGATTTTACACGAACCCGTTTAGGTGGGCGGATGGATTTCGCTTCGCGAATAAATCGTCAGCGGAGCTTCGCAACAGACTGAACGGCGCGGACGCGGCTATAAGAGAGGCGTATGAGCAGGCGCAAGCCGGAGTGACGGACACCGTGAGGAAGCAAGCGGAGAGGGCCTTTTATTGGGCGCTCGGCATGAGCGAGCGGCTCATATCGACGCCGATATGGTTAGCAAGCTATGACCAGGGGTTGAATCTCTACAACGTAAATCCCCTAAAATTATTATAAGTGTATGATGCAGATCATTCAAGAGATGTTCATTTTTTATGATCTTGCAAGAAAAATCCTTTCTTGTGAATTGATTTTTTAGCCAAACATACTTTCTTAAGAGTTCAAAGTTCGAATGTATCAAGCTGCTGTTGATCGCTTGAAATCGTCGTTTGATTCCATTTTAGAACGAATTATTTGCACAATGCCCAAATCAGTATTTTTCAGAAACTGCACAAAA
>BOCC01000171.1 GCA_026002715.1 Synergistales bacterium
GCTTATGCTGTAAGATCTATATATAAAATGAATTTCGTTGCTTTCAAAAAATATTGCTTTCAAAAACATATAGGGCGTGATCTTTTTGGACTTTGCGGTGGCGGTGATTCTTTTTATGGCTGGGCTCGCCGTATCTCTTCTGAACGGCGTCGCCATTATCGTACCCCTGGCGCTCGGATTTTTGTACTTCGCCTGCTGCGCGCGCGCCCGGGGGCATTCGTGGTCTGATGTGGGTCGGATGGCCGCCTTGGGGATGAAAAAAACCGTCGTCGTTATCCAAATCTTCATTCTGATTGGGCTTCTGACCGCGGTGTGGAGAGCCTCCGGCACTATTCCCTTCTTGGTCTGGTACGGGATAAAACTCATCGACCCGCGATTTTTCGTCCTCTGCGCGTTCGTTCTGACCTGCGTGGTGTCTTACGCGCTGGGGTCGGTCTTCGGCGCGGCCGGGACCATAGGCGTTGTTCTGATGGTCCTCGCCCGAAGCGGCGGCGCGGACGCCACGGTCACGGCCGGAGCCGTCATATCGGGCTGCTTCTTCGGAGACCGGTGCGCCCCCACGTCGTCCTCCGCCAACCTCGTGGCAAACCTGACCGGCACGCGCCTTTACGACAACATCCGCAATATGTTCAGGACGGCGTCCGTCCCCATGGCGCTGTCGCTCTTGATATATCTTTATTTTTCCCTGCGCCAGCCTATGCGGGGCGGCGGGGCCGACATTCAGCTCGAGATAGCGTCCGCGTTCAATCTGTCCCCTATAACGGCAATCCCCGCCTTGATAATATTCGCGCTTCCGCTCGCCGGTGTCGGCGTAAAGGCGGCGATGGTGCTGAGCATCCTGTCCGGCGCGGCGATTGCCCTTTGGGCGCAGAGCGTGCCGTTTCTCACCTTGGCGCAGGCGATGCTTATGGGGTACGATTTGGGTTTGGACGGGCGTTTCGCGCGCATTATCGCGGGCGGCGGCGCAATATCGATGGCGAATCTCATGGGGATAATTTTGGTTTCATCATCCTACTCGGGGATTTTTGACGGCGCGGGGTTGTTGAATGGTGTCAAGCGTTTCTTAGAACGACTGAGCCAGCGCGTATCGATTTATTCGACGACGTTGGTGACGGGCACGGTCGCCAACATGCTCGTCTGCAACCAGTCGCTTGCCGTCATTCTCACAAATCAGCTCATGGGGGAAATCTACGAATCCCACGGAGCCTCCCGCAGTCTCTTAGCCGTCCACATAGAGGATACCGCCATTCTGATAACGGGCCTCATCCCGTGGAGTACCGCCGCCGCCGTGCCGTTCGCTATGCTGTCCGCCGACGTCGGCGCAATCCCCTTGGCCGTCTTTTTGTGGTTGGTGCCGCTGAATCGCCTCTTGTCTCTCCCGATGTCCGAAATACGCGAATAATAAAGGAGGTCTATATATGGAACAGAAAAGACAGGAACAGGATAATGCGGTTTTAGTTTTTTTTCTGTCGGCGGCGTCTTGTCTGATTTATGCCGTAAGCTCAGGGATTCGCTCTAACTATGGCATTATGCTGAACGCGATTTCGGAAAACAGCGGGGTTCCTTATTCCTCCGTCAGCTTTGTTCTGGCGGTCGCCCAGTTGGTATTCGGCGTTATGCAGTCGATATTCGGCATAATCGCGTTAAAAAAATCAAACAGATTTGTCATGTGCTGCGGCATTTTGATGATGACCGTCGGAGTGGTGACGATTCCTTACTGCACTTCTATGTGGATGCTGACAATTTTTTTGGGGTTTCTTCTCCCGTCCGGCATCGGCGCGCTTTCCTTCGGCATAATTATGAGCGCGCTCACCCCTTCGCTGTCTAAAAAAGGCGTATCGACCGTATCCGGACTCGTAAACGCCAGCAGCGGAATCGGCAGCTCCGTATTTTCACCCGTGCTTCAGACTTTAATCGCGACCGCCGGCCTGCTGGGGGCTATGTTTTTCTTGAGCGTCCCCGTAATCCTGCTGCTGCCGATATCTCTTTGGCTATGCAAGACAAGAGGCGGAGCTGGGCATGAATTATCCGCTTTAAATTCAAAAGAAAAAGACAGAAACAAAACCGACGTCAAAGAGATGTTTGCCGACGCGCTACATAACCGCGCCTATCAGTTTTTGATGATAGGTTTCTTTACCTGCGGATTCCATATGGCCATAATCGAGACGCATCTCTATTCTCAGTTTATATCCTATGGATTTTCTAAAGAAATAGCGGCATACGCGTTTTCTGTTTTCGGGGTAGCCGGCATTGCAGGCGCTGTTTTGAGCGGCGCGGCTTGCGGACGAAGCAGGATGAAACAGGTTTTAGCGTTTTTATACGGAGCCCGCGCGGTCATCACGTTGTGTTTTTTCGCCGCGGCTAAAACAATTCCCGTTATTTTCGCGTTCGCCGCGTTTTTGGGATTGACCGGCAATTCGACCGTTACACCGACTTTCGGCATTGTAAACAAAACTTTCGGGGCCGCGAAAGTCGCTACGCTGCTTGGATTTTTATTTCTCTGCCATCAGGCCGGAAGTTTCATCAGCGCTTGGATTGGCGGAGTGAGCGTTTCTCTGACAGGGACTTATACATTGATTTGGACGTCCGATATTTTTCTATGCGTGATCGCTTCGTTTGTCAGCTTTCGCATCAAAGAGACAATATAAAAGCCCGCTTTCGTCAAGCAAAAAATTTAGTTGCATAATTCGCACCTACCTCAGTCAACATCGTTATTTATCATGCTATATTACAGTATTTATCCTCTTAATCTACAAGGGAGTTTTTAGAGGTGACCTAATTTATAGGTGACGCGATAATCTCGCTCCATATCGCGTTGCCCACCCTCATTCCGCTTGGCGTGAGCCACGCGCGCTCGACGTTTCCCGCCTCGTCTCTCTCGAAGCCAACCAAGCGCGGCGGAATGTTTTCGAGAACGTTTATTACCTTCTCGGTCAAGGCGCCGCCGAAGTTTTCTTTTTTGAATTTCTTAAAGTCTATTCCCCATTTTGTCCTGAGAGCCAAAATCGCGGCTTCCTCGCCTTTTTTTTGTCCGGCCAAAATTTCCGCGTCGGCAATCGGAAGGCGCGACCTCGTCAGGTCTACATATTCCTCCAAGGTTTTCACATTGTGATAGCGAAAGCCGCCCTTTACGCGGTTTATGTAGCCCCAAGCGGAGGGGCCGAGAGCCAGCACGTTTCTGTGGCGCCAGTAGGCCAAGTTGTGACGGCATTCTAACCCCGGCTTTGCGAAGCTCGATATTTCGTATTGCGCCAAGCCCTTTTTCGCCATATACCACTGAGTGAAGCGATAGAAGGGATAACCGTCCGGCGCGGCCGCTTTGGCGGCCCAGGATAGTTTGCCGAGCGGCGTGTCTGGCTCTATGGTCAATTGGTAAGCCGAGATATGGCCGACCCCGGAGGACAGTATTTGCGTGCAGGTGTTGCGCCACGAGCGAAGCGTTTGGCGGGGGAGCGCAAAGATAAGGTCGGCGGACACGTCAAAGCCGTATGACAGGGTTTTTTCTATTGAGCGCATCGCTGCCTTCGCGTCGTGCAGACGGCCAAGCCAGCGCAGTTCGTCCGCGTCGAGGCTTTGGACGCCGAGACTAACGCGGGTGACGAAAGCGCCGCGCCAAATGGCCAGATGGTCATCGCTTAGAGAGCATGGGTTTGCCTCGACCGTGGCCTCTTCGAGATGGGACAAGTCGAAGAGTTCGTCTACGGTTTCGATAAGGTTACGCCACAGTTCGGGGGATACGGCGGTTGGCGTGCCGCCTCCTATATATATAGTGCGGACTGGGATTTTCCCGCCCCAGGCCGAGCGCAGAATTTCCGCCTCGCGTCGCAGGGCGGCAAGCCAAGCGCCAGTCAGCGCCGCTCCGTCCCCGCCCGCGCATAGCGGTACGCTGTAGAAAGCGCAATAATGGCATTTCGCGGCGCAGAACGGAACGTGAACGTAAAGAGAAAAAATCGCTCGCAACGAGCGTCACCCCCTTGACAAGGTAAGCAAAACACGCAATTATCAATCGATAATTTTAATTTTTCAGTAAATTACACTATCATTAAATCAATA
>BOCC01000172.1 GCA_026002715.1 Synergistales bacterium
AACCGCTCGCTTCCGCCGCTTGATAGACCGTGTATAGTTTCATGGTGATACTTTAACATAAAAATGGTAGTTATTAAGTGATATTGTATATGTATTAATATTTAATTTAATACTATGTTGTTACCCTCTCAGCTCTATTTTTGCGGCAGCAAACTCTTGACCCACTCGCCGAAACCGCCGGGGTTCCGGGTCTGGATAAGCACCTTACCCGGGCCCTGAAAGCGGCAGACCAACCCCTCCCCGGAGGTCACAGAGGACATCCAGCCCTTGGCCGACGCTTTTTCTAAGGTGAACTTGACGTTCTGAGGCCATGCCACCAAGTGCTGGTTGTCGATGATTATCTCTTTGCCGGCGGGAATGTCCACCGTGTGAATCGCCCCGAAGGACTCCGCGAAGAGGAGGCCCCGCCCCGAGACCTCTAAGACGAAAAACCCCGCGCCGCTGAACATCCCTTTGGCTAAGTTCTGCATTTTCGTGTTGATCTCGACCCCTTCGGTGGCCGCCAGAAACCCTCCCTTTTGGAGCAAGTAGGGTGTCTCTTCAATCTCCAAAGCCTCGACGTCGCCGGGCGAAGCGGAAGCTAAGAGAACCTCGCCGTCTCCGCGCGCCGCCTTGAGGGTTTGAAAGAAAAAGTTTTCGCCCGACAAAAATAAGCGTCCCAAGCCGCCCACGATGCCGCCCTCCATTTTCCCCTCCACGTCCATCGTGACGTCCATCGTCACCATCGCGTCAGACTGGGCTTTCAGCGACTGCCCCTGCCTCAGCCGGGCGCACACCATCGAGAAAGCTCCCTTGTAAAGTATTTCGTATTCTATCCCTGCCGCAGATTTCATTTCACACGCCTCCAAATAATATTTTTTCTATCTTCCCACGAAAAGTTGAACGAAGTAGGTTTTGCCGCCGCTTTGGTAGACGCCCACGCCGATGTGGGTGTAGTTTCTATTGAGTATGTTGTCCCGGTGGCCTTGCGATTTCATCCACCAAGTCATCGCGTCGGCGGCCTTGCCGCTACTGTTGTACAGGATGTTTTCTCCCCAGGAGTTGTAGCGCTTGACGCCGCACTCGGATAGCACCGTATCCCACGACCGCCCGTCGGGGCGCCGGTGCTCGAAGAGGCGCTGCAACTCGGCGGCTCGCTTGGCCGCCGCCGCCGTCAGCTCGTTGTCAACCCGCAGGTCGCTGAGCCGCGCCTTACTCCGTTCGGCGTTGGCTATACGCACGACCTCGCTGGCGGCACCCGACAGCCCGACTTGCGCCGGCTCGCTTTCATCTTCCCTCTTCCGGCCGTCCCTTCGGGGCTCTTCATTTCTATCGCCGCCCCTTCGAGTTTCCTCATTTCTATCGCCGCCCCTTCGGGGTTCTTCTCTTCTACGCCGCTGCTCCCTGCGCTCTTGCTGCTCCTCGCGCTCTCGCTGCTCCCTGCGCTCTCGTTCGCGCTGACGTCGAGAGGCGCCTTCGACCGGGACGCGCGAGCCCTCCACAAAAGAAAAAATCAACAAAAGCGCGACAAAAAAAGCGCATATTTTTTTATTCATCATATATACCTCCTCCGTTATTTTATGGATAGTAGGGGCGGTCGCCCCTACCGGATTTAAACGTCATTTTCATTTTTCATCTGTCGGCCAGTCGTATTTTTCCGAACGCTCTAAGATTTCCGCTTTTAGATCCGAAAAAACGGCGACTCGAAAATTAGCGTCGGCCCAGAGCGCGTCGGCGGTCCCCCGCGTGAGGCGCAGGTTGACGAAACCGGGGCGCGACGCCCTGAAATAAAACTCGACGACGCCGCCGGGCACTGGCATATCCGGTATGAGGATCGTCCCGTCTGAAAGCGTCGTCATCGGCTCCGCCAGCTCAAAATACTCTTCCATAGTTATCTGCTCGACGCCGCCTTCACCGCTGATTTCGCACTTCCACGAGGACAGCTCGTCGGGGGCGCAACTGTGGTTTTGGAGGGCTATTCTGATATATTTCCCCGTGGGGTTCAAGACCGCGTCCGCCTCTGAGGGGATAGCGAAAGCCAAAACCGCCAGCAGCGCGCAGCAGAAAAACATCTTTATCTTCTTAATCTTCTTAATATCATTCATCTCCTTCATGCTTCGTTTAAAGGGCGATAGACTCGGAGGCAAATACAGATCGGGGGCGCTCACGTTTGTCAGCGCAAGCACCCCCCGAGAAAAGATATTTTACGCTATCCCCGCTATCCTGAGCTGCTGACGGGAGCGATCGTCGGCCGGGACGAAGCCTTTGTCGATAATCAGGCTTCTTGTGTAGATTTTATTGTACATAAACGCCAAGACCAAGCTGGCCAAGTGGCCGGTAAAAATGTCGAACACCAGCATGATGACGGCCCACTTATAATCTCCCCGCAGCAGAGGGACGAAGGGGCCAAAAAATAAAACCGTCCAGCTAAAACCGACGTAGCCGTTCATCGGCACAGTGTTTTTGTGAGGTAAACCCGTTGCGCCATTTCACAGGGCCTCACTGATAGTTGGCCGTGGCGTCGCTGTTGAGTACGATGCTTTTTGCCTTGCCGTCAAGCCCGAAGAAGTCCAAAGCGGCCTCTTCCCCGTTCGTGATTCTGAGGTCGAACTTGCTGTATGCGCCGTCCACGTCGAGGTTGAGCGTGCTGCGCCCGCCAAAAAACGCGCGAAATTTTTCATTCTTTTAAACCTCCTCCTTCAAGCCTCCAACGGGTCAAGCCGTCACTGCCGCAGCTGGATGGAGTTGAAGAGTTCCACCAGTTCGTCCGAGTCCCCATGGCAAAGGACGAACAGGAAGCTATTCTTGCTGCCCCAAAAATAAATCTCGTCTCCGTTGGGGGTGACGCACATGTAGCCGTAGTCCCACTGTTGCAGTTCGGCGCCCTGCGACTCCGCCTCCTTCGCGGCGAACTGCTTTAAGCTTCTTCCGCCGGAGCCGGTGCCCGTCACGTTGATGAACTCTTGATAGCCCTGACTGTAGAAAATATGCGCCTCGCCGTCCTTTTTGTATGACCACCCGCGCGGCGCGTTGGCCGTGAAGGGAACCCCGTAGCTCAGATAAGACGCGCCCCATGCACAAGGAACCAAGGTGAGGGTCAGGATGAGAACCAAGGCGAACGCCTTAGCGCCCGCAAAAAAACGTGTGAAATTTTTCATTCTTTTAAACCTCCTTCTCTCTTTCAAGCATCCCGTAGGTTAATCAGTGCTTCCCCTATTCATCGCTGAATTCAATTGAGTCCATCAGGCCCTTCATCTGCGGGTGGTTGCCGGTCTGCATTATGCCCATGTAGAAGCCCTGAGCTTCGTCCCCCACGATAGACATAAAGCAATCGACGCCGTTTTCGTTCTTAAAACTAAACGCGTACCCGCCTTCCACCTTCTGAGGCGTGCCGCCCCCCAACGCCTGCGCTAATCCCTTGGCGATGTTTTCTAAGGATTCGCCCTCGATTGCGGCCACGCCGATAGTCAGCGCCGCGCTGTTATCCGGAGCCGTGAAGACTATCTGATCGTCCGCCTCCTGCGCGTTCCATCCGTCGGGGAGATCCACCGTGAGGGGGCCGTAACTCTGCTTCGCCGCCTCCGCGCCTGTCGCAAGCACAAACGCCGCCGAAGCCAACAACAAAACCGCCAAAACTTTCCTGCTCATTACTTTCTTAAACATTCTCAAAAACCTCCCTTTAAATTATTTACGCTGCCCGCGTAAATTCTTAGAGAACTAACAAGCTCCGCTAATTTCTGAGGAGAGATTTTATCACTTGCGCCTCCATGCGCGCAAGTGACGTTCGTGAGCAGTAACTGCTCATAAAACGCAATTGACAAATTTGTGTTATTATGATTTAGCAATATCAGAATAGCTTAGACAAGAGGTAAACCATAGATGTTACCGTTCCATATATATAAAACCGGATATATAAAACCGGTGTCCGGGCG
>BOCC01000173.1 GCA_026002715.1 Synergistales bacterium
CAATATACGACCCATTAATACACCTGACGATTTTAGTGGCATCAAGATTCGCGTTATGGAAAATCCAATTTATATAGAGATGTTCAAGGCTTTGGGAGCCAACCCCACTCCTATGGCTTGGCCTGAAGTGGTCACGGCGGTGCAGCAGAGAACTATTGACGGTCTCGAGATACCTATTTCTGTGACGCATCAGAATAAATTCTACGAGGTCTGCAAATACTTCTCCATGACGCGCCATACGTATTCTCCGCTTGTCTATCTGATGTCTTTGAAAAAATTCAACTCTCTGCCGGAAGACATACAGAAGGTCATTGTAGAATGCGCGGAAGAAGCTCGTCAGATGCAAAGAAAAATGGCCTCCGCCAAATCCGAAGAAATGCTTGCGGATTTGCAGAGCAGGGGCATGATTATCAACGATGTGGCAGATACCGCAGCGTTTCAGGAAAAGATACAATCGCTCTATAGCACATACGCCAAGACGCTTGGTGAGGATTTAGTGAATGGTGTTTTGAATTCTGGGAAAGAGGCAAAATAGTAGCTTCCGAAATAATTATTGCCCCTTTAAAGGCAAGGGGCAATAATTATTTCAGTTTTGCACATAGACCCGAAAGGAGAAATGGCCATGTGGAGAGCTATAACCCGTTTAAGCGACGTGTTGAATAAGGTTGTGCTGAGATTTCTGACGGTATTATTGATGTTAATGGTTATTGTCATAAACGTGCAGGTCTTTTGTCGATACGTAATGAACGCGTCGCTGTCCTGGTCCGAGGAAGTTGCCCGATACATGTTTGTGTGGATAGTGCTTCTCGGAGCGTCTATAGGTATTAAAGAGTGGTTTCATATCTCCGTTACGTTTTTAGTCGACAGATTCCCATCAAAAATACGATTCGCTATTGACGCAGTTATCAAAATCATGATCGCCGCGTTTTCTGTCGTTCTTTTTTACGCAAGCTGCATATTGGTTAAGGCTGTTTCGGCGCAAATATCCGCGGCTCTGGGGCTCCCCGTACCCATACTCTATTTATGTATGCCGATAACGTCTTTCCTGATATTTTTGCACATTGTCTCATCTCTGGCAGATCAATTGATACTGAAGGGGAAAAATGAGCATAATTCCGAAGCAGAAATAATACCAACCGCATAGGAGGTAACAATAATGGGTATGTGGATGCTTGTTATTTTCATAGTGCTGTTGTTTTTAGCTGTGCCTATACCTTTCGCTATTCTTATTTCTTCTCTGCTGTCCATTTTTGCTTCTGATTGGCCAATAACTCTCTTGCCGCAGCGAATAGTAACGGGGTCAGATTCGTTTACACTGTTAGCCGTCCCCTTTTTCCTGTTAGCCGGAGAGCTGATGCAATATGGGGGATTGTCCAGAAGAATGGTAAGATTTGCCAATGCGCTCGTGGGGCACCTGACAGGGGGATTGGCAATGGTAACAGTCGTTGCGGCAAGCCTGTTTGCGGCTACCAGCGGCTCGGCGCCTGCAACAACTGCATCCATTGGGGGAATTATGATCCCTGAAATGGAAAAAAGCGGTTACGACAAAGCGTTTTCCGTTGCTTTGGCTGCCGCTTCCGGACCTCTCGGACAGATGATCCCCCCCAGTATTCCGATGGTTGTTTGGGCCGTGGCGGCAAATACTTCGATTACAAGGCTTTTTTTGGCAGGGGTCGTTCCCGGACTTATGATGGCTTTTGGATTGATGTGCGTCAGCTATTTCTTTTCAAAGAAACACGGATATACGAGCAACGCTAAAAAAGCGTCTGGGAAAGAAGTCATTCTCGCTTTTAAGGAGTCTTTTTGGGCGTTGATGTGTCCGGTTATTATTCTTGGAGGTATATACGGAGGCATATTCACACCGACCGAGGCGGCCGCGGTTGCCGTAACCTACGGGGTGTTTGTTGGGGTATTCATATACAGGGAACTGAAATTGAGCCATCTTGCTAAAGTTTTCTCGTCCGCGGTAAAATCGACCACGCTCGTTATTTTTGTGGTTGCGGCCGCCAATCTCTTCGGTTGGATTATGGCAGCCGAACAGTTGGCTCCTCAGCTGGTTCAATCGCTGTTTAGCGTGACAACGAACAAATTTGTACTGCTGATGATTTTGAATTTGCTGTTGATTGTGCTGGGCTGCCTGATGGACAATATAGCGGCCATGGTTATTTTGTCGTCAGTTTTTGTGGCTTTAGGAGCGAAACTCGGACTGGATCCGGTACATTTGGGACTGATTATCGTATCCAATTTTGCAGTCGGTCAGATAACGCCACCTGTGGGATATTCTTTGTTTATTGGTGCGTCAATATCCGGAATGTCCATAGAAAAAATAGGCAGAGCGGCCTTTCCCTTTATCCTTGCGGAACTGTGCGTTGTATTCCTTCTCAGTTATTTTCCTGCCATAGCACTCTTTCTCCCGAATTTCTTTTATAACTAAAGAAGGATTTAATTTAGCGGAGTGATAACTGATAGGAGAGCGAAATAAAATGCCGATACATTGGGACTTGTTGCAAGATATGGATCCGGAGCTGTTTGAAAAGACAAACGAGTGGAGGAAGGGGATCGACAGCCGGTCAGCCATTCCCGAAAAATATCGTGAGCTTATGAAAGTGGCGACGGCCTGCGTTCTGCGTTATGATTCGGCTATCTTGGCCCATGCCGAACTGGCTGTAGCGGCCGGGGCAACGAAAGAAGAGCTATTTTCCGCCCTTCTGCAATCCATGCTGATGGGCGGGATTCCGGCTTATCGAAACGCGGCCATGGTACTTGCTGACTACCTCAAAACTCTCTAATGAGTTTGAAAAAGGCTATCCCATTGGAATGGGAAGATTACCATTAAATTCTTACAAGGAGGAGAGCTAAATGTACAAGATTTACCCTTTGCTATTGGGGAAGCAGTATCGTACCAAAGGTTTTATGACCTATAACATCGACCTTGATGAGAAGCTCTGGCTTTCGGTAATCGCGTGGCTTGTGCGAGATGAGGATAACGCGTTTCTTGTGGATACCGGAGCTCCGCTCGCGTTGATGAACGACGTCAGAAGAGACCTTCCGAACGAAGAAATTGCTACATTGGAAGAGCTTCTGAAGAAACACGGACTTGAGCCAAAGGATATTAAAAAGCTCATCATAACTCACCTTCACTATGATCACTGCGGTTATCTCCCCCTCTTTAAGCACGCGGACGTTTACGTCCAGAAAAGCGAGCTGGATTTTGCCTATAACCCGCACCCGATACAGAAAGTCATGTACAGGACAAATCTCTTCGAGGACATCAACTTCACGGCCTATGACGGCGACAGGGAAATTTTGCCCGGCGTGACGGCGTTGTATACACCTGGTCACAGCGGCGGCAACCAGTCGGTGCAGATAGAGACCGCAAAGGGGAAGGCGATAATCAGCGGGCTCTGTTGCCTGATGGAGAACTTCAAACCAACAGGACGTCATAAGGATATGGAAGTTCTTGTAACAGGACATCACTTGGATGTTCGCGAGAACTACGACAGTCTTTGCAGGATTAAAAAGCAAGCCGACATACTCATCCCTCAGCACGAGATGTCAATAGCTGAGCTTGAATGTATTCCCGACAGTCTGTAGTGGAGAACATTTTTGATGAACGAACAACTCGAACAGGAGTATCTCGAGTACAAAGAGGCCGGGCTTATCTGGGGCACGATCGACAAAGAACGGATTAAAAAGATCAAATTTCCCAGAACACCGAAAGAGGTAATCGACGAATTTCTTAAGATCGAGGACCCCACTTCG
>BOCC01000174.1 GCA_026002715.1 Synergistales bacterium
TATCTTTTCGTCAAGCAAAAAATTTAGTTGCATAATTCGCACCTACCTTAGTCAATATCGTTGTTTATCATGTTATATTACAGCATTTTTTCTCTTAATCTGCAAGGGGGTTTTTAGAGGTGACCTAAAATACTTGCCTCCGATATGTTCGCAAAGAAACTGAACACCCACTGCAATGTCGGTTTGACAAGCAAGAGCTTCTATGTGCTCCAAACCTCGTCGCTCAAAAGAGACAGTCTCGTTGTTGACCTTGAGTCTCGCGTCTATGAAATACACTTCTGACATAACCTCGTCTTAAGGCAAAGCGGAAGGCAAATTCGAGGTCGCGCGCTCAATGCTTGCTGAGGGGCTTTCCGCTGATATTATCAAAAAGTGTACCGGACTGGACGAGCAGGATATACTCTCAATCTAATAGACGTACATTCGCAATTATTATTACCCGAAAAAACAGCCGGGCGAAACTTCGCCCGGCTGTCCTGTATCGCGCGTCGCGCTATTTCTCTTTCCGTTTCATGCCCGCGCACGCGAGGGGCAGCAGGGCGAGGGCTAAAACTCCAACTCCGGCGTCGCAGCCGCCTCCGCTTCTGCCGTTATTGGGGTTGCGCGGAATTTCGTCATTTGCTTTCGTCGACTCGCCCGGCGCGAGTGTCGCGGCGGTTCCGTTCACGATGATGTCGATTGGGCCGTTAGTGGCGTTCTTGATGTCCCCCTCGGAGAGCGTTATGGTTCCCTCCAGCCCGGTTATATCGGTCAGGGTGAGTTCTCCGGAGCCTTTTTTGTCGATATTGCCGTCGCCTGTGATTATCCCGTTGAAGTTGACGTTGTGGCTCCCCGTGTTGATATTCACCGTGGTTTTCGCGCTTGCGCCGGGCGTCGTGTACAGCATGGCTATGTTTGCGTCGCCGGTGTAGCCGAAGTTGACGTTTTCAAAATTTCTCGCTTCCGTGACGGACAGCGCGCTGTTTTTGTTGAGCGTGTTGCCGGTGAAGGCGTCCGTGCCGGGTTCTGGAACGCTGTACTCTCCGACAAAGCCGCCTAAGACGGACAGCTCGCCGTTCCCGCTCAGGGTGAGACTGCCGCCGACTGTTACGCTGTTGCCCGTCGCCGTGCCCGTTTCATCGTTCCCGTCGACAAAGCTGTATCCGCCGAATACCAAGAGATAATCCGCAATATCTCCGCCGCTTAGAACTACGCTGTTGCCGCTGGCGACGGCGGACATGCCGGAACCGTCGGAGTCGGTATAACCTCCGTAGATAAAACCTCCGTTTATCGCGCCGCCGGTGACCGTCACTAAATTGTTCAGGCTGTCGGCGAAACCGTAGTAGCTTAAACTATAACCGCCATAAATGTAACCGTCTGCCGTGCCGCCGTCAATCGCCACAACGTTTCCGACCGCTCGAGCATGCCCCGTGCCGCTGGTCCAGCTGTATCCGCCGTATATATCCCCACCAACGGAGCCGCTGTTTAAAATAACTCTGTTGCGCTCGGCTGACGTGCCGGCGGCGCCGGAATTCAAAACCATAGATCCGCCGAAAGCGTCGTCATTCACTTGCCCGCCGTCGATGGTGACGGAGTTGCCGGACGCGCTCGGCAAATTTGTCGTGTCGTCAAGAGACGAGCCGTAAACGCTGCCGTCCACCGCGCCTGCGCTCTGTATCTCTACGGTATTTCCGTTGAGGTCTTGCAGAGGCATAGCGCCGTTCTCATCTCCGTTTCCGTAGACATCGCCTGCTATGGCGGTGTCTATAGCGATAGTCTGTCCCGCGCCGCCGCCCGGTTTTGGGTTCGTCGACTCGCCTGACGCAAGCTGCAACGGCACTCCGTCCACAACGACATCGATTGTGTCGCTGGTGGCGTTTTTGATCGCCCCCTCGGAGAGCGTTATGGTTCCCGTCAGAGCGGTTATGTCGGTCAGGGTGAGTTCTCCAGAGCCTTTTTTGTCGATATTGCCGCTGCCCGTGATCGTCCCGTTGAAGTTGACGTTGTTGCTCCCCGTGTCGATATTCACCTTGGTTTTCGCGCTTGCGCCCGGCGTCGTGTCTAATTTGGCTATGTTTGCGTCGCCGGTGTAGCCGAAGCTGATGTTTTCAAAATTTCCCGCGGCTGTGACAAGCACTTCGCTGTTTTTATTGAGCGTGTTGCCGGTGAAGGCGTCCGTGCCGGGTGCTGGAACGCCGCTGCCGCTTCCGACAAAACCGCCGTAAACGGACAGCACGCCGCTCCCGCTCAGGGTGAGATCGCCGCTGACGGTTACGCCGTTGCCCGTCGCCGCGCCCGTTTCACCATACCCGTCGACAAGGCTGTATCCGCCGAATACCATACAGCCGAATCCCGTAATATTTACGTCGCTTAAAACTACGCTGTTGCCGCTGGCGACGCCGGACATGCCGGAACCGTCGGAGTCGGCAAAACCTCCGTAGATAGAACCTCCGTTTATCGTGCCGCCGGTAATCGTTACTGAATTGTTTAGACTGTTGGCGGAATCGCTGTCGCTGCCACTAACACCGCCAGAAATGGAACCGTCTATCGTGCCGCCAGTAATCGTTACTGAATTGTTCAGGCTCTCGGCGGAATCGCCGTCGCTGTCACTCCGAGCGCCAGAAATGTAACCGTCTATTGTGCCGCCGCTAATCGTCACTGAATTGTTCAGGCTGCTGGCGGAATTGCCGTCGCTGTAACTAGAACCGCCATAAATATCGCCGCTTGCCGTGCCGCCGGTAATCGTCACAGTGTTTCCGTCCGCGTGAGCCTGCCCCGCGCCTTGGTTGTCACTTGATCCGCCGTATATATCCGAACCAACGGAGCCGCTGTTTAAAGTAACGTCGTTGCTCTTGGCTGACGCGTCGGCGCCGTCAGTACGACGTATGTGTCCGCCGTAAGCTTCGCCATCCACTTTCCCGCCGTCGATGGTGACGGAGTTGCCGGACGCACTCGTCGAACCTGTCGCGTCGTCAAAAAGCGAGCCGTAAACATCGCCATCCACCACGCCTTTGCTCTGTATCTCGACGGTATTTCCGTTGAGGTTTTGCAGAGGGCCCGCTCCGCCGTTCGGTACACTGCCGTCTGGTGAATCCCCGTTTCCGTAGACATCGCCTGTTATGGGTTTGTCAATCGTAATAGTCTGCCCCGCCGCAGGGGCGGCGAGGGGCGCGAACGCCATCACCGCGCAGAGCAGCCCGAAAAAAATCCCGCGTTTTGTCTTTGAGTTTCTCATAACATACATCTCCTCCTTAGTTTTTTAATTGCCTTGCACAGCTTTCAGCCGCGCCCATAAGTCATAAACCGCCTACGCCGCCCGCGCCAAAACAGAAAACCGCCTATGCCAAGCTCAGACGTAATCCGTTTGATGGCAGATAACGCAAGCAAGGCGGCCATCTCCCGTAAAACGGAAGAAGCCGCCTTGCTTGTGTATAAATATTCAGTTTCAGAGCATAGTGAAAGGACGCGGTTAGCCGCTTGCTACTTGCTTGCTTTAAAATTGTGAGCGCCTTTTCCATGTTTGTCAAGCCCTTTCTAAATTTCTATATGCCAGTGTCAATTGTCTTTGTTACTGTCCAGCGGGGGGAATCAAAAACACCCTATGAAATTTCATAAGGTGTATACTACTTATATGGATAGATCAAACAAAGATTTTTTCAGGCAGTTAGAAGAAAACATTCTCGAAAACGAAAAG
>BOCC01000175.1 GCA_026002715.1 Synergistales bacterium
CGGAGTCTCTGTCCTCCTGCGTCATAGACTCTATAACCGGCTGTCCCGAGCCAGTAACCGTTGCTTTTTGGGACTCTCGCACGGTGACGCCGTTTATCGTCACGGAGCGAGATGTGTTATTGACGTGTAGCGTGGTGTGGTCTAAATCGGCCTCTACTGTGAGAATAGTGCCGCGGACGCCTATAGTAGTGTGAGGCGTGACTATCTTGAACCCCTCCGGGTTTGACTCCGTTATCACGCCCGTGATGACTCGTATGGTGCCATGCCATAAGTCTGCGCCGAAGCTTGAGTTAGTGCCGTCTAACACGAAGTCGCTCAGCTCGCACTCCGTGTCCGGGCCAAACGTAACCGTGCCGTCGTCGTCGAACAGGATCTGAACCTTACCGTCCGGGCCGGTAGTCACAACGTCGCTTAAAAACACCTCGTCTTTCTCGGCGAGAGTTACGTTAGACGTGCCGCGCAATACTGAAGCGGTGCCGGTCAGGGCCATGACCATGCCTATTTTTTTATCGGGCGATTCGCTTGCTTCAGACCGTGTCGGAGAGAAGAAGAAGAAGAAGGAGGAGGAGGAGGAGGAGGAGGAGACGAAGACGAAGATAAGGATTAGAAAAGAGATTAACCGCACGCTTGTCGTTTTCATTTGAAAGACCTCCTTAAAAGCAGCAGCGCCAGTCCGAACCCGAACCCGGCGTTACAGCCGCCGCTTCCTTTGTCCTCGCTATTAGGCTTGATAACGTTGATTCCTCCGAGGGCCACTAAGGGACTCGTCGAGTTTATCGTCACGTTTTCCTCGTCTATATTGAGCGTTCCGTTGGCGTGTACGGCCAGGCCTCTTACGCCTGTGGCTGAGACGGTGCCGCCGGTGAGGGTCACGTCGCCTTCGGCGAAGACGGCTAAGCCGTCAGAGCCGTTAGCTGATATAGTGCCGCTCGATACCGTGACGTTCTTTAAGGTGAATATAGCCGTGGCGTTTGGGCCGTTGGCTGTGATAGTGCTTCCGCTGATTATGACGTCACCTTCTGAGGTCACGGCGCTGCCAGCGCCTGAATTAGTGACGCTTGACCCAGCGCCGAACTCTATTACGCCGCCTCCGGCGACTGTTATGGCGGGGAAGGGAGAGTTACAGGTGTAGGCGGCGTTCCAGTTTATTTTTATGGTGGGTTCAGGAGATGTGTCTAAGCGTAATGTTGTTGAAGCCGGAGTTGTCTGACTTCCTGTGACCGTTATGACGCCGTCCTCAGCTATCGCCGTGAGGTTGGTGTTCTCCGTTATGTAAATGGCCAGTATCTCAGAATAGCTTAGCGTCGTCACGGTGATGGGGAAGGACTGAGTGTAGTCGGTCGTGGGTGAGGCGCCGTTGGTGATGGTGGCCAATACTGTCACGGTGCCTGTATTGGTGGTGTTCAATTGCTGGCCGCTGATTGTCGCGCCTGTGGTGCCGGCGTCTGAGACGCTCCAGACTATGGTTTTGTTTGTGGCGTCTGAGGGCTCTACCGCGCCGTAGAGGTTTGAGGTTCCAAGCTGGGCCGTTGTCTGTACGCCGGTGATGTTGGTGACGGGGATGAAGGTGTCAATTACTGGCGTCACGTAGTTCGCGGTGACGGTGACGTCGGACTGGGGCATGGTGAAAGTCGTCGGTGATGACGTGACGCTGCCGAACGCGCTCGCGTCGTAGCCCGTCCATTTCTCGAACACCTGCCCCGCCGGGGCCGCGTCCGCGCTGACCGTCACGGTCGTGTAGGGCATGTAGCTTCCATCGCCTGTTCCGTTGGTTACGGTCAGGGTATTGGCGAGCGGCGTCAGGACTGGGTAGTAGTCGTCCTGAAGCGTCCAGATTGTGTTATCCCCCCAGTCTGTGCCGGTCGGGTATGTGCTGGAGGTCTTCATATCAAGCGTGGACTTGCCGGCTGTGGCCGAATCGACGAGAGTACCGGATGCTTTTTCGTTGTCGTAGAAGCTGTTTTGCACTGAGCCCATGGACTCATAGTAGGCCGCGTTGTAGGCAAGCAGACCGCCAGCCCTGTTGGTGCCGCCGCCCGTGGCCGAGACCGTACCCGCGCTGTAAGAGGTGTAGAGGCCGTTCATAATCCCCCCAACTATTCCGCCCGCGTAGGTGTCGCCGGTAGCGCTGGCGGCCTCTATATCGCCGATGTTGGCGCAGTTGCTGATAGTACCGCCGGAATAACCCGCCACGCCTCCGGCATAGGCATAGCCTGATGTAGAGCTTCCGTTGATTGAGGCCGTGACCGAGCCCGCGTTGTAAGAGGCGGTGACAGAGCCGTTGTTTGCTCCCGCCACACCCCCGGCTGAGGCGTTATCGTCCCCGTCGGCAAAGACGGCGGCGACGTTGAAGCACTCCTCAATAACAACCATGTTGCCAAACCCCAAAACCCCTCCGGCGTAGACTTGGTTCCAGTTGCCTACAGCCTTGACCGTGACGCTGTCCGAGACGTAGCATTTTGAGATTGGCCCATTATCGCTATATCCGGCCACGCCTCCGGCATACGCGTTGTATGAGCCTATAGTAGAGTATTCGGCGGAAATTGTACCGCCTGACACGTGACAGTTGGAGACTGTCCCATAGAGATTTTCCCCAACCACGCCTCCGGCATAGGCCGTCATGGTTGTGGCAGTGACTTCGGCTCTGACGCTGACAACCACGACGTTCAGGTCTTTGATTGTGGCGCCGGAGCTGATACGGCCGAACAGCCCCGCGTAAACGCTGTCGGTGGGGTGTGACGTGTTGACGGTGAGACCGCTGATCGTTTTGTTGTTGCCGTCGAATGTGCCGTCGAAGGCGTCCATCATACTAAGCCCGATGGGCGTCCATGGAGTATAAGAGGACAAGTCGATGTCGGCGGCGAGCGTGATGGTTTTGGTGGTAAAGTATTCCCGAGGCGAGGTTGGGAATGTTCCATTCACAATCTCAGCTAACCCCTCTAATTGCTCTGCGGTGGATATGGTAAAGGTAGAATCGGTTGTGTTGTACCAACTGGTGTCCGCCGCCGCCTGCGCGGGAGGCGCGAAGGCCGCGTGGCATAGCGTAAATATTAAAAAAACTAAACTAAAATAAGCGGGGGGGGGGGGGTGAAAACAGATTTGCGGCTCGCACAGCGACGCCGGAGAGAACCGACCGTTTGCATTTTTGAAAAACCTCCTTAAATTAGTGTTGCGAAATTTTACCAAATTATATCAGAATTTTCTAAATTCATACGCACATCGAAGCGGTTTATGCAGGGCAAACGCATGAACAAAGCCCTGATATGTTGTGAATACTATCTTTGCATATTTTGCTTAAGTATTTTTACATAGAAGATAAAGGTGCTCGTATCAAGACTTTACGTCTCATGCGTTTGCCCTGAGGGAAGGCTCCTTTGTCATGCGAGGAGCGCGGTGTCAGTTCGCCAAGGCTTGAATTTTATCAGCAGGCAACCCTGAACTCTTGGCTATGACGTCCAACGCTACTCCGTTAGCCAACAGATTTCTGGCAATTTCGAGCTTGCCTTTCTCCATGCCCTGCTCCATGCCCTTTTCCATGCCGCGCTGTTCAGCCTCGGCGGTCTCGTCTTTGGTAAGCAACGATATGTACATAGCTTTTCCCTCCTTAGCATATTGCAACAGAATTTTCTTATATTCAGTCAATATCT
>BOCC01000176.1 GCA_026002715.1 Synergistales bacterium
GTGTCTACGTAGCTCACTATGCTTTTTTCTATATCGTAGCGCTTCATTTCTTCGACCATTTCTGAGGCCGTAATCCCTACGTCGCTCCAAGAACCGAAGTATCCGATATGGGCGTGGGCGTCAATTTTTTTCATGTGCGGTTCACCTCTCAAGAGTAAGTAAATTAACCAAGCCAGAATAAACTTCAGAATAAATTTCAGAATAAACTTTCAGAATAAACTTCAGAATAAACTTTCAGAATAAATTATTGAAATTTATTAAATATTTTCAAATATTGAACATCGTATTTTATATTATCATAAAATCAATTCGCTCGCCCTTGATTCTTCACCAAGCCCGGGTGAACCTCTGCTATAATCATCAAATGCAAAAGACACCTCATGCGACGTCTTTTGCATAAAAAATTCAGAGGGAGGGCATATGTGACGGAAGGAACTACACTCATCAGAAATCTTGGTGAGGCGCCAGCCGAGCTTTGGGATAGAGGGGGCGTTGAGTATGATAAAAATGTTAAGTTCGGCGACAATGGAGATAGACTTCCCTGACGACGCCGTAGCGGAGATTTTGAAGCCGTTGGACCTCGAAAACGGGCTCTTGAAAAACTCTGTAGGCATCATATCATGTCACTGTGATTATATCGAAAACGGCACGGTGAAGGATCTTTGTGACAAGCTGACGTTCGATGTGGTCGGATATACGACCGCGGCGGGCGCGACAGGCGACTTCTACGGGCAGGAGAGTTTGAGTCTCGCCATCCTGACGAGCGACGACGTGCGGTTTAACACTGTGATGTCAGAGCCCATTCTCGCCGCGACGGTCGAAAAATCAGTTGACGACGCATACAAAAACGCTGCGGCGGAGTGCTCCGAAAAGCCTAAGTTGGTGCTGGCTTTTTTGCCGTTCTTGCTGGACATATCCGGCGCGGTCATGATGGAAGGGCTGAGCAAAATAGCGGGAGACGTCCCGGTATTTGGAACCGCGGCTTGCAGCCACAAGCTCGACAACTCCATCGCGTACACAATAAGAAACGGCTCAACAACCCACAACACCGCTGTTTTTGTTGCCTTGGAGGGCAATGTCAACCCTAAGTTTTTCTTCACGTCTATAGCCGACAGCAATATAAACGACGTCGGAGGCGAAGTCACGGAGTCGGAAGAATGCTTCCTCAAAAAGGTTAATGGCGTTCCGTTTATCGACTTCGTGGAATCGTGCGGAATTTCCTCCGATGCGGTGAGAACCGCTCCGGCCTCTCTCCCTCTTATGATTGACCGTCTTGACGGCTCGCAGCCGACTGTATCCGGAATATACGACGTCACGCCCGATGGCTGCGCCCACTGCGGCTGTTATGTCCCGATGGGAGCAAGGCTGTCTTTTGGGAGACAGGACTATAGCGGTATCTTGCAGACCGCCGAGACGACCGTTAAGCGCGCTCTTAGGGCTCAGGCTATGAAAACCGATAAAAGCGGAGCCATCTTGATTTTTTCGTGTATATCGCGCTTCCTTATGCTTGGCGCGCAACTCGAGGACGAGATGGAAAAGATAGCAGAGCTTGTAGACTACAAAGTTCCTTACCAATTCGGCTACTCAGGCGGCGAGATATGCCCGGTGTACGACGAAAAAGGAGCTGTCTTCAATAGGTTCCACAATTTCTCCTGCGCGGCTTGCGTACTGTAGGGCATAACGGCGCGGTGATTTCATGGAAAACCTGGTGGAAGGTATGGAAAGCACAAATCTGCTTGATAAAGTTTCGCTTCTCGAACAAGAAAATCAGAAGCTCAAGCGCGAAAACATAAAGCTGGAGCGTCAGCTTAAGCGTCTTCAGGATACTTTGGACAGAAGCAGAGCCGTAGCTGACGCCACCGTCGGGCTTGACATGATGCGGGACGCCGCGCATCTGAGGCGCGACAAGTTTATGAAACTCATGCTTACGCACAGCCCCGATCTTTTGATACTCCTCGACGAGGCGGGCCGCTTTGCTTTCTGCACCGAGGCTTTCTTGAAAAAAGCTCATATAGACGACTTTGAACAGATAAAGGGAGTGCATTACAAAGAAGTTTTCGAAAAATTTGTGGACGCCCCGCGGATTAAAAAAATGCAGGAAGCTTTTGTAGCGGCCTTCGTAACAGACGCCGCTACCTTGACGCTCAATGAAACCTTCGATATAGAGCGCAGCGGCAGTCCTCGCACATATACGATACACTTCACCCCGGTTTTTGACGAGAGCGGAGAACCGGAGGTTTCCGTGCTGCTTTTGCACGACATTACCGATATGATGAACGCGAAAGAATACGCGGAGCGGACGCGCGAAGCGGCGGAGAGCGCGAGCGCGGCCAAGAGCGACTTCCTCTCCAATATGAGCCACGAAATGCGTACCCCAATGAACGCGAAAATGGTCATCTTTGAGCCGCAAAAGGTGGAATCCCAAGCCAATTCTTATCATTGGCTCTCCGAGGAGTTGCGCGCCTCCGGCAACGCCATCGACAAGCTGCCCTCTTGGGAGGAAGTTTTTATGACGTTGGCGCGTTTGCCGCGCCTGCGCGTAACAAGGGCCGTAGAGGGATGTGACGTCTCGCTCAATACGGACGACTGCCCGCCTTTCAGGGGAGATCCTGAGTCTCTCATCAGGCTTTGCGGCTCGCTGCGACTTCAAGGTTTCCATATCAAAATTGTCAGTGCCAATCCGCGTTTTCTCGACAAAAAAGCGTCTTTTTTCGATAATGCCGGTATGCGCGAAAATCCCATATATAGTGAAATCGAAGTCGTTTCGGGCTCTCTGTCGTGCGGGTTTGTGGATAAGCAGGGGAGAACCGCGTATCTGTCAGACCGCGAACTGTCGGGCGTGTCGGCAAACTTCTCCGAAGTCGTCGGCGCGCTCAACGCAAACGCCCTCCATTCCCCGTCTGAGTGGCGGGACAGACTTGCGATAGGGCAATTGGTCGTACATGAGGACTACGGAATAGCCGTCTTTCGGGGGGTGAGCGAGTTTGAGCCGCCTCCCCGCGCTGAGCCCGCGGCTCCGTGGCTGCGCGGTTCCGCGCCGGTTAAAGAAACGACCGACGCCATAACTCTGGAGTTTGCCGAGAATCGCCGCCTCCTTATCCCTGTGGCGCAGTTTTATAAACTGACGCCCCTGCCCGACCACGAAGGCGATGAAATTCAGCTCTCGTCACTTACGAGCAAAAAATGGCGAAAGAATATCGAAGAGAGCCGCGAGAAGGCCAAAGAAGAGGCTAAAATCCTCATATCGCTTTTCGCGCACAGGGAGTTTGAGCGCAGGAAGCCATTTGAGCGTGATGACGAGCTTTACGATGAATTCGCGGCCGTATTCCCCCACACCGAGACAGCAGACCAGCTCACGGCCATAGCGGACATAATGAACGACATGAACAGGCCCTTCCCCATGGACAGGCTTTTAGTGGGCGACGTGGGTTTCGGCAAGACGGAAGTGGCGATGAGGGCGGCCTTCCGCGTCATATTATCGGGCTTTCAGGTCTGCGTCCTCGTCCCCACAACTATTCTCGCGCAGCAGCACTACGCCACGTTTACGTCGCGTATGTCGGGTTTTTCCGTAAAAATAGGGCTTTTGTCTCGTTTTGTCACAAAGCGCAATATAGACAAAACGC
>BOCC01000177.1 GCA_026002715.1 Synergistales bacterium
ACCTAAGTAAACCTAAATTCCACCCAAAGTCGTCTTCCGATGAATCTGCGGTAAAGGGTCATATGAATATACGGAAAAAGTATAGCCATATATACCCTTTTACCGCAGATTTGATATAAATTACGGAGTAAATTAGTATATACTGGCACATAACAGTATGCATGCGGGAGTTTTTGGCAATAGGACACCTGAGGGTGAAAAAGTATCGTTTTTTAGAAAAGATAAATTCTACCCCTTGCCGTTGCCTATAGCTTGAAGAAAACCCGTCGAGTAGACAGTAGGCAACCTCGATGCTTGAGTGAAAGAGATTGTCTACTGCCCCTCACGGAACCGTACTTGCGGTTTTCCCGCATACGGCTCTTCAACTCAGCTTCGGTTCAAAAGTCCATATTGGCTGATTGATACCTTATATCCTTCAGTTTATGTTCCACGCTCTTAAGAACCTCATGTGTTCCGCGTGTTTCCCTTCAGGAAACGCTGATTTGTTATCCCCTTCGCTCCATGTGCTTTCACACACTTCATCACTACTATGAGATAATCCGACTTCTGACAGACCATCAGGCCGCGCTCCATTTACTAGACTTCGCTTGGTCTTACCACTTATGTGGTTTCGTGGCAACAAAGCAGAATCTGTCAGACCTCCCAGGTATGCGCGTATTATCTTTGTATGCTCGCGTGCGCTCTTGGACCCCGACGGAAAGCTGTTCACTCTCGCTTAACGAGTGAGACATTGCTGCCTGCTGTATGGAAGAATACATCGGCTTCCGTTTTTCGCAATTACGGGGCTGAATCGCTTCACGCTTTCGCATTGCGGCTCTCATACTCCCATGCCTACGCTTAAACCTCACCTCGCGGCTTCGGCTCCAAGGCTTGGTACTGACTGCTTGCTAAGCTTTGTCAGGTCGGGACTCTCACCCGACTATATTACGCACACCGAACTGGCGCACCCTCCGGTATATGCCCTGTTTAGGATCGTTTTATTCTCTCGGCTTTACCTCTCAAGAAGTGAAGGGCGCAGAACGATACTGTCCGGTGAGACACGTTCTACGCCCAGCTTCTTTAACACGTCTTCGCCAAACAGATAAGAGAAGACATCATACGGAGAACGGTCATTGAGTCCTTCCCGCCCATACGAGTTGATGTGGTTCATCATGAGAGAGATATCCTCCTGGGAGAATCCATCAAATGAGTGTCCTTTGGGCACAATACGCCTGATCATCTCATGGTTGTTCTCAGCCGCTCCCTTTTGATGAAGCTACTAAGCGATTGATGAAGACTCTAAGCGACCAACACGACGCAAAAAGCGCGTCGGTTGTCTGCTTATGATAAGGGGAATTTAGATCGCAGTAAAAGACACGAGAACGACGGTTTCCGAGAGTGTCGAACTCAATAGCAGCAGGGTTTGTGAATTCGCTCCCGTTATCCGTAAGCAGAAGAGGAAACAACTTTTTGAAGGTTTTCCCTCCGAGTCTCCAACAAAGACGCGTGAATATATCTGTCACAGACTGAGCCGTGTTGGCGTCTCTCAAGAAAGCCAACATCAACTTGCAGCTGACGAAATGGATAGTAAGAAGCACCTTGCCTCGTCGAGTAGACAGCGAACAATCTTAACACTCGAAGTGATAAGACTGTCTACTGCCCCTCACAGAACCGTACTTGCGGTTTTCCCGCATACGGCTCTTCAAATCAGCTTCGGTTCAAAAGTCCATATTGGCTGATTGATACCTTATATCCTTCAGTTCATATTCCACGCTCTAAAGAACCTCATGTGTTCCGCGTGTTTCCCTTCAGGAAACGCTGATTTGTTATCCCCTTCGCTCCATGTGCTTTCACACACTTCATCACTACTATGAGATAATCCGACTTCTGACAGACCATCAGGCCGCGCTCCATTTACTAGACTTCGCTTGGTCTTACTGCTTATGTGGTTTCGTGGCAACAAAGCAGAATCTGTCAGACCTCCCAGGTATGCGCGTACTACCTTTGTATGCTCGCGTGCGCTCTTGGACCCCGACGGAAAGCTGTTCACTCTCGCTTAACGAGTGAGACATTACTGCCTGCTGTATGGAAGAATACATCGGCTTCCGTTTTTCGCAATTACGGGGCTGAATCGCTTCACGCTTTCGCATTGCGGCTCTCATACTCCCACGCCTACGCTTAAACCTCGCCTCGCGGCTTCGGCTCCAAGGCTTGGTACTGGCTGTTTGCTAAACTTTACCAGGTCAGGACTCTCACCCGACTATATTACGCACACCGAACTGGCGCACCCCCTTAACTTTTTTGACCGATTGTACCATGTTTATGTTGGTTGTAAAAGATATTAAACAGGTTCTTACGCACACCGAACTGGCGCACCCTCCGGTATATGCCCTGTTTAGGATCGTTTTATTCTCTCGGTTTTACCTCTCAAGAAGTGAAGGGCGCAGAACGATACTGTCCGGTGAGACACGTTCTACGCCCAGCTTCTTTAACACGTCTTCGCCGAACAGATAAGAGAAGACATCATACGGAGAACGGTCATTGAGTCCTTCCCGCCCATACGAGTTGATGTGGTTCATCATGAGAGAAATATCTTCCTGAGAGAATCCATCAAATGAGTGTCCTTTTGGCACAATACGCCTAATCATCTCATGGTTGTTCTCAGCGGCTCCTTTCTGATGAAGCTACTAAGCGATTGATGAAGACCCTAAGCGACCAACACGACGCAAAAAGCGCGTCGGTTGTCTGCTTATCGCGCAACTCGTTCCTCGTTGGCTCACTGCTTATCGTTGGTCGTCTGCTTATGATAAGGGGAATTTGGATCGCAGTAAAAGACACGAGAACGACGGTTTCCGAGAGTGTCGAACTCAATAGCAGCAGGGTTTGTGAATTCGCTCCCGTTATCCGTAAGCAGAAGAGGAAACAACTTTTTGAAGGTTTTCCCTCCGAGTCTCCAACAAAGACGCGTGAATATATCTGTCACAGACTGAGCCGTGTTGGCGTCTCTCAAGAAAGCCAACATCAGCTTGCAACTGACGAAGTGGATAGTAAGAAGCACCTCGGCCGCCTTTCACTCCTTCTACGCTGTCCATTTCCACAACCGGAGTATCAGGGTTTTCTTCCATGAAAGTCTTGTAATCTTCATAATTTACGGCCAATACGGCATAAGCAGACGACAAACGAGCGTCAGCGAGTTGTGTCGGTCGCTTAGTTTCCTCATCAAGACTTGTCTATCTTGAGAAATTCTCTCTCGCTTCTCCTTGGGCGCAAACGAATCCTTCGCGGAAGGTCTATGTTCCGAGCGGAGAAAATGCCGCTATTTACGTACTTGTAAAGACTCTTCTCCGACACCATCAGTTCAGACGCGTGACTTAAAGCGATATGATGAATGGACTGTCCGTTCTTGACTAACGGAGAAATAAGCAGCGAACCGGCGAAGTATGAGCCGTGTGATAAGCAGACTGCCGACGCGCTTTTTGCGTCGCGCAGGTCTCTTAGTTTCCTCATCAGAATTCCGTCAATACGCGCGGTCTCCGTCTCACTTAGACTTATACCCTCACGAGACTCGGACAAAACAGTGATATATCCCTTTTGCGCTGCGGAAGCAGAATAAACGGCCTTTTCCAGCGTGCATT
>BOCC01000178.1 GCA_026002715.1 Synergistales bacterium
GGGCACGTTCTCTCAGTACGACCATCCTCATACAGCCGCCCGTTACGCCGAGGTAGCCGATCACCTCAGGCTTGGAGGCAACAATAACGAGGAAAAGCTGAACAACCTCATCGCGGCCATCGACGACCTCAAGGCCAAGATAGGCATCAAAAAGACCATCGCCGAGTACGGCATAGACGAGAAGGTATTCTTGGATAAGCTCGACGACATGACCGAACAGGCCTTTGACGACCAGTGCACCGGCGCCAACCCACGCTACCCGCTTTTGTCTGAGATAAAGCAGATGTATTTGAACGCTTATTACGGCGCTTAGGGTTTAAAAGTAAACAAACAAAACGGCTTCCCTTTGCGGGGAAGCCGTCCGATTTGGTCAGTAAAAAACAGCGGTAGTTTCGCGGTAGAAACGGGGGAATTTATGGAAAGGCGATAAAGTATGAAAATTAGTGACCCATCTTTTGACTTTGCGGAGATTAGGACATATAATCTACGCAAAACTTGCGGAGATTATATTATGACAAAATATATATATGAGTGTCCTGATTTTCCAAAATTTGAATGGGACGGTAGAGTTATCATCGACCCATTGACTAAAGTGGCGAACCTGCAGGGTAAAGTTTTGGGTAAAATGCTGCAATTTGGGTTTGGTTTACAGCAAGAAGCTATGCTAAACGCGTTCACCGAAGAGATAACGAAATCAAGCGAGATTGAGGGAGAAATCTTGAACTCCGAGCAAGTGCGCTCATCAATAGCGCGTCAGCTCAATATGGATTTCGTAAGCGCTGTGTCGCCTTCGCACCGTATAGAGGGCGTAGTCGCCGTCACGCTTGACGCGATACATAACTATGACAAACAGCTCAGCGAAGAACGGCTTTTTGGCTATCACGCCGCTCTATTTCCCGATGGCTACAGCGGATTTAAGAAAATTCAAGTAGCGCGATACCGCAGCGACGATATTCAGGTAGTATCCAATAAAAACGGACATTATATCGTGCATTACGAAGCCCCCTCTCCGTCGTCCGTGCCCTGTCTGACGCGCGCGTTTTTGTCGTGGATAGACGACGTAGGCAATGAAAACCCTCTGATAAAGGCCGCTATCGCTCACCTTTGGTTTGTCATAATACATCCGTTCGACGACGGTAACGGACGTATCACACGCGTAATAACAGATATGATGCTCGCGAGAGCCGAAAATACGAACCTCCGTTTTTATTCCATGTCCGACCAGATAGAGCGTGAAAAGAAAGATTATTACAGGATTTTAGAGCTTACCACTGCAAGAGACAGCCTCGATATAACAAATTGGCTCAAATGGTTTTTTGAGTGTCTAAGCCGTTCCATCGAAAACTCGCACCTTATGACGGCAAATATACTCAAAAAGGCCGAGTTCTGGCAGAAAAACGCCGCTCTTATAAAAGACGAAAAACAAAGCAGGATTGTCAACCTTTTACTTGACGGTTTCGAGGGAAACCTCACTTCCGGCAAGGCAGCCAAAATTTGCAAAATCTCACAGGACACCGCCGCGCGCCTGCTTAAAGACCTCGCGGATAAAGGCGTTCTGTCGGTCAAAGGGCGCGCTCGCGGTACGCATTATATACTATAGAGATTGACAAGGTGAATCTTGCGAATTTTGGACGAACAGATATATGGACGCCTTGACCATTTCGGTGACCCGTTAGAAAGATTAGACAAGATTGGCTCAGGGCTCGGAAAAATTCTTTCCGAGACTGAGCATGGTATCTAAAACAAAAAAACATTATATTGGTTTCATAAAATTTACAACAAAGGAGCCAATATAAATGACAAATTTCAAATACCCCAAAATGGCCGCCGCGCACGATTTTTGCATGGTGGGCGCCATGATAGGCGACATATCAGGTTCCCGTTATGAATTTCTCGAAAGGAAAATAAGGCGCAAGCCCGAGTCTTTGATTGGCGCTCCTGATTTTTTCACGGACGATACGGTTCTGACTTACGCCGTGGCTATGGGGATATGGAAGGGTATGCAAAAGATAGACCGCGCCTCTTTATTGACTGACACAGACGCGCAAAGCGCGGTCGAAAACGAAATAGCCCGTTCGTTAAAAAACTACGCCCGCAGATACCCTAAAGCAGGATACGGCGGGAGATTTCGTGAGTGGGTGAACGGAGACTCCATGGAGCCCTATAACAGCTTTGGAAACGGCTCGGCAATGAGGGTCTCCTTCGCCGGCTGGTACGCCCGCTCTTTAGAGGAAGCCCTGACGCTGGCTAAGCTCTCAGCGCGCGTCACGCATAGCCACGAGTTTGGCATAAAGGGCGCCGAGGCCGTAGCGGGCTGTATTTATCCTTTAAGAACCGCTCACGGCAAAGAAGAAGTTCGCGCCTACGCAAGCAAGTATTACGATCTCGATTTCACATTGGAAGAGATTAGGCCGACATACGCGTTTGACGAAACTTGCGAGGGCAGCGTTCCGCAGGCTATCGCGGCTTTCCTTGAAAATGACAGCTTCGAGGACGTGATACGGAGCGCAATATATGTAGGCGGGGATAGCGACACCATCGCCGCCATCGCCGGAAGCATAGCGGAAGCCTGTTACGACATACCTAACGACCTTATAGAACGCGCTACGTCCAAATTGGACTTGGCTCTGAAATCTGACGTCAGAACTATATCGGAGATATTAAGAGAAAAGATTTCCCAATGAAAGGATGATTGCAAATGACATATTACAGAGACGTTTTTAAAAACAACAGCGAAGAGGACCTTATAAGGGCGGTTAAAAACGGACTTGACGTTTACACCGAAAATGACGGCAATGAACATGGAAAAAAGATGACGTTTTACGAGGCCGCCATCGCCTGGGGTACGCCCGAACTCGTGAAAGCCTGCATTGAAACGGGTGCGGAAGTAGACCGTTCAAACATAACGCAGAACCGGAGTTCGCTGCATACGGCGCTTGTGTATACAAACGTCCGGACTCTGCGCGCGTTGCTTGAAGCCGGCGCGTGCGTTGACGCTGACGAACTGAACTGGGAGCTTCGCAAAAACGTCTTTCCGGAGGCTGAGCGAGATGAAAAAGCAGTCGCGTTCAGACATAAGCTCGATGTTGGCTCCGAGATACTGAAGCTCTTGCGCGACGCCGGTTATTGCGTCCCCGGAGGCGACGATCCGGAGATGTCTTATTACCACGTGAGTTCTAAGAGCAGGCGTGAGCTTGAGGAGATGGAAGGCGAGTATCTCTTCCCTCTCCCCGGCGGCGACGCGCCTGGTCTCTGGAACGCGGCCTCCAAGGGTGCGTTGGAACTCATGATTGAGAGCGGCGCGGACATGGACGCGCGGGACTCTGACGGGTGGACCGCGCTGCATCATTTGCTTTGTCGCTACCACGAGGACGATTATTATTTTGAATCATGGGACATGATACGGTGCCTCATTGAGAGCGGCGCCAACATAAACGCGCGCGGATGCTACGGCATGACCCCGCTGATGATGGCGGCGGTCAACATTAGATACAATCCTGAGTATATAGAGACGGTAAAATTTCTCATTCGTAAAGGCGCCGACTTCGACTTGACCGATGAAAACGGACACAACGTGCTTTACTGGGCCGCTGACTACTGGTATAT
>BOCC01000179.1 GCA_026002715.1 Synergistales bacterium
TGAAGAGCCGTATGCGGGAAAACCGCAAGTACGGTTCTGTGAGGGGCAGTAGACAATACCTTCACTCAGTAAGTATTGATGAAAGGAGTGTCGAGACTGTCTACTCGACGGATGTGATGTTGCAGGACAGAATTTTGACCTATTCGGAAGAAGCTGAACTAAAAGGCATCAAGAAAGGCATTGAGAAAGGCATCAAGGAAGGCATTGAGCAAGGCATTGAGAAAGGTATTGAGAAAGGCAAAGCTGAGGGCAAAGCTGAAGGCAAAGCTGAAGGCAAAGCTGAGGGCAAAGCTGAGGGCAAAGCTGAAGGCAAAGCTGAAAAGGCTTTTGATGTGGCGCGAAAGTTGCTATCGCGCGGCATGACGTTGCTGGAAGTTGCCGAGATTGCTGAATTGCCGATAGATAAGCTCCAAACATTAGTTCCTCGATAGTAAACAAGACAGATAGACAGCCTAAAGCATTGTAAAACAGCAAAAAGGGAGGCCGCAAACTCGCGAGATGCGGGAGGCTTCCCTTTTGTGCATTCTTGTTAAGCCTGAAATTTTTTATGAAACGGCCGTGGCTATTCGCCTGCGGCGAATTGTTCCTTATATCCCCGCCATGAATGGCGGGGTTTTACGGAACGCTGGATAAAGAGCAAAATATGTTGATACCCGAAGCGTTTCAGAATCACAGCCAATAGACTTTGTAAACAGGCTGACGGGTGCCGGAAATCTTTTAAGGGTGCGTAACAGGCCCTTAAAGAGCGGAGTGGAGGCGCAAGATTTTGCGCCTCTATTAGATTATCTGAATTTTATCATCTCTATTTTCACTTAATATTTATTATTTAGTCTATTGACTAAATTGTTAAGTTGCATATAACCTGACTTCTGCAGCAAACACCAAGAAAAAGACCACATAAAGCATTGCGAAGCAATGGGTTATGTGGTCTTAATAATTGATTAAAAGTTGTTGGGGATTAAGCCTTTTTCATGTTGGGGAATCAGGCTTTTTAGTACTCCCAATAATTTTTCTTATATTGCCTAACCTCAGATATTTATGCCTCAGGTCTATTCCGAGTTTCTCATATATCGCTTTCGTAATTTCGTCGGCATAGTCTAAAACGTACCAGTTTTCTTCCAATACAGAACATGAGGCGTTACTGAGACTTTCGATTATTCTTGAAGCGCTGTAGACATTACCTAATCGACGTTCTAAAATCCTGATAATTACAAGAGACAGAAAGCAAATAAGAAAATGAGCCTGTATGTGGTCTTCTCTCGATAAGTAAACAGGACGGGTCTCGAGATCGGATTTTGTTACTTTGAACGATTCCTCTATCTTCCAAAGCCCTCTGTAGATTTCAATTATCTCCTCGTCTGTTTTTTTGTACTCGCTTGTAACTATGGCGTAGTAACCGTCGAACTTTTCCTCTTCGCGCAGCTTCTCCTCGTCGAATACCGGTCTTTGGTCAGTTATGACAATCTCTCCAGTTTTTTTGTCGTACTGAAGATTCTTCACGTATTTAGCCGCGCCGTAAGACGTCGCTCTGTTGTATTTACTCGGGTTGTTTACTAATTCTCTGGCTTTTATGAGCGCCGGTTCTCTCTCCGCTTTAGCCTTCTTGTCGTAGTCTTTGCTGTAGAACACGACTTGTTTCTCATCAATTCTGACTTTCTTGTTCTTGTCATTTACGTCACGTACAATGATTTCTCTTGGATACAGTCTTGACTTTATCTTGTAGTCATCGCTGATTTGTCTGTAATCGCTATTGTCTAAAACATAATCCTTTAGCTCTTTATGTCCGCCCCGTACCGTCTGAGAATATACATAACCATCGCCCTTTATTAGGTTGAATGCTACATTCATTCCCGTGTTCATCCCCTTATCAGCAACGACTATGACGCGTCCGATGTCGTATTCTCTCTTTATCTTTGCGAGTAACGGAATCAGCGTGGAGCAGTCGTGTGTATTGCCGGGGAATAAATCATATGAAATAGGTATACCCATAGTATCCATAAACAACCCCATCTGCACGATAGGGTCGGGTCTGTGTTCTTTCGACACACCTTTTTTGCGTAGAGTATCCGGTTCGTCTATCTCGAAATAATAGTTGGTAACGTCATAGTAGACAAGCTCTGTTTCTCTGCCGTACTGTTCTTTTATCTTACGGTGCAGGTGAAGCTTAAGCGCGTCTCTTTTGGTGTTTATGAACGTCAGGCAACGGTATATGTCGTCTAACGTGAAGTAAAAGTTCTCGAAGTAAATGCCCTTGTTTTCGAGAGTCTTTTTCTTTGACATCGGTGACAGTATACGTGAGAAGACCAATAATTTCATGATGTTGTTCACGTTGTATTCAGTCTTGAGTTCTCTTGAACGATTGCTGAAAAACGTAGATAGTTCAAGCTCATGGAAAATTTTAGATAAGGCGGCGTATCCGAGATTCTTGCGATTAGTCCGCGCTTCACCGATTAATTCCTTTCCGTCGAGATTGATGGTCGCAGGCGGGTTGTCCAGAGCTTCTTTTTTATTCATTTCCTCGACTGCTTTCCTGAAATGCGCTATAGGGTCAGGAAATTCTTTTTCAAGGACATCAAGATAACCCAATGATTTTATAGTCTTTGTTCGTACCTTGCCAGTTTCGTTGTCCCTGTATCCGTGCGCTATGGAAAGATATGTTCGTCCGTTGCTCTTGCCTACTTTCAAGTTCATATGTTCCGCTCACCTTTCATAATGAGTTTTCTATTTGCCTACAGAAGACTATACCACAATCACTTATAATCCGCAACTATTATTGTCATAAAACTTGACAAGAAAATTCCCCTGCAGCGCGGCAACCGCAAGGGATTATGAAAATTTATTTATTGCTGTTGCTGCAGAAGTGGGGGAAAAGAAAAAGAAAAAGAAAAAGAAAAAGAAAAAGAAAAAGAAAAGGAAAAAGAAAAGATACGGCGTGGCCAGTTCTTGTAAGGTTAAATTCCACCCCGATATTCGCAAGATTAAATTCCACCCCTCGCGCCCCATGGGGTGGAATTTAGTTTTGCGGTTGGGGGTTTAATGAAAAATGGGGAAACTTAAAAGTATTTTATATTGACACTTTAGGTGTGTAAGTGTATAGTATCAAACGTTGAAATTGTTCCGCGGTAGCTCAATCGGCAGAGCGGGTGACTGTTAATCACTAGGTTTCAGGTTCGAGTCCTGATCGCGGAGCCAATACTATCTTTCACCAACAATTCAAACCCCGCTGAAAAGCGGGTTTTTTATTTCTTTGAACGTCGCCATCCACCACCAATAAGGCGGCCCACATCAAAGCTGTCATGCCTTATTCATCTTTTGTGTTTACCCCTAAATCCCCCGCATTTTGAGCACATACAACACATGGTATCAGCTACTTCTGATGTAAGCCTTGATATCGTCTTCACCAAAACTAAAAGCCTCCAAGATAGCACGCTGGGTCTTTGTAATGGGGTTCATAAGGCGGCGGTCAGCAGATGCAAACACCACTTTTATCTTCTCAAGTTCAG
>BOCC01000180.1 GCA_026002715.1 Synergistales bacterium
AGCGCTTCAATTCAAGATGGTTATCGACGCGGGCCTTGACCACATCGGGGTTGAACGGCTTAGATACATAGTCAACAGCTCCGGCGCGAAGACCGCGCATCTCGGTGCTTTCGACGTCAGCCGCCGTGATAAAAACAACCGGAATATCGGCGGTGCGCGTGTTTGATTTTATGAGGTCCAAAACCTCGAAACCGTTCATGTCGGGCATCATTATGTCCAAAAGCACAATCCCCGGCAGATTCACGGAATTATACAGAATATCGATGGCCTCAAAGCCGTCCTGAGCCTGTAAAATGTCATAGTCGTCGGACAGAATAGAATCTAATATGAGGCGGTTCATCTCCACGTCGTCAACGACAAGCACGGCCTCTCTCTTCTTCGCCATTATATTTGCCCCCTTTCAAGACAGGACAACAGCTCGGGAATGAGGGCCAAAGTCCCTTCCATGGAGAGCTTGACTTTTTTCAAAACGTCCAAGTCAGGGGTAGCGCCGCGAAGCGACTCAGCCAAAGATGATATTTTGGGCAGCAAATCCTCTAACGCGAGGTTGACGGCTACATTCTGCAAGGCCTGAGAGCAACGCAGGGCGGTATTAGTGTCGCGCTTAGAAAGGGCGCTCTCTATCTGAACGACCATATCGTTTTTTTGGTAGCTGCGAAGCAGAGTCAGCCAGAGTTTACGGTTTCCCCTCAAATGCTCCAAGGCCTGATGCGCGTTGACAAACGGCAGGAAGTGAGACGTATCGGCCATTACGATTTCCTGTTTGGGAGGTGATTCCGGGATTGGCGGTTCTTCTTCTTTCGGCGGGGTCTGCTCGGCATTTTGCTCCGGCGCCAGAGCGGGCTTGAGAGGGACGCTAAGGTCTTCTTCGTTTTCCTTGCCGAAGGCCTTGAGGCAATACGCCAGCTTACGATAAAGCTCGCGGCTGTCTATGGGTTTCACAACCGTAGCGTCTATACCGCTTGCCATGCATCTTTCGACCTCATCCTCAGACGCGTCGTCCAACATGGCTATTATGGGAACATAAGACGACCGCCCCTTGTTCATGCCGCGAAAGGAGAGCGTAGTCTCGCAGCTGTCCATCTCAGGCATTTTAGTGTCGAGCAGGATCAGGTCGTAAAAAAATGGGGCGCGTCCAAACTCCTCCATGGCCGCTTCGCCGCTCGGCACAAATGCCGTGTCCGCGCCAAGGCCGTCAAGCAGGGATTTCAGAATAATTTGATTCAACTCGAGCGCGTCCACCACGAGAATATGGTACCCGTGCAAGTCCGGGAAAAGCGTCACGCGAAGCCGGTCCTGACTGTCCTGCAAGTCCACCTCCGCTGAAACCAACTTGATCGTAAAAGAAAAGACGCTGCCCTTTCCGACCTCGCTCTCGACCACAAACGACCCACCCATGAGCTCCACGATATTTTTGCTTATAACAAGCCCAAGGCCGGTGCCGCCATACTTGCGCGTCGTGCCGCCCTCGAGCTGTTCAAACGGCGTAAAGAGGCGATTGATATTCTCGGGAGCTATGCCTATGCCGCTGTCCTCAACCGATACTTCGAGCAGTTCTTCGCTTCCGCGCACTTCTTTCTTGGAGGCGCGGAGTTTAATGCTGCCGCCTTCAGGCGTGAATTTTACGGCGTTTGAAAGCAGATTGACGATGACCTGCGAAAGCCGCATTTCGTCTCCGACGTACATTTTCGATATGGAACCGTCAAGTTGAAACGTCAGATTTTGGTTTTTGAATTTCGCATGGGGCTCTATTTTCTCACGGGCGTCCCGAAGCATCTCCTTGAACTCGAACGGCGCCGTCAAAAGCTCCATGCGGTTAGATTCTATGCGTGACATGTCAAAAATATCGTCCAATATAGAAAGCAATTGTTTTGACGCTGTATCAATTCTCTCGAGGGAATTTTGAATTTTTGGTAAATCCAAAGACTGGCGCGCTATTTTCGTCATACCTATGATGGCGTTCATTGGGGTTCTGATTTCGTGGTTCATGCGGGAGAGAAACTCACTCCTCGCGTTGTTGGCCTTCTGCGCGCCGTCAAGGGCGACATGAAGGTCGTGTTCGCGCTTTTCGAGTACGGACTCGGTCTCTTTGCGCTTCGTTATGTTTCTTACGTATACCGCTATGCCAAAGAGCTCGTCTTCAACAAAATACGGGCATATAGTCATGCCGTAGCAGCCGCGCTCATCGCTAAATTCCGTTTGGCAAAGTTTATGAGAGGAAAGAGACTTGGAACGCGTCTCTCTTATGTGGCGGACGGTTTCCGCGTCGCGCGTCATGACAGTCACGGCCTCTTTGCCGAGAGCCGCGTCGCCGACGATCCCGAAACTATCAGCGAAAACATGGTTATACGCGACAAGCAACCCGTCTTTGTCGGCTATGTATATACTGTCGTCGCTGGCCTCAAAGACAGATGAAAGCGCGCTTCTGGCCCACGCGTTTCCGTCTTGTTTTTCGATAAGGATGTCGCTCATTTCCTAATCCTCTCTTTCAGGGCGTGCCCGTTAAAACCTATAAACTTTTCAAAATTATTCGATTTGACGTATTTATTATATATGTTATCATCTTAAAATTACAGAAGAATTATTTTACCTTTTGCATTATACGCGATTTTTTGTATGAATAGTTTTTAAAAACTGGAAGGTTAGATATTATATTAAGGAGATGTAAACGATGAACGAAGCTGAAATCAAGGAATACGTCGACGAGGGAAAGGCTTTAGAGCGCATCCGAAACAACGCCAAGCTCTTCAAGACGCTGCTCAAGTCATTTGTCGGCACAACACCCGACCAGATAGCGCAACTCAAAAAAGAGATAGAGGCTGGCGACAAAGCGGCGGCGGCCAAGAGTGTGCATACGATTAAAGGCGTGGCCGCGAACCTTTCCATGCCCAAGCTTTATGAACTGAGCCCGCAGTTCGAGACGCTCCTCAAGGGCGACGGAGACACGGCCGAGATGATGACAAACTACGGCGCCGTCTACGACAAGACCATCGAGGTCGTAAAAATCCTTATGGAGAAATACGCGTAAACGCAACTTCGTCATGTGTCCCAAAGACCACGACGCCGCCGCTCCACTGAAACGTAAAGGGTTTTTGCCCGGACATAAGACCGGATAATTTCAGGCATTGCTTGCGCGAAGGGACGGGGGCGGACAGCTTGCGTCCCGTTGCTCTTATGAGGAGCGCCCGTTCTCTTTCGGTAAGAGAACGGGCTCTATATCTGTTTATCGTTACGGACTTCGCGTCGGCGGTTCCAAGCTCTCCGAGCAAAGTATCGCCTTTTTCTTTTTCCTCGTCGCCTATCTCTCTCAGGTCATGCGCGAAACTCGCTATGTGCTCCGCGGCGCGGGCGTTTATATTGGCCTCTATCATGGGCATGAGTTTGTTGCGGATGAAGTTTCGCGTGTAGTTCGTGTCCGTGTTTGTTTTGTCCTCACGCCACTCTATGCCGCGGCAGCGCAATATCCCGCGCAGGAACTCACGCTTTAGCCC
>BOCC01000181.1 GCA_026002715.1 Synergistales bacterium
CCAAAAAATCAAAGATAGAATGGCCGTTATCGAGTCGCTCCAGAGAGAAACGGCTCAGAAATTAGCCAAACAAAAGCACGACGCGGAGGCGTTAGAGAAAGAAAAACTCAATCTCGATATACAGACTGATTTACTCAGACGCATAAGAGAACTCGAGAGCGAGCGCCATTTACTCAAAGAAGGAGAGCCATGCCCTCTTTGCGGTTCCGTCAATCATCCTTATGCGGGCGGAGATATCCCAAGAGAGGACGATGTTCGCTCGGCCTTGCTTCGCATGGAGGAAGACCTGAAAAACGCGCGTTCTCTCGAGCGGGAAACATCGGATAAGGTCATAGCTCTTGACAACGAGATATTCTCGCTGGGGGAGGAGGACTCCGCGTCAAGAACGAGAATTCACGTGATCGAGTCGCGGCTGGCCGAGAAAATATCCGAGCTTGAATTGACAATATCCACCAACGAAGACCCAATGACCGCCATCAGAAGCCGGAGGCAAAAAACAGAGGACGCGCTGCAAAAAACGCGCCTTGCCGTGGAACGCGCCGATAAAATCGACAAAGAGCTGCTGACGTCGCAGGAAGACCTCGAAATCATACGGAATGGAAGAGACAACCTTGCCCGTTCTCAGCAAGAAGCGGAATTCACGAAAGAATCTGTTCTCTTGGAGTGGAAACGGGTCAACCAAGATGTCCACATCCAAGGAGAAAATCTGAGGAATATCAGGATGGACCTCATTCATCAGGTCTCACCCTTGGGTTTTCGCAACCTTCCCGACGAGCAGCCGGAGCAGGTGCTGCTTGCACTTGAGGAGCGCTCGCAAAAGTGGCAGGAGCTGCACCGTCAGAGGTTGGATCTGGAAAAACTGATAGCGGTTCAGGAAGGCGTTCTTCATCAGGCCAGAAGTTCTCTTGACGCGACTAATCTTGAGCTGAAGGACAAAAACGAAACCCTGAAAAAACTGAAGTCAGAGAAAGACGCGCTCAGACAACAAAGGGTCAGCCTGTTTGAGGACAAAGATCCTGACGAGGAGGAGAGATCTCGAAGCCGCGCCGTGGGGGAGGCAATGAAACAGGCCGACGCAAAGCGGGAAGAGCGGGACTTGGCCCTAAAAGAACTCAATAATATGACATCCCGCTTGGACGACTTGGGACGTTCCATACATATCCATTCTGACAGTCTGCAAAAGATGAATATTTCCTTCGGAAGGCGCCTTATAGCGGGAGATTTCAAGAACGAAGACGCGTATCTTTCATCATGTCTGCCGGAGTCTGAACGCAAGGTGCTTCAAGAGCGTTCGGGCGCGCTTGCCGCGGAGCGAGCTAAGCTCGACGCCAAACGCTCCGACACAAAATTTGCGCTGGAGGAGCTTCGCCGGAAAAAACCGGCGAGCGACATTCCAAACCCCATTGATTTACTGGAATCACTATACATTGCCAGAGCCAAGCGAGACAGGCTTGCCGCCAAGCGTAAAGAACTGAGAAATGCCGGTGAAACCAATGAACACAACGCGTGATCGTATCCCGCGCTTATCGGTATGGGTGGCTGGCTTTGGCAACGAATATCGCGAGGACGACGCGGCCGGAGTGATATTGGCTTCTCGCATTTATAAGTTTTTGCGCGAAGACAGGGGAGTGGCCGCGACATTATGCCTTGAACATCAGTTGCTTCCGGAGTTAGTTTCGGAGATGGTGACGGCGGACCTGGCCATTTTCTGCGACGCCGATACCGCTGTTTACGAAGACGGGTTCCGCGTCACGGAGGTCTTTCCAAGCTCGCGTTTAGACGGATTTAACATACACTCTATAGGGCCGGAGTGGCTTTTGGATTTAGCGAAGAAAACAGGCGCGGCAAAGCCCCAAAAGGCTTTGCTCGTGGCGGTTTCGGGCGAAAAATTCGATTTTTCGGAAAACGTGACGGCTATATGTCTCGCCCGCATTGACAAGGCTATGAACGGCTTTCGGCTCCTGTGGGAAAAGATCGAAACTGATGTATCCCGACTTTAAGCGCATCGCACGGCCTCTTTTAAGCCTGATACGTTCAAGGTAGGTTATATCAAATTTCCCTTACTTTTCATAACTATTATTTATCGCAAAACTTGACAAAAAATTCCTTTAAGTTATTGTACCGCTTATCCATTGCGAATAAAAGAGGCTTGCGCTATATTTAATGGATTGCGGTTCTTGTGGAGAATTCAAAACGTAGGAGTGATTGACATGTTAGACATACATAACGATGCCATAGAGCCGGAGACAGAAGAAATAGAGAGCGAAGACGAGCTCCCCGAAAAACCGTGGGACGCGAAGCTGATTCGAGTCGACCAAAAAGTCTATTCCTTGCATCATTTAATGGAGATGATCGATAACGGCTCCCTAGATTTAACACCCGATTTCCAGCGCTTGCAGGTATGGGAGCCGCGCCAGAAGTCGAGGTTGATAGAGTCTATTTTTTTAAGAATCCCCATCCCGACGTTTTACTTTTCATCAGATATGGACAACAATATGCAAGTCGTCGACGGAGTGCAGCGCTTGTCGGCAATACATGAGTTTTACCAAGACCGATACAAACTGGCGCGTCTTGAATATCTCGTCGATCTGCACGGCAAGAGATATTCCGATTTGAAAGACGAAATGTGGGGAAGGCGCTTTGACGGAACGCAGCTCCAGATAAACGTTATAGACCCGCAAACTCCATCAGAAGTCAAATTTGACATATTCAAAAGGATCAATACCGGGGGGACTCCGCTCACGGCGCAAGAGATACGCCACTGCCTAAGCACTAAACAGGGTCGGGCTTTCTTGGCAAATCTCGCGTCAGCGCAAGAATTTCACGACGCGACTCACGGCGTCGTGAAAGATCACAAACGCATGGCCGACAGAGAATTGGCGTTGCGTTTCTGCGCTCTGAAGCTGTGGAGGGAAGGGCAAATCAGATACGAAGACTATCACGGGTCGATGGATAAATTTCTCGACGCTGTCAACGAGAGTCTTGGAGTGTCAAAGCAAGACGACGACCCCGAACGGGCGCGTCTTAAGACTTTGTTTGCAAACGCTATGACAAATTCGCTTATTGTTTTTGGTTGCTATGCGTTCAGAAAGGCTGAAAACGCTCAGCTCAACAAGGCGCTGTTTGATTGCGTCTCTGTCAATATCGCCGCATATGATAAAGATATCGTCGCACGTCACGCCGCCGAGCTCAAGGATAAAATATACAAAGCCATCGAAGATGACGCGAGTTTTATCGACGCCATAAGCCAAAGCACAAATTCCGTCCGAAAGGTCAAATACCGCTTCGATAAGATGGAAAAAATACTCTCGGAGACTCTTAAATGATTAGGGAAATTTCCGTCAAGGGATATAAATGTTTCAAAGACGTTACATTAACCGTTCCGGGCTTGGTTGTGCTCACGGGCGTAAACGGAGTTGGGAAAAGCGCGTTCATTCAGACTCTGCTGCTCGCTTGGGAATCCGGGAAAATAGGCACGGGTGGCAAAAT
>BOCC01000182.1 GCA_026002715.1 Synergistales bacterium
CTGAAAGTTCAGTATATTTCAGGCAACCGCATCCTCTATCCTTTGACAGCAACGCAACAATCTATTTTGCGCGCTTTTGATGTTGATATGCCCGTGTAGGTATGGTTTTTTGCAGATTTTAGGATTCCATTAACCGATTTCGGTAAGGAGCATGGTATATTGTGCAGTATGTAAAGTTAATATAGCCTTTATGTGGGGGAATGAACATGTCGGAGACAGGGCATCAATGAATTTACTCATCGTCGATGATGACCTGCACATGAGAAAACTTGTCAAGACGTATGCCCAGGCGGAGGGTTTTTCGTGTGTTGAGGCTGAAAACAGTGACGCAGCGCTCGAAGCTGTTGAACGACATGATTTCGACGTTATTGTCCTTGACGTCATGATGCCGGGCAGGGATGGTTTTGAAACCCTCTCCGAAATCAGAGCGTTCTGCAATACGCCCGTTATCATGCTGACAGCTCGTACCGAGGAGTATGACAGACTGTACGGCTTTGGCCTCGGAGCCGACGACTACGTCCCCAAACCGTTCAGCCCCAGAGAGTTGATGGCGCGTATAAAAGCCATTTTGAAGCGGGTCTCTGGGATAGAAGATGGCGTACTCAAATTCGGAATTCTTCAAATCAACCTCCCTTCCCATTCCGTCCGTATAGATGATGAGGAAATTTCTCTTACGCCCAGGGAGTTCGATCTTCTGTTCTATATGGCAAAACATAACCGGGTAGCGCTGAGGCGGGAACAGTTGCTCAATTATGTCTGGGGGGCTGATTACAGCGGTGACGCGAGAACGCTTGATACGCATATCAAGTCCCTGCGCGAACGTATGGGAGATTTGCGGAAACTGATTGCCACCGTCTGGGGTGTTGGGTATAAGTTTGACTACAGGGAAGACATTTAAATTATTCGGATATTCCATAAGCCGGTTCGCGTTCCGACTGTGGGGAGCGATGCTGCTGCTGTCTGCTTTCGGAGTGGCTTTCCTGTGGGTCGTGCAGATAGCCCTTTTTGAGCCTGGTTATATACGGACAACAACAAACATACTCCTTGGTCAAATCGAGCCGATGGCCTCCGAGCTCGCAAGCATGGAGGATACCGCCTCTCTTGCGGAGTTAAGCAAGGCTGTCAAAGGCAAGGTGTTTCTGCTGGACATGAATGGCAGGACGTTTTCCATTTACAGCATGGGCGCTCCCGCGAACCTGGAGGTGGAGATGGCCAACGACCAATTTCTCTACAAAAACAGATATTATGAGAGAGTTATAGCGGGAGACAGGGTGGAGGGGGTCATCAACAGAGGGGAGCCGGAAATGAAAATCGCCCTGGGCTTTCCGGTGAGATACAGAGGAGAGCCGGCAGCTCTCTTTCTCTACAGTTCCCTCGCGGAACTCCATACCATGCAGGCGTTGATACGCGGACAACTTTTCTGGCTCAGCGTCATTCTGACAATTGCTTCGTCGCTTGGGGCGCTTCTTTTGACGAGGCACTTCACGAAACCGATTTTGAATATCAAGGATACTGTTGACGCGATGGCCGATGGAAACCTGGACGCCAAACCGAGCGTAAGTCGTTCCGACGAACTTGGGCAGCTCTCCGATTCCGTCGAAAAACTTGGGCTCGCCTTGCAGCGGGTGGAGGCTCTGCGCAGGGAAGTCATCTCGAACGTATCGCACGAACTGCGTTCCCCGCTTTCGCTGATAGTCGGATACGGTGAAATGGTGCGTGACCTAACGTGGAACGATGAGGTCAGACGGAGCGAGAACCTGAATCTGATCATTGACGAGGCGTCGCGCCTGAACAGAATGGTGGACGACATCCTCGACTACTCTCAGATTCAATCCGGCGGGGTCGTACTGAACATGGCTGAGTGGAATCTCAACGATCTGGTCGCCTCGGAGGTCGATTTCGGAAAACACGTTGGCGGTGTCTGGAATCTGAATTTCAGTATGAAAAGTTTTTCCACTGAAATACCGATAAAAATTGACGCGCTGAAAATGTCTCAGGTGTTGCGAAATCTGATCGGAAACGCAATAAACCATACCGGGGACGGAGAGTGCATTGATGTATCCATAGAGCCGACGGAAGACTCCATAAAAGTGTCTGTCGCCAACCCGGGCAAAGAAATCCCCGAAGACGCCCAAAAAACTATCTGGGAAAGGTATCAGAGGGTACAGCACCAGGGCGGCCGCCGCGAGGGAAGCGGTATCGGGCTCTCTTTAGTGAGCGCAATACTGTCCGCACACGGATTCGCGTATGGAGTGGATTCAACGGAAGGTAAAAATATCTTCTGGTTCGACGTTCCGATTTAGGCTTTAACCAACATTGCTTTTAATTTCCCGGTTTTTCGTCACCTATCACATATCTCTCACAATTTCACTGTAGTATAAAATTGAAGAAACTCACGACACGATATCGACGATATCGACGACATGGGCGAAACTGCTTGATGGGGAGGATTGTACTATGAGTTTGAAAAACGTGTGTACTAAAAATATGTGGATTGTTTTGCTGATTTTGATCGGCAATCTGGGCGTATCTTCTGCATCCGATGGAGCCGAAGTATTACTTTTGGGATCAGGAGGAATCACGGGGAATTATTATTTTGCCGGTTATTTGGAATCTGCTTATGGAGGAATACGGATGGACTGATGATGTTCCGCAATCTTAAAAAAGTGACGCAATTATACCGCTTCGGAGTGCAGATTATCGCGATGGGTTTTACTGTCGCCGGGTACAACTATCTCGTCGATATCAACGCTCTGCCGGGACACGTATTTGTCGCGTCCGTCGTTCTCGCCGGGATGTTCTTTTGCGGTTGGGTTTGTCCGTTCGGCGCGGCACAGGAATGGCTGCGCTTTTTGGGGCGGCTGACCGGCGTCAACATGAACATTCCCAATCCGGCGCACCGTTATCTGTCACTCATACGTTATGTCCTGTGGCTGTTATTCCTTCTGATGGCAGTGCATACGACCGACTTGTCCATTAATTCCAGGGTTGCTTTTCTGGGCGAACTGTGTCAGCGGATTTGCCGGAAATTGCTCTTCAATACACTGAACATCAGACAATAGAAAAAGAATGTCCTCACTGCCATCAAAAGAATCAGGGAGAATTTCCAAAAGAGATTGATGACGCCGCTGTACAATACGGTCCAAGGGTGTTATACTCGTTTGCCTTCAGATTTACCAGACAGTCAATTAGGCGGCAGAACTTATCCCTTTGGATTCTGGCAAATTATTCAGCATTTGGGTATAGCTTTATTAGTGTATTTGAGCGCGGGACAGTTTTTGTCATACGAACGTATCGTGGAAACCTGTTCGGCTATGTTCGGCTTTACGCCAAGTGAGGGAACAGTGCATAAGGCACTGGAAGACATGCCACAAAGAACTGTCTTCGTTTGAGAATGAAGTTAAAGCTAAGCTGAAAGAATCAGAAGTTTTACACTGCGATGAAACGGGAATCCGAATGGAAGGCA
>BOCC01000183.1 GCA_026002715.1 Synergistales bacterium
GATAGAACCCGGGAATGTAAATAAAATTCAGCTTTCCCCCACGATACAGGCAACTAAAAGTAATTTTACTCAACAGCACGGTGGTAAAAAGCCGCCCTATCTTGATTATTTCGTCAACGCCAATCGATATGAGATCATAGTCGATCAGATCCAATCGGAACAATCTTCACGTTTTTATAAGAAACGTAACCGTAACATCATTATAAAGATAGATGAGGATATCGAAGTTCCCCAAAGTCATCGCTGGATGACCTTGGGGCAAATCAAAACGTTAATGCGATACGATAACCTTGTCAACATGGATACACGTACTGTGTTGTCATGTATTCCTTATTCTTTAGAAAATTTTAACCCACAGGAATTAACGGAGATAAGAAGTCTATTTAAGGATAAATCTTTCTTTAGTTCTATTTTCAAGGGAGACGAGAAAAATCATTATCCCGAAATATTTCATTATATAAATAACTATAAGATGTTTGATACGCCCGCTGAAGTTCTTGTGCCATTGCATAGTCTGAAACACTGGAGGATGGATGACTCCGGCATATATTGCGATGGAACAAGTGACTTTAGAGTCATTTACTGTGATATTTCCATTGAGGAAAGAGAAGTGGCACGTTGGTTCCAACCATTGTTTGAAGCGCGCGGAATGGCCCTGTTTGGCATGTTTGTATGCGAATATGACGATGTTCTGAATTTCTTGGTGCTCGCGAAATCGGAAATAGGATGCATGGATTCGATTGAGTTGGGTCCAAGTGTGCAACTTGAGCCTACCGCTTCCCGTTCGAGGGAGGATAGAGTACTGCAGACTTTCTTGCATAAATATGAATTTGGAGAGGATATACTGTATAATGTCGTATTGTCGGAAGAGGGTGGGCGGTTTTATCACGAGCAAAACCATAACGTCGTTATCAAGGTCGATAAAAATGAACTTGGGGCGTTACCTGACGGATATTTCTGGGTTGACTTCAGAACGCTTAATATACTGGTTCAAATGAATAATTGCTTAAATATACAACTCAGAAATATGCTATCGCTTTTGGAAGTATAGACTAATAATCGGAACGGGAACTGCTCCATTGCAAATTAGCTTGTAAAATGAAAGGAAGAAGCTATGCATATCTTTGAGACAATTGCACGAAAATTAGCCAATAGTCGTTATAAAGCCATCCCTATATCAGCCAGAAATAAGCGCGAAGCAGTTGAGTCTACTTATCGGCTTAATATTTTGGAATTGACACTTTACTGCATTGACAGCTTAGTTGAGTGCGTCGCTAAAAAACCCTCCACTTACGCCGAAAGCGCCTTTAGAAAACGCATCTCAAAAAAATATGGGCACGGATTTTTTGAAGTGAAAGAAAAGTTTTGTGCCGAGATAGATGATCTCGTAAGTGATGCTTGCAGTGGTACCGGAATGTATATATTCAAAGACGTGGCGTTACCTTGTTTTTTGTCAGATATTGGCCTTTTATATAACGTTTTCGGGGATACATTTTTCGTGTATATGAAATACGATGATTGCTACGATGAATCCAAGATAGACGCGTTGTTCGAGATACTTTTTGAGGGGCCTTACGGCCTTCGCAACGAGCTTGTTGACGTCACAGTAAGACATGGAGATGTCGTCATAGACGCCGGAAGTTGGGTTGGAGACTTCGCGGCTTACGCTTCGGTTAAGGGCGCGACTACTTACGCATTCGAGCCTGACGACGAAAACTATGAAATTCTTATGATGACAGCCGATCTCAACAATAATATTTACCCGGTGAAAAAGGGGCTTGGGGACGCCAAGAAGACGGTCACGTTTGGCAAGGCCAATGCTGATAAAGATAAAGCCGGTAGCAGGATTGTTTCGAGAGAGAGAGAGAGAGAGAGAGAGAGAGAGAGAGAGAGAGAGAGAGAGAGAGATGGAAAAAATTTCATCACTTGGTGATGCTCAGTTTGTTGAAATCGAGACAACGACCATTGACGACTTTGTGGAAGAAAACGGCTTAGAGCGTGTGGACTTCATCAAAGCCGATGTAGAAGGTTACGAGCGGTATATGTTGAAGGGCGCGACTAAGACGCTCAAGCGGTTCGCTCCAAAATTAGCTCTTTGTACGTATCACCTTCCCGATGACCCAGAGGTTATGGAGCGACTTATAAAAGAAGCTAATCCGGCTTACAATGTCGTGCAAAAGCGAAAGAAACTGTTCGCGTCCGTGCCGGAGAAGTCGAGGGGTTGATGTTAAGAGAGGGAAGAGAGACGGAAAATCCCGTTTATTTTGCATTAAGCACAGTGCGGTACACGATGCTTGGCCTTGGTATTTGTCTTTATCAGGAAAGATAAAATCATCTTACTTGAAAAAAATCGCGAATGCGTTTTATTTTCTGCCTCTTGCGTTTTATTTTTTGTTTCATTTGTTCAGGTACGCGCGTTATTTTAAGCCTTCGTTTTTGTGTCTGAATCACCTTAATATTCCAATAACTACCAGATGCAATTTGAAGTGCAGAGACTGTACCTCTATGATGCCGTATTATTCCAAGTTTTCGCGTCATTGGGATGTCGATGTAGATAAACTGTTGAAAAATATCAACAAACTCTTGGATGGTCTTGATACGATAGCAGATGTCGTCTTGTACGGAGGGGAACCATTTCTTTTTCCGGAGTCAGAGCTTTGCCGATTGCTTGACGGGCTAAAACGATCCGAAAAAATTCTCAGCATAAGTATATATATACAAATGTTGCGTTATACCCTGACGAATCTTTGGCTTCCTGCTTGCGCGATCCTAAAATTGTAGTAAGGATAAGCGATTATGGGGAATTATCGTTCATGAAAAACGAATGGATGTCCTTTTTGGTCGAGAATGGGATTGCTTATTGCATTTTGCCCTATTCTGAGAACGTATGGTATAAATTTGGTAATTTTGCCAAACGAGGCGGAAGCGTTGATGAACTATGTGAAATATTTTCGAAGTGCCCGTTTTTTGAATGCAATACTATGTAGGCTCTAGGGTTTATCCTTGCGAACGTGCCGCACGCCTGGCGGATTTGGAGCTAAAACCAGAGGAAAGCGGTGATTTTATGGAGTTGGACGATAACCCTAAGGTTATGCGAGCCAATATCAAGAAATTTTTATCTTTAGACTATATTCCATCATGCGATTTCTGCGATTTCGCGCTCAATAGAAAGACAAAAGCGGCCGTGCAACTTGGAACAGATGAGGTAATTTTATAAGGGAAGCCAATTCGGCTTATAACGCCATGTAGACGCGGAAGAAGTTGTCAATACTGGAATAAAATCATAACATCGGCAACGGCGCTGTTAGCAAGGAGGTCTCAATGGACGCGTACAAAGTAGCAAAGTTCTTCAACACCGCGGGGCCGGGTATACCAGAAGACAATTATATGGTAGACCCACTACGTCGCATCGACTATGACGAAATTAT
>BOCC01000184.1 GCA_026002715.1 Synergistales bacterium
TGGTCAGCTTGTGGCTGTTCAGGTTAAGCGTCACGCCGGGCGCTATGGTCAGCTTCGCGCCGGCCGGGATGGTGAGGTCGCCGGAGAGGGTGAGGTCTTGGGTGAGCGTCGCGTCGGGCGTCCCCGTCACCGCGCCGATTCCGTTTACGAACTCAAACGCGCTGATTATGGTTGCTGTCGCGCTGCCTTCCGTGACCGCGCCCGCGCCGCTCATTATGAGAACGGCGTTTTTTATTTCGATACTGCCGGCAGGGTCAGCACCGGCAATAACAACGCTTTTTTCGCCGCTTGCGCTGACCATGCCGCCCGATACCTTTACATCGCCGGCGGTGGTGGTGATGGCATAGCCGGTGTCCCCGCTTACGCTGACCGTGCCGCCCGATACGGTTACACTGACGCTATCGTTGGCGTATAATACAGCGTTAATGCTATAGCTTGGGTCGACTTCGACGCTGATTGTCCCGTCTTCCGTCACCTCAAAATCTCCGTCGCCGCTCAGGCCAATCACTGTGCCGTTGGAGTTAAAATTGGGCCTGCTTACCGTCAGCGTCGCTTTCCATATCACTTTTGAGCTTGCGGGGATAAAAATGGAAAGCGCATTTGCCGCGTCGACCGTACCCGTGACTGTGACCGTTTTTCCGGCGGTCACGTTCAGCGTGTCGTTGGGAACCGCACCAGCAGTAACTAATGTGTAGTCCGTGCCCGGCGCGCCTGAGATAGTAAAATCATTCCAACCGGTCGCCCACGCCGTCCCCCCCCCGCTAATAGCTATCGCCAGCGCGATGAAGATACCGAAAACCTGCCGCCTTATACCCTGTTTCTTTTGCATGTTAAACCCTCCTTCTAATATTTTAATCGGTTTTTTCCAAGCCCCGTATGTATCTCACCAAAAACTCCCGAAGCTCGCCCACGCCCAGCAGCTCGCCGTCCGCGCGCTCTTCCCCGGAGGTCAGAATCGGGACGTCAAAAGATCTGAGCCCGCCGGCGACGTATTGCTGCAAAAGTCCGCGCCGCTTATTTTTGGCTATCTTGTCCGACTTGGTGAACAAAACCATAATAGGCTTGCCCTTCTCGGAGAGCCAGTCTTGCAGCTCCCGGTCGTTAGGCAAAAGCCCGTGGCGAAAATCCACGAGGTGACAGACCAAGCGGAGCGCCGCGCGCGTTTCGATATAGCTTGACGTGAGGTTTGACCACTCCTTGCGCTCGCTCTTGCTCCCTCCCGCGTAGCCGTATCCGGGCAGGTCGACCACGCGAAACGAGCATAGCTTTCCCTCGGTTTCGCGCGCCGATACCGAATAGAAATTTATGCTCCGCGTCTTGCCGGGTGACGAGCCGACGTAGGCTAATTTAGCGCCTAAAAGGGCGTTTACCAACGTAGATTTCCCGACATTGGAACGCCCCGCCAGAGCGACTTCGCAAATATCATCGGAGGAGAGCGGAAACTGCGGAATATTGAAGCTGGTTGCCTCTACGCTCGCGCTCCAAGTCATCCCGCTCACATTAAAACCTTCTTAAAAATATCTTCCGCCTCTACGGCATATTCAAGCTCCATGCCTTCAAGCACTTTTTGATCCGGCATTTCCGTCACGTCCACTTTGTTTGCCTGCGGTAAAATTACGTAATTTATGCCGTATCGCTTGGCCGCCAAGAGTTTTTCCTTTATGCCGCCAATGGGCAGGACGTGTCCTAAAAGCGATATTTCCCCCGTCATGGCTATGCCGTTACGCACTTTACGCCCGCTTACGGCGGACAAAATAGCGGTGGCTATCGTCACGCCCGCTGACGGCCCGTCCTTGGGCACGGCGCCGTCCGGGACGTGAAGGTGTATGTCGATAGACTTCCAGTCGATCTTTCCTATCTTGAGCTTGTCGCTCACCGAGCGCAGAAAGCTCACGGCGGCCTTAGCGGACTCCTGCATGACGTCGCCCAAGTTGCCGGTCAGGGATAGTTCGCCCTTGCCCTTCATCGTGACGGCCTCTATCATCAGCACGTCCCCACCGGCCTCAGTCCATGCAAGGCCCACAACGCTGCCCTTTTGCGGCGAAGCGGGCACTCTGGTGTCATGAAGTTTAGGCGCTCCAAGATATTCCGTTACGGCGGCTGAACCGATAAGCATCGGCATTTTCAGCTTGTCTCCGCGATCTTTCGCCTCGACTATCTGACGCGTCACTTTGCGCGCTATGGTCGACAGCTCCCGCTCGAGTCCGCGCACCCCCGCCTCACGTGTATAACGGGTGACAATGCTGGAACAAGTCTTATTGGAGATTTTCATATGAGATTTTTTGAGACCGTGCTCTTTCAGAACTCTCGGAAGCAGATGATGGACCGCTATCTGTGTTTTTTCCTCGTTCGTATAGCCGGAGAGTGCTATTACTTCCATACGGTCGAGAAGCGGGCGCGGAATGGTGTGCGTGACGTTTGCCGTGGTTATGAAGAGTACCTCGCTGAGGTCAAATGGGACTTCCAAATAATGGTCGGTGAAGCCGAAGTTCTGTTGAGGGTCGAGGGCCTCCAAGAGAGCCGAGGCCGGGTCTCCGCGAAAGTCGTTGCCGAGTTTGTCTATTTCGTCGAGAAGCATGACGGGGTTGCAGCTTCCGGCTCTCGTCAGCTTTTGAATGATGCGCCCCGGCAAAGAGCCTATATACGTTCTGCGGTGTCCTCGAATTTCGGCCTCGTCTCTGACGCCGCCCAGCGAGACGTTGACGAAGTTGCGCCCGAGCGCGCGGGCCACGGAGCGCCCGAGCGACGTTTTGCCCACGCCCGGAGGCCCCACAAAGCAGATTATCTGAGCTTTCATATCGTCCCCGGCCTGACGGCGCACGGCCAGAAACTCCAAAATGCGCTCCTTTACTTTGTTGAGGCCGTAGTGGTCCTCATCCAAAAGCTCCGCCGCGTGGGCTATGTCGTCGTTATCGGTTGTGCGGTTGTTCCAGGGCAAATCTATCAGCCAATCGAGATAGTTGCGCAGGACGACGGCCTCAGGCGACATGGCGGGCATTTTACCAAGACGCACGAGCTCACGCTGCGCCTTTTCCCTGGCCTCGTCGCTCATGGCCGACTCGTCTATTTTCTGTTCGTACTGTTCCACTTCGTCTAAATTGTCGTCCGGCCCTTTGTCTTTGTCGTCCTGGCCAAGCTCGTCTTGGATAATGCGCAGCTGTTCGCGCAGATAATATTCTTTTTGCTGTTTGTCGACCACGCTTCTCACGCGATTTTGAATGTCGTGTTCGAGCTCTAATATGTCTATTTCCTCCATAAGCATTCGCAGCAAAACGCTGAGCGCCGACTCCAAGTCCCGCGTCTCCAAAAGCCGCTGCTTGAACTCAATTTTTACCGAAATATGCGCCCCGATAAGGTTTACGAGCTGCCCTATGTCCTCTATCTCTAAAAT
>BOCC01000185.1 GCA_026002715.1 Synergistales bacterium
ACGCGGGTTACGTAGGTACTGAGATAGATATTAAACTCAAAGAAAAATGTCCGGACGTTGAGCATCATACTTGTGCGAAAGCGAATCGTAACAAACCCCTGACAGAAACACAAAAAGAGTACAACAGAAAAATAGTGTCACCTGTCCGTTCCCGTGTTGAACATGTGTTTGGACGTATGACATATTGCATGGGCGGTTTGACTATACGCTGCATAGGAATAGATAGAGCAAAATGCCAAATCGCTATGCGCGATTTGGCTTACAACCTTATGCGCTATATGACATTGCTAAAGATAGGGAAAGCATCTGCTATGGCAGCATAAACCTATTTTATGTGGTTTTTCTGCTCAAAATAGCAGAAAAACCAATTCATACCAAGTTGCAATCTATGGGGATTTAATCTATTTAGAAACCGTTGATATATCACGACTAAACGGATAATTAATCCCCTATTCTCAATATGTTGATTGCAACTTGGTATCAAGCTGCGAAACACCACAAAATCCATATCGACAGAATATCGACAGAGGTAAGAATAACAACTTTTACCTCGCAAGTTCCGTAAAAGCATCATTGCCGGCAATATAGAGACGATTTGATGGGTTTTTAGAGGTGACCCTTATTTTGCAAGTCCTTAATTTCAATAGCTATCGAAGTTTTTATCTTGTTCTATCGCTGTCTGTCAAGTCCTGAGTAGTTACGTATTTAGCGTACATCACAATGTCCGAGTAACTGGTCTAAATTCGCTCATCACAGCGCACATAACTATCGTGAGCACATCACACAATTTATGCTCAATATAACTTTGGTGGCGCGGATCTTCAATATTTGCAAATCTTTCTTTTATATTTAATTTTTTCACCTCAATAATATTTTTTTGCTTTCTGTATATTATCAAGTATTATCAGGGTTTTGTACATTCTTGTTAAGCCTGAAATTTTTTATGAAACGGCCCTGCTCAAATTTAGATGCCTCTTGACAATATTTCCTTCAAAGTGCCAGATGACAGCATATAATGAATACCCATTTTTTTTGCTGATGCGAACGCCTCATTCTCTGTCTCAACTATTGGCTCATCTTTTGAGTTAAATGATGTATTAATTAAAACCATTCCGCCCGTTTCGCGTTCATATTCCTCTAAAATTTTGTATATTGATGTGTTTTTATCACTCACGACTTGAAGTCGGACTGTTCCATCCGCATGGACAAGAGCAGGAATTCTATTTTGATACTCTGGTTTTATAATGGCAGCGGACAACATATAAGGGTTTGCCAGCTTGTCACTAGTAATCATTTTAAGATTTCTTGCCAATACAACACCGCCAAATGGTCTAAACTGCTCCCTCTCTTTCACTTTTATGTTCATGTAGTCTTTCATCTTGACATCCATAGCATCTGCAATAAGGCTACGATTACATAAGGCACGTGGACCATATTCCGAACCGTTTTCAAATAATCCGATACACTCGCCATTTAAAAGCAATTTAACTACCCTGTTTATAGCACTTTCATCAAAAACAGTTTGTCGATATATTTTACCTAACCTTATGTCCCATACAACTTCACGCCAATCATTGAATATCTCACGTATCGCCCACAATGCCGCACCAATTGAAAGTCCGTCGTCACCAGACGCCGGAAAAACAAGCAATTTGCTTATATAAGGCTTGTTCGCGATTATCCTGTTGTTTTTACAATTCAACGCTACGCCACCGGATATCCCGATTGTATTTATCAAATAACTATCGACTAGCGACTTGACCCGCAATTCAATATATCTTTCTAGCGCGCTCTGAACCGAATAACTTAGGTCTTTTGCCATGTCATCGGCAAAATTTATTGGAAGAACCAGGTTTTCGATGTAAGATAACCACTCTCTATTTACTTCAAAACGTATGTTGTCGCAGAACACTTGAGGAATATTCGCATTTTCTTTGCCAAAAGCTGCCAATGCCATAATTTTGCCTGCGGCGTGTGCGCTTTGAAAAACCGCCTTACTTACTGTTGCGTAAGCATAGCCAACACTGTTCAAATGTGAACCCCATTTATACTCATTAGGGAAATGTTCCGCGTACATTTTTTCCATCGGAATTATCCTATTACCGGTTATTTTATATACAGATTCTGATTCAAACAAATTCGCGCCAGCAATGTTTAATTCTCCGGCATCTTCAAGGCGACACCCTCTGCCATCAAGAATCAAGGCCAGCATATCGCAGCCACCGTTATTAGCCAATGATAAGGCGTATGCATGGAATAGATGATGGTTTTTATTTATTTTTACGTTCTTGAATCCATTGTAGTACGCATCGTCTAACTCGCGTGAATCGTACCAATTGCACCGAACAACCATATCAATTTCAGATTTGCATAACTTGCAAGCGTCCAATAAGTACTCTATACATTCAACAGGCTCACCGGAGTCATGTTTTTTACGTGTCAGTCGTTCTTTAGCTATGGCACAAACCAGCGTATTGTCCTTAAATAAACATGCTGATGCATCATGCCCACTATGTGCACCAATTATATATCGCGCCATATCTAACGCCTCCTAATATCTGCCAGATAGTATGTGTTTCTGAGAGTTAATCTGAGTTTAATTTACTTGCGTTTTCCATATGACGATATTGTTCGGGTAAACCTACGCCATACCGGTCACCATCAATTTTTACTCCGATTGTGCCGAATTTCTGTACTATTCTGTAAAGTGGCCCCATCTGTCAAGACCATTATGCGACAGATTTAAGAGAAATAGCTCCTGCCTCTGACGGCGCTCCATCTCTACCTCCAGTTAGGTAGACTTCAGAAGGGGTCTTGTAGTCTAAGGACTGGTGGAGGCGGTCGTTGTTATAGAACCAAAAGTACTTCTTCAGGCCAGCTCGTGCGTCGTTGTAGCGTTTCGTATCCCTTGATATACACCTCCTCATATCTTCACAGTCCCGCCATAGGCGCTCCATGAAAACATTGTCCAGACAACGGCCCTTGCCGTCCATACTTATTCGGACACCGTTCTTCTCAAGGATACCTGTAAACCTATGATCCGTGAACTGGCTGCCTTGACCCGGTGTTGAATATCTCGGGCGTACCGTAATTTGCTATGGCGCGCTCAAGCGCTTTGATACAAAACGACGACTCCATACTGTTGGATACTTCCCACGACAGAACGTAACGGCTATACTAATCTACAATAGCCACAAGGTACACAAAGCCCTTTGCTGTCGGTATGTAGTTTATCTGTACTCCACACCTGATTAGGATTATCAATGGACAAACCCCTCAGCAAATACGGATACCTGCCATTCTCCTTGCTGGGCTTGCTCAATCTCGGCTTGGGATAAACAGCCTCTATACCCATCCGTCTCAT
>BOCC01000186.1 GCA_026002715.1 Synergistales bacterium
TCGGACTTCTCACGAGGCGCGGAGCTTTGTGTTGGTTGTTTGCGCTATTTCGCGCGCGCTCCTTATTTCGGCGTCGCGTTTAGTTTCATAAGGGCTATGTTTGACCATAGACCCACGCTCTTTACATTTGCGCGCGCCGTTTATCTATTTTTTCTTGCTTGTTTTTTCAGCGGCGCTTCTTTTTTTTGCGCCTCTAAACATCGGTTTTGCGGAGGCAGCCGATAGGGGCGCGCGAGCCGAATATGACGTCGTCGTGGCCGGAGGCGGCATTGGAGGAGTGGCCGCCGCGATTCAGGCGGCGCGTCTTGGCGCCTCCGTTTTAGTTGTGGAACCAAGCGATTGGATAGGCGGACAGGCCACGGCAGCCGGGGTTTCCACGATGGATGATATGAGCCGACAGCGCAGCGGAGTCTATTTGGAGTTCATCACAAGGCTGAAAAACTACTACGACTTGCGCGGCAAATCTATGGGGACCTGCTACTGGGATCCGCGGAGCGTCGCTTTCGAGCCGTCTATAGGGCAGAAATTTCTTTATGAAATGCTTGACGACGCCAAGAGAACCGGCAAAAAGCCGCTCGATATCGAGCTCAATTCTTTCGTATCGAGAGTGTCGCGGGATAAAAACCGCGTGACGGGCGTCACCCTTACGAGCTCGGGACGGACGCGCGATATAAAATGCCGCGTACTCATAGACGCCACGGAGTACGGCGACGTGTTGCCGCTGGCCGGAGCGGAATACAGAGCGGGAAACTCGGTCACGCCGTTTATCAAGGCCGACGCTATGATTCAGGACATAACATGGACGGCCGTTCTTCGCCGATACCCGGGCGGAGTGCCGCAGCATCTGAGAGCCGTTACCCCCCTTCCGGGTTACGAGGAAGCGCGGCGCAACTACGAAAGCTACGTCATAACAAGAGGTATCATTTTCAAGGGCAACTATCCGGTCCCTACCCCTGTAGATTTCGCCAGCCATAACGCCTACCGAGGCCTCCCGAACTCCTCGGCCCCTTGGAGCTACGACGCCAGCCCCGAAAACTGGAAATATATCTCCAAAACCGTCGCCAACTGGGGAAACGATTACCCCGGCAAGAGCGGCTGGGAGAACGGACATACAGGCCTGCCCGTCCTGTATCTGGAGGATAAGTCTCTGAGGGCTAAGGTAGAAAAAGAGGCGTTCATCAAGACCCTGCACTTTATTTATTATATTCAAAACGAGCTTGGGGAAGACTGGTCGGTCACGGACGACGAGTACGACGCCCGCGAGCTCCCGGAGGCCGCGCGGGGTTTGCCGTTTGAGTGGCATGAAATAGCTAAGCGCATGCCTCCCATTCCGTATGTGAGAGAATCGCGGAGGGTCTTGAGCGAATATACTCTGACGTCAGAGGAGCTTTTGCGTAATTCATTGAGCTATCGCGACGGGCAGACGCGGCACGAGTTTGAGGACGCCATAGCCATAGGCGGATACATTCTCGACCTGCACGGAGCGGACAAGGACTCCGATGTGGAGGCGGAAACGGGCGAACGCGCCGTCTCAGCCGCCCGCAACCGTCCGCGAGGCCCTTTTCAGGTGCCGCTCAGAATTTTGATACCAAAAGAAATAGACGGACTCTTAGCCGCGGAAAAGAACCTCTCTATGACAAGGCTCTCCGCCGGGGCCATTCGTCTTCAGCCCATTTGTATGATGGTCGGGCAGGCCGCCGGAGCGCTGGCGGCGCTGTCCGCGGCTGAAGGGCTTGCGCCGCGCGACGTGCCTGCGGTGAAAGTGCAACGCGCTTTGCTCGAGGCCGGAGTCGTCCTTTCGCTTTGCAAATACTCAGACGTGCCGCCGGAACATCCTTTTTTCAACGCCGTTCAGCTGTTTAACTTATACGGTATTATGGATCCCCTGTCTCCGCCTCACGCGCCTTCTTACAACATCAGCGACCTCGACGACCCAGTCCTCGCTATGGCCGTCATTCGCGGGGCCGACAAGGGCGTGTTCGGCGTGGATGAGCTTATCACGCAAGAGGACATGGTCATGATCCTGACCAAGGCCAGAGTCGTATCCAAAACCGCTAAGGGCGAGGTGCCAGCTCTTACGGACAAGCCCGACCGCTTTGTCACAAGGGGCGTTTTTGCGCGCGCCCTTGTCTCGGCGTTCGGCTTCCAGACCGCCTCCGCGCCTGTCCGTCGCCCCTTCGACGTCCCGGACGAACATCCGAGCGCGCCGTCCGTGAAAATCTTGGATTCCAAGGGGATACTGAGTCTGTATAAAAACAGCAACGACTTTCGCCCCGGGCGTCCCGTGACGCGCGGCGAGGCTGCCGAAATGCTTATGAGGGCGATGACCGCGGATTAGCTAACCTGCTTGCGCCTCCACTCGAACATTCCGAGCGCTGCGGCGGCTGAGGCGTTCAAAGACCCCGCCGCGCCTTGAATCGGAATACGCAAAAGCTGGTCGCAGGTCTCGCTCACGAGGCGCGACAGGCCCTCCCCTTCCGAGCCTATGACAAGAGCCGTCCTGGGCGGCATTTTGTCGTCCCAAAGCGATACGTCCGAGCCGTTCTCGAGGCCGACAGTCCAAAAGTTCGCCTCTTTGAGCTGCTCTACGCTGCGGGCTATGTTGACGACCGAGATCATGGGGACGCGCATAGCCGCGCCCGCGCTTGTCTTCACCACCGTGCCGCCCGGCAGCGCGGAACGACGCCGCGAGCTCACGACCGCCGCAGCGCCGGCCGCCTCAGCCGAACGCACTATAGCGCCGAGGTTCTGCGGGTCTTCGATATGGTCAAGCACTACAATCAGCGCCGGCTTGTCAGGGGCGTCTTTTTGCGTTTCCTTCAAAAAAGGCTCGAGCTCAAGTAGCTTGACTTCTGTTATGCGGCATGCCACGCCCTGGTGATGCGCGCCCCCGCAGAGCGAGTCCAAAGCCTCGGGTGCGGTCATTTGATAGACAATTTTCCCCGCACGGGCGGCGTCCGTGAGTTCGTCGAGAAACGGAGGCCGCACGTTGTTGGCTATGATTATCTTCGTGCAGCGCCCCGGCGCGGTCTTCACTATGTCGAGCACGGGCTGACGCCCCCAGCATACGTCGTCGGGTATTTCGCGCTCTCGCCGCGGCTCGCGGTCTTTGAGCCAGGGCTTGACGTATGGTTTGGAGCCGGGCGCGGCTTTTTTGGCGAACGGCCTTGGGTTTGGCGTATCCTTGCGGGCGTTATTGTTTTTCATTGACGTATCCCCTTTATCTTCTTCAATTCTTTCATATATTCTCTAAGATACTTTGAAGTATACCCC
>BOCC01000187.1 GCA_026002715.1 Synergistales bacterium
CCCCATGTCCACGCCCCTTGCGCCCTCGCTGATTGCGCGCCACGCCATATCGAGCGCCTCCGCCTCGGGCAGTTTTTTGCCGCCCGCTATGACTATCGGGACGGGGCAGGCTGACGTAACGCGCTCAAACCCGTCGCAGTAGTAGCTTTTTACGATCTGAGCCCCGTTTTCGGCCAATATGCGGGTGGCGAGAAGAAAGAACTGCTCCGTGCGCTCCATCTGCTTCCCGACGGCCACAACGCCAAGGGTCGGTATTCCGTAGTCCGTCCCGGCGTCTACGGTTCTGGCCAAGAGCTCGAGCGAATTTTTTTCGCCCGGAGACCCTATAAATGTCTGCACGGCCAAGCAGGACGCGTTCATACGCACCGCGTTTCTGATGTCGCAGGCTATGCCGCCGCCGCCGCTCATATCGTCGAAAAGCACGGAGGAGTCATAGTTCACGCGCAGGCATATCGGCTTCTTCGCGGCGGCGGATATGCAGGCGCGAAACGCGCCCCTCGTGCTCATCAGCACGTCGACGTGAGGAATGAGCGGGGGAACCGTTATGTCAAGCCGCTCGAGCCCGCTGGTCGGCCCCATGATATAGCCGTGGTCGAACGCAAGCATGACGGTATTGCCGCTTTTGCCGTTAAATATTCCGGCTAAGCGGTTTTTCATGCCCCAGTCGCACCCGCTCGCGCCCTTTACAAAGAAACCTTCAGACGCCGCCGCAACATCGAGGTGAAAATCCTTTGAGGCTTTGTTCCCGCCGTTGTCGGGCATTCTCTAAAGACCTCTTTTGAAGTAGGGGGTGTCGCACGGAGCGTTCCAGTAGCGGAGAAGTTCGTCATCCATACGCGCCATAAACATCTGAAACCCAGCCTGTTCCTGAACTGTGAGCAACTCTCCAACGTAGTTCGCCACGATCTCGACGTTCTTCTCTTTCAAGAGTTCTGCGCATTTTCGGTAGATAATGAAGAGTTCCATGAGGGTAGTCGCGCCGGCGCCGTTCAGAATCAACATTATCTTTTCGCCCGATTTTATGGAGAGGTCGGAAAGAAGCGTGTTTAGCATTACCTTCGCGGTTTCGTCGGCGCTCTTCATGGCGCTTCGCCCGCCGCCGCCCTCGCCGTGCTGCCCCATGCCTATCTCCATCTCGTCCTCGCCCAAATCGGCCAGCATATTTCCGGTCGACGGGTGGGTCGCTCCGCGCACCGCCACGGCCAAGGTGGCCATGTTGTCGGCGAAGCGCTGGGCTATGGCGGCCACTTCTTCGAGGCTCTTGCCGGCCGCGGCAGCGCCTCCGGCGATTTTGTAAGCAGGCACACAACCGACAAGGCCGCGCCGGTCGTCGCTGTTCTCGCGAGGCGCGTTGGAGACGTCCTCCTGTGTGACGACCTTTACCACATGAAGCCCTTCCTTTGCCGCCTGCTTCATAGCCAAGTTTCCGGTCAGCATATCGCCCGCGTGGTTCAGGACGATGTAAAGAACGCCCTTGCCCTCATCCGCTAACTTGAAGGCGTCCACGCAGGCCTGAGGTCCAGGCGCGGCGAAGATGTCGCCCACTACGCTGACGTCCAGCATACCCTCCCCGACGAAACCGGAGAGCGCCGGCTCGTGCCCCGCGCCGCCCTGAGTAACGATAGTGACGCGGTTAGCGTTCGCGAGCTTTTTGTTCACCACCGTGTTTGCCGGCAGGACTGTCACGAGATCGCCGTGGGCGAGCGCGAAACCCTCGAGCAGCTCTTTCGTCAGGTTCTCCTGCGAGTTGATAAACTTCTTCATCTTCATCTACTGTTCCTCCCTTAGAATTAGAATAAAATGCCTAAAACCGCGCAAAAATCCCTCGAACAGCGCCGCCGTGCTCGCCGCCCCCGCGTCGGGGGTGCCAAGCGTCTGCGAGCCGTAGCTGCGCGCCCGTCCGAATTTCGACACCATATTTTCGGTATTTTTGCTCCCCTGAGCGGCCGCGGCGGCCGCGGCTGTCAGAATGGCCAATATGCCGCCCTCCGTTGAAACAGCGGCATCCACGGCGGGGATTAGAGCGTCCATCATAGTTTTATCGCCCACCCGCGCTTTCGTTATCTCAAAAAGCGCGTCTTCGCTCCCGGCAAACATCGCCTTCAACGTCGCGGCGTCAATCTCCGTCTCGTCCGACAGCGGCGCGGACAGACCCTCGAACAATGTGCCGTAAAGAGGACCGGCGCTGCCTCCGTTTATGCCCATAATGTCGGCGCTCAGTCCCTCTATGAAGTTCTTTATGCTCTCGCCGCCAAAGCCGTCCAAGCGAGAGAGTATCACGCGCGCCATTTTGCCGACGGTTATACCGTGATCGCCGTCGCCGAAGCGAGAGTCTATCTCGCCAAGACGCGCGGCGCTCTCCTGCCAGAGCAGGGCGGCGGAGCGAAACATAGAAGACAAAGAATCTCTCGAAAGCAACATAGCAACACCGCGACGTTTTACACGTCTCGCGCCACGGCCGCGAACCTGTCGGCGACCCTTAAAAATACATCGACCAGCAATGGGTCGAAATGGGCGCCTCTTCCGTTCTTGATAATCTGCCAAGCCTCGTCGGTGGTGAGCGGCTTCTTGTACGGGCGCATCGATATAAGCGCGTCGTACACATCGGCTATCGCCATCAATCGCCCTTCTAACGGAATGTCTCGTCCGCTCAGGCCCTCCGGATACCCGGTGCCGTCCCACTTTTCGTGGTGCGTGCCGGCAATTCGCCTCGCGTGGCGCAAAAAGGCGTGTTCTTCCGTGTTGCCCTCTATCTTTTTGATGGCGTCCACACCGACCTTGGCATGGGTTTTCATGATGTTAAATTCTTCCTGAGTGAGTTTGCCGGGCTTGTTCAGTATCACGTCGCTGATGGCTATCTTGCCGACGTCATGAAGCTGCGCCGAGGGCAGCAGGTAAGTCATATCCCAGTCGGCTGTTTCATTAACGTAAATTTTTTCCTCCATCATTTCATCCAAGAGGAGCTTCAAATATTGCTGCGTGCGGGAGACATGCCCGCCCGTCACGTCGTCGCGGAACTCCACCAAGTCGGCCACCGTGCTCAACACGGCGTTTTGCAGATTGAATATCTGCGCGGTTTTCCGGCGCACCATGTCTTCCAAGTTATTGTTGAACTGCTTCAGTTGTTTTTTTTGCGTTTCGCTGACGAGATGGTTCTCGATGCGCTTCAGCAGAAGCGGGGCGGAAAACGGTTTTGCCACATAGTCTATCGCGCCGAGAGTCAGACCCTCGAGCTCGCTGTCCT
>BOCC01000188.1 GCA_026002715.1 Synergistales bacterium
TTCTACAGCGGCAAGTTGGGCTTCGATAATAGTGGCAATGCGGCGTTGCTCGTCGAGAGGCGGTAGGGGAATCTCAATGTTCAGTAAAATGTCTTGTGTTAATTGATTTATCGTATTTGTTGCGCTTCTACCCAATTGATGACGGAACAAATCAGATTGCAGGAAGTGGATTACATATTTGTTGTAAGGGCTTCTATAGACGGACATAAAAGTTCCAAAAGTCATTGGTTCATTCAGCCCATTTATCAACGTCGATTTCCCTATTAGTCTTTTGCTCCCATTTCTGGCGCATATTAAAATATCGTCTGCTTGAAGCAATAATGTTTCGGGTATTGCTTTGTTCACACGAACAATATCTGAAAAATCGAGATGTGCATTTTGAATATTACCAGAACGCAAAACGGGGATACCGTTTGTGGCAATATCATCAGGCGAATATGTGAGCCCAATAAAGCTTTTGCCAATTTCCCCCAGTCTCACCGTCTCCATCACGCCGCGAACATTCTTTCCTTGATCTGCCGCATGAGCTCAGCGGCGTCACCGCCTCTTTTCAGCGCGGCTATACCGCCTGCCTCACGGACGGACTGTACGCTGAAAATCTGGCTGTTCTCAAGGGCTTCCGTACCTTCGTGGGCAAACTGCCCCGCAATGGCGAGGATAACGGCTTTTGTTTCGTCGGGCAACGCTGTCAGCCAAGTACGTTGTTTATATGTAAAGCTATAAGCGCGCTCCTGTCGCTTAATTGGCGACGCGCCATAGGCTATGTCTACCAACACGTCATACATATCAAACTCGCTCATATTCTCTACTTGGCGGATAAGCTCCGGCGAGAAACCGTTACGGACAAGCTCACTCAGTAAACCACGCCGCGCCGTGGGGTCAACCCATACAGCGCGGAACTCGTCAAGTGACGCGACGCTCCTGACAAGCTGTTTTGCGATGCCCGCCTTGTATTCCTCAACCGTCACACGCCGAATTTGCCCGTCTACTTCCGTCACGACATAGCGCCCTTCATTTGTAATCTCCGCTTCAAAGCCGTCTGCCTTAACGATAATCGGCGGGTCGGACGGCTCGCCTTTGCTTGGAGGTCTCTCCAGTCTTGGCTTTGAGGCAAAATCCTCACCGAATAGCCGGGTGGCGTTCGTATAGTCGTAAATCGTGAACATCAGCTTGTTGTCCGCAAGCCTCGCTCCGCGTCCGACCATCTGATGAAACGAAATAGGCGACTTCATGTATCGGAAGAACACAATATTGCGGACTGCTGGAATATCCACACCAGTTGAAAGTAAGTCCACCGTGGACGCGACGAAATAATCGGCGTTAGAGCCCTTCATATCGGATATATTTTTACTGCCGTTGCTCTCGGCTGTGCATTTGAAGGCGTAGTTGTCCGCTTTGCGGTGGCCTGTCGTCAGACACCATGCGGCGTAAAGGTTGTTCATCTCGTTTGCGACAAGCTCCGCGTGAATATCACGGACGCAGAAAATAATCGTCTTTTGTTCAGGCGTACCAGCTTCAATAAGATGGCGGAACAAATCGGCGCACATTGCGCTAACCCTGTCCGGCAAGAGAATCCGGGATTCGTAGTCGGTTTTCTCGTAGAGTTCCTTGACTTTTTCCTCGCTGATGGGCTCGCCCGTTATCGCGTTGCGCGGGTTGTGCCTCAACACTTCCTCTAAGGGAATGCCAGTATCGTCAAGATTGACGCTACCTAATTGAATCTCACAGGCGGCCAGATACCCGTCCTCAACGGCTTGCAACATGCCGTATTCATAGACGGGCTCGCCGAAATATTTGAGGTTATCCGCCGTGATTTTCTCGTCTGCTTTCGCTTCGGCTGTATTCTCCTTGATGATAAGGCTACGCGGCGTGGCGGTCAAACCTACCTGAATAGCCTTATCGTTGCGCGTCAGCACTTGTGACCATTTGCCCCACGCGCTACGGTGGCATTCGTCAATAACGACGTGCGAAAAATAGTTTTCGGGGTAGTTTTCAATCAAGAATCCCGCGTCATCGCCCTCTTCCGAAATGCCAAGAGATTGATAGGTAGCGATGATAACGCGAGCGTTTTTCTGTGGGTTTTTCCCTTTCACTTCGTCGGCGTTTGTGCCGAATAAATTCTGAAACGCACTAAGAGCCTGTGTCCTAAGTTCATCTCTGTCACAAATGAACAACGCCTTTTTGAGCTGCCCAGCGTCGGCAATGCGTTTTAGCATATTGACCGCGATAAAAGTTTTTCCGGCTCCCGTCGCCAAAGAGAGTAACGCTCGGTTTTCTCCCTGCGCGACACGCTCGAAAACAGCCCTGATAGCCGCGTCCTGATAATATCGGCGTTGCGCTTCGCCGCCCGTGTACCTTACAAGTAAAGGTCTGGCGGCCTCCGACTCCAACAAAAAGCCCATGCCGTTTTCATATCTGCGGCGCAGTTCATCCGGCGTAGGAAACTCAGACATAGGTTTAGGCCGTGAAGTGAGGCCTGTGAATTTATCGAACTCTACGAACTGATGCCCATTTGTGGAGAATATGAATTTCACGTTCAGCCTGTCGCAATCACCGTAGCGTTTACCCTGCTCCAAGCCAAAGCCGGGAGACTTATCCTCGGATTTTGCCTCAATGAGCGCCACGGCCACGGGCTGCGTGTCTCTTGTCACTTCAAGGCGCAATAAATAATCTACCCGGCCTTTGTTGCGGCGTCGGGCTTTGCCGTCGTCCATGATATCAATACCGCCGACGGTCTCTTCGACTTTGATGTGTCTTGTACTCCACCCTCGCTCAGACAGAGCGGGATTGATAAGTTCAAATCGTGTCTGGGCTTCGTTAAGCAACATTTAATCACACCCCGATACTGCTCATACTTATTAAGTTACTTTATCACAATTTTATGAAATATTCAGAAGTAAGAAAGATAGAAGACATTAGCGAAAGTTGTAGCGGAGAGGTATATGTTGGCGGATGATGAAATTGTTTGAGTTATTTTTAGAACCTGTTTAATATCTTCTGCAACCGGCATAAACATGGTACAATCGGTCAAAAAAGTTAAGGGGGTGCGCCAGTTCGGTGTGCGTAATATAGTCGGGTGAGAGTCCTGACATGGTAAAGTTTAGCAAACAGCCAGTACCAAGCCTTGGAGCCTAAGCCGTGAGGTGAGGTTTAAGCGTAGGCGTGAGAGTCAAATCAGCGTTTCCTGAAGGGAAACACGCGGAACACATGAGGTTCTTAAGAGCGTGGAAC
>BOCC01000189.1 GCA_026002715.1 Synergistales bacterium
TTTTTGTGCAGTTTCTGAAAAATACTGATTTGGGCATTGTGCAAATAATTCGTTCTAAAATGGAATCAAACGACGATTTCAAGCGATCAACAGCAGCTTGATACATTCGAACTTTGAACTCTTAAGATACCCAAATGCTGAATAATTTGCCAGAATCCAAAGAGATAAGTTCTGCCGCCTAATTGACTGTCTGGTAAATCTGAAGGCAAATGAGTATAATTCCCAATCGACTGGTATTCTCCAACATAAAGACAAGGTAACTTTTATCCGTGATACTGCCGCTATAGATTGTGTAGTAGACCGGCAACTGTGATGTTGCTCCAAAGTACATGCCTAAATTGATTTGTGGCAAGCTTTCCTTGTCTCTGTTGTATCCCCATTCAGCGGCATCGATACCTGCTGAATATGTTGAAATAGAGGTAACGTCATAGGCAATGTATTCCTGTTCCTGGCGTATCCTGACCCATTCCTCGAAAAAATTCATCCGTTCCTCGTAAGAGATGGAAGCAAACATTTCACTGCATCGTCGATCGTCCATCACACGAGTGAAAGAGACATCAGTGACGTCAAACCAGTCCTCTATGTACATCATAACGTTGCCTTCGCAAAGCATGTAAAATGAGGCAGCAAGTACATCCGGCCAATTGTCTGGAAAGCATTTCTCAAGTATTAATCCACCAATTATGTTCTGCGCATTGTAATATTATAGACTTTTAACTTCTTGTGTTTGCAATGGTTTTCGCAGATACTTCACGACAAAAACGCACGACTTTATTGCCGGGTTAATATCTGAGCCAGACCTATTTCTTTTGCAATTCTCATCAGGACAAAGGTATTGCCATAATCTGCAATTTTATGAGGTAGCAAGTTCACTGTGTCAAGCCTCAGGGACGATGATTCGGGTTGAGTTACGGAGAAGAGTTCGCAGTATTTTTTGTTGGGAATGAGCATACCGGTGTGAGGGTCTTTCTTCCCGATGGCCACTTCGTCACTTGTAGGCTTGCCTCTACTGTTTCTATAAGCTCTGGTTGTGTAATAGACATAAATTGTACCCTTCGAAGATTTTTTGAACGTTATTTTTTGGTTGGCATAGATACTGGTGCCATATCAAGCATTATAACAGCCACCTCCCGTATACTATAATGATATAGTATACGAAATAAGACACAACCCCTGGCTTTATAATTAGAGACTTAATTTATCAGCCTCAGATAATATGTATACTATAAAAATAGGGAATTTAGGTAGTAACTTCTTCAAGGATACTTGGGGCGCGGCTATCAACTCCGAGAATCCTTTCGCTATTCCGATTGTCGATAACATCAAGGGCATAATCTTTCAGTTCTCGAAGAATCCAGAGATACAGAAATATGTAGACGAATTCAAAGAGAACGGCAGGTTATACGCTGGTATCACTGAAATTAAGAAGAACACGCCTAAAAATATAACCAATGCCGTAAGACGCGCTTTTGAAGAGGGGAATCCTCTTCAGAAAACCGGCGACCTGATTATGCGAGGTTTGGAACTTTGGGGCTCGGCAAATGAAATAAGCGAGCTTGCGCCAAAGATAACCGAGTATATCTATCTTCGCACCAAGAAGAACATGCCGATAAAAGAGGCGGTCATGAGAGCGCGTGAGGTCAATATAAACTTTCAGCGTATAGACGGTCAGGGAATGCAACGCGCCAGCAGAATAACGTCGTTTATGAACGCGAACATACAGGGCGTGGATAAGTTTGCCTGAACGTTTGCGGCGCGTCCCGGAATGACCTCTGCAAAGGTCGCGGTTTTGATTGGATTGCCGACTTTTATTGCTTGGTGGTTAGGTAATTTAGGGTACGATTTTTGCAGAGACGCATGACATTGCGTCTCTGCGTTTTGGTGCGCCCGGCATGGGCAACAACTCGGTGGTGAAAGTCCACTACAGACTTGGCAGTAGGAACTGTTAGCTAAAGGCAAGGGTGTCCATCGCGAGATGGAATCTGAAGGAAGCCGGAGGCAAATCCTCGGCCTGACGAACAGAAATCACATATAAGGCATTTGCGACAGCGGACGAGCTTGCCAAACAAAGCAAAGTCCAATACTGCCCGAACTCCGTGGTGTAAATGTGGCAGGTAGATGAGGAAAAGGTTGTTGTTCTTACCCGGGGAGGTCTCGCAAGACGGTTAGTGATAGGTCACAACCCTTATACAGACCGAACCCATACAGCAATGTATGGCTAAATTGTGAGAAATCAGTATAAGCAGACGACCAACGACGAAGGAGTTGTGTCGGTCGCTTAGTTTCTTTATCAGAGGTCATAGTAGCGGACAATATCCGCGAAGGGCTGAACAGTGATAAGTTCTTTGAAACGAAAGAAGGTGAAGTGTTGTCAAGAGAGCAGAAAACATCGAAAGATGGCTACTCCTGTAAGGGTATGGTGGAAACAGAGAGTAACAGGAGAGCGCGGAGCAATACTTCATTGGGCGACGCGGAGAGGAACGGCGCAGGAGGTTTGCTTGAACGTATACTGCAAAGAGACAATCTCAACGCGGCGTACAGGAGAGTGAAGCAGAACGGCGGAGCGTCAGGTATAGACGACAATGAGCGTTGACGCAATGTTACTGCATCTAAAGGAATACGGGGGCAAGTTGGTAGAGGATATAAGAAACGGGAAGTATAAACCTAAACCCGTAAGGCGGGTAGAGACACCGAAACCTGACGGGGGAGTGCGGTTGCTTGGAGTACCGACAGTAATAGACCGAATGATACAACAGGCAATGGTACAGGTGCTACAACCTATATTTGAACCAACGTTCTCGGAGAACAGTTACGGATTTCGTCCAAAGAGAAATGCGCAACAGGCGGTTAAACGGGCGCTGTCGTATTACGCTGAGGGATATGCGTACGTAGTGGATATAGATCTCGCTAAATACTTCGACACGGTTCATCACGATATTCTGATAGACGCGGTACGGGAACAGGTGAAGGACGAAGCGGTCATAAAACTGATACGCGCCTTTCTCAAAAGTGGCGTAATGGTAAACGGACTGACGAAGCCAACCACAGAGGGAACGCCGCAAGGCGGTAATCTCTCACCTCTTCTGAGTAACATTTATCTTACAAAGTTTGACAGGATGCTTGAATTACGGGGGCATAAATTTGTAAGATACGCGGACGACTGCAATATTTACGTCAAAAGCCTGCGAGCCGCCGAGCGAGTCATGGCGAACTGTACAAAATATCT
>BOCC01000190.1 GCA_026002715.1 Synergistales bacterium
GTATAGAGATCATGAATAAATTTTTCGCCGCACTCGTCGTCGAAGAAACTTTCGTCGCTCCCCACGACTTCCGCGTTTTCAGCAAGTCGTTGCCTTATTCGTTCATGCAGCCGAATAATGCGCTCTACTCCGTCCGCAGGCACAAAGGAATAGCATAATATGGAGTCGGACTGCTGTCCGATGCGGTCAACGCGCCCCGCCCGCTGAATCAGCCGAATAATAGCCCATGGGATGTCGTAGTTGACTACAATGTGGGCATCCTGCAAGTTTTGCCCCTCCGATAGGACATCCGTAGCTATAAGTACGTTTAGCTCTTCTGTTTTGAGAATTTTTTCGCTCTTGCCATTTGAGTTGGGCGAAAAACGCCACGCCAACAAAGCCGGGTCGGGGCTTTGACCGGTGACAGCTTCGATGTTCTTGACGCCGCGCCCTGATAGCTGTTCTTTGAGGTATCGGGCGGTATCCGCAAATTGTGTGAATATAAGTACCTTATCTTTGGGATGACGGTCATTTATCAACTGAGCCAACGCCGCGAGTTTGGCGTCTTTTTCCGTTTTCCATTCTCCGCACCGCTCTAATATTTGAATCAGAGACAAAGCGTCGGAGAGGAGGTCTTTGGCTAACGCACGGTCAAACATTGCGCCGGGCAGCCATTTGAACCGCTTCTTGAGCGAGGCGCTATATATCGCGTACACTTCGGCGGCGCGGGCTCGGTAGGCCTTTTCAGTTCTCATGCCATGTACCGTCACCGCGTCGGCGGCGTTATCTTCGGCGGCGCCGGCGTCCTCTGTCCACAACTCCCATGCGTCTTCGTCGTGAGGCTCGCCCAACAACTCCGCGTTCTGCGCGCCCAAGGGAATATCAAGGCCGTTTTCGAGGGCGTGCAATACAATAAAATTACGCAAAATATGGCGCTCGATAGACAGGATAAAAGACGGCCCGGCGCTCTCTAACCGCTTGAACAGGTTGGTGCGGCAAAACCCTTTGAGGCGCACACCCGCGCGCGACAAGCCTTCGATAATCTTAGCGTAAGCTGACGTAATGGATATTTTGGGCCTGTCCGCGATATAATTGCCCAAGCCATAACGGGGCAAGTGAAGTTCGCTTATCGCGCTCACCACAGGCTCGGAATAAAAGCGCGCGTATGGGTCGTCCGGGTTGTCATCGTCAATCTGAAAGCTCAAATTCTTTGGTACTCTCTTAGGAAAATAAGATTTGCTCCCGTCCGGGAAAAGCAGATATTTTCCTCGCTCGTCGCCGCGCGCGTAGTTTTGCATGATAAAGCTGCGCGTACGGCGTACCATATAAAGACGCATGAGGTCGCGCCAGTCGTCCGAATACTCGCTTTTCTCAAAAGCCGCAAGCGTCCGCACGCCGCACTGATGTCGTCTAATAAACTCGTACTCTCCTCCCAGCTCGGACAAGAGTTTTTCAGGACGGTTTCCTATATCGGCGTCCTCACCCAGAAACAATGCAAGCTGAGCGGACAAGTCGAGATAAGTCTTGTTATAAGGAGTGGCGGATAGAAGAACTGTAAGGCTCTTGTTTCTTTCGATATACTCCCTGATAGCCTGCCAGCGCTTGCCGTCTTTGTTTCGCAAATTGTGAGACTCGTCGATAATGACCAAATGATACCGTCGAGTTTTAGGCAGTTCGGTCAGCGCCTTAGACAGCGGCAAGACCTTGGAGAGCAAGCGGTAACGGTGAGCGTAATCTTCCCACATAGAGACTATATTCTTAGGGCATATAATCAGCGCTTCGGTGCGATAGTCTTCTTCATACACCTTGGCCAACGCGGTCGCCATAAGCGATTTACCCAAACCAACCACATCGCCTATTATCACCCCGCCGCGTTTATTCAGGTGATGCGCCGCGATTTTAACGGCGGCGGCCTGAAAATCAAACAGCGTATTGTCAAATATGGATGGAATGCGAAATTCGCTAAGCCCGGCGCGCGCTTCCTGTGCCAGATGGTAGGCCATTTTCAGATAAACGTGATAAGGTTTTACAAGAGATTCACTCGCCCAGCTTTCATCGATAATATCCGCTAATTCTTTCGATATGTCGACGCACCAGCGGTCACTCCACCGATCTTCAAACCACTGGGCCAATTTCTTGCAGGCGTCATGTTCCAAAATATCTACATTCAACTCTCCCTGACTTGATAAGCCGGCCAGAGTCAGGTTTGAACTGCCCAAAAATCCTGTAACAGGGTTATTGGCGTCTTTTCTAAACAGCAGATATAGCTTTGCGTGTAGAGATTGATACAAATAAACTTTGACAAAAAGTTTTTGGGCGCGGAGTTGAGCGGAAATCTGACGCAATACGGCTTCGTCAGCGTTGGTTGGGAGACCAATCGTTAATTGCCTACGAAAATCTTCGGCGGCGCGACGCCGTTCCCGAGCCGCGGTTTGGTTATCGAATAAAGCGTTATCTATTTTGAGCGATCGCCGCAACTCGTCACCGGGAGTGGCGTACATACCAACCAACAGTCGGCAACACTGCCCTTCGCCGCCAGACCATCGATCGACGTAATCCGACACGCCCCGCCAACCACGTAAATTGAAATATCCCACGCAGAAATCCGCTCGATCGGCAACCTCAAGCGTTTCTTTTAACGCGGGAAGTAAGGTGTTTTCGATGTTGTCAAAAATTCTCGGCATCGCATCCGTTAAAACTTGCCGCCCTCCAATCTATCCCTACAGCAAACACCCCAGCAACGCCGAAAGCGCCAATCTCTCGAGGATTACCGCCAAGGGTAAGTTCTCGCTTGAATGATTATCCCATGTTTAAGGCAAGCCAATTATGAAATAATCACGTTCAAATCCAAGTCTACCTATACGGCTTCGCTGATACCAGCGGCGTTTTGGGCAAGACGCTTCTCCCGTATCTCTTTGATTTTTTCCTGCATACACAATGAGTGGGCGTGTACTTCAGCCCAAAAGGCTTCTTCGCCTATAGCTATGCGTCTTTCCGCGCTATATTCTCGGATTTTGTGTATGTCCTCAATGGTGAAATCAGGACTAATTTCCGGCTCTTTCATCATCTTTCTCAACTCCTAACATTATAGTCGGCTGCACTATGTCCATTACTTTGAAATAACCGTTTTTCGCGTTTACTAACCTAACTCCATGGATTGTCTTAAAACGCACCATATGCTTGAAGTTCCACGATACAACCATATCGCATCCACTTGTGGTAGCAAAAGCCATATGCAGACAA
>BOCC01000191.1 GCA_026002715.1 Synergistales bacterium
CGGTTACGGTCAACGTGATACACACAGGCGCAATAAACGCGACAGGCGGCACAGCGGTTGTCGGAACCGCCACGTTCACAGGCGACGGTACGGGCTCGGTCACGGACACTAACGGCACGACAAATCCGGGAAGCGAACCCGACGAAGACCGCGGCAACAGAGGCGGATGTGACGCCGGAGCCGGATTAATGGGCTTGGCGGCCCTCGCGTTGCTCGGAGCGAACCGAAACGGGAAGGGTAGACTATAGGAAAGTTCTTTCGCGTAAATATTTTCGCGTAAAAACAAATATGACTCGTATGATAAAGTATCTATAGGATTGTTTCAGGGACGCCTCAAAATTTGCGCGCCTCTCGTGGGGGCGACCGACAAAAAAGACGGATGGACCAAAAATTAAAGACGGGTGACAGGGAATTAAAGACGGGCGACCGACCGGGAATTGTAGGGGCGACCGCCCTCGGTCGCCCGGTTCTTGGTGGGGAAACTAAGCGACCAACACAAATCGCTTCGCTCTTTGGTTGTCTGCTTATGGTGGAAGCCAAGCGTTATATGGGTATGGGCGGACCAAAATTAAAGACGGGCGACCAACAAAAAGAGACGGGCGAACCAAAAATTAAAGACGGGCGACCGAGGGCGGTCGCCCCTACGTTTAGATTACGTCCTGAGTAAACCCTTCAGCTATCCTCGGATGAGGCCGATGACGGTTTGCGGAAGCTGATTAGCCTGAGCGAGCATAGACGTGCCTGACTGCATAAGAATCTGTAACCTTGTGAAGTTCAGCATCTCTTTAGACATATCGGCGTCTCTGATACGGCTTTCCGCGGCTGTCGTGTTTGTAGATGCGGTTGTCAGATTGGTTACGGTGTGTTCTAACCTGTTCTGGTACGCGCCAAGCGTAGCGCGTTGTTTTGAGACTTTGGTTATAGCGGCGTCGAGTCTCGTTATAGCGCGGGCGGCTGTTTCGCGAGAGATTACCAAGATACCGTCAAGCCCCAAAGCTGACGCGCTCATATTGCCTAAGCGTATCGTCAGGTCTTCCTGTTCGTTCGCCCCTATCTGCAACACTGTTTCGTTGTTCGCTATGTGGACTATAGTCGTGTAGGGCTCTGAGATTTGGGAGAAGTTGTAGCTTTTGGTATTCTCGTTCCATGATACGTTTATATTAGCCAATGGGTTGAACTTCACGTCTATATTGTCGGTAATGGCTCCGTATATCACGTTGCCGGATACGGTTTGCGTCTCGTTGACGAGTTTGCCGCTGTGGGCGTCGTAGACCGTTACGGTGAACTCGCTTTCTTTTGACTGTTGGATTGTGTTTAGGCCGAGGGTGTTCAATAAGTCCTCGTCGCCTGAAAAATACAGTTCGCCGCCCGCGCCGGGGATGGCGCTGCGGACGAGCATTGTGGCGCAGTAGTGTTTGTAGCCGATGACATCACCTTTATCATCATAGACCGGCTCTTTTGTCGCTATACTTTCGGACGTGTTGAGTGTTCCGTCTGATATTGTGCAGAAGTTGGTAGCGTTATCCGTGTAGACGCTCTGGCCGAGGCTGAAAGCTATGGCGTCGTTGATTTTCTTGGCGACGCTGTACATCGTGTCGTCCGCGTAGAGGGTGACAGATGTGTTTTTGCCGTCGCCTTGATATACGGTGATAGTTTGCGGGTCTTGGACCGTGAAGACGCCGTTGACGTTGTAGAACTCGGGCATTTCGGAGAGGGTTTTGGCTACCGTCTTCATTGGGGCTTTCAGTTTGACTACCCAATAATCTAAGCCTCCATGATTTCCGGATACGTCGCCGTCATTGGAAGTTGAGATCCCTGCAACTATGTATCCGTCGGATGTTTGTTGGATAGATTGGGGCATCTCAGCGCCGGTTCCGCCGAGCGACTTCTCCCAAGCTATACTGCCGTTCGCGTTCAGTTTGACTATCCAGTAGTCGGTAATCCCGTGATTTTCGGACACATCACCGTCGTTGGAACCTGAGGATCCTGCAACTATATATCCCCCGTCAGACATTTGTTGGATAGAATAGGCATTATCACTACCAGTTCCTCCAAGCGACTTCTGCCAGTCTATACTTCCATCAACTTTCAGCTTGACTATCCAATAGTCGCTGTCTCCATGATTTCCAGACACATCGCCATCGTTGGAAAGTGAGATCCCTGCAACTATGTATCCCCCGTCAGATGTTTGCTGGATAGACCAGGCTTGATCATAGCCGGTTCCGCCAAGCGACTTCTCCCAAGCTATACTACCGTTCGCATTCAGTTTGACTATCCAGTAGTCGTAGTCTCCATGATTTCCAGACACGTCGCCGTCATTGGATTGTGAGTACCCGGCAACGATATATCCCCCGTCGGATGTTTGCTGGATAGACCAGGCTATATCAAAGTCAGTCCCACCAAGCGACTTCTCCCAAGCTATACTGCCGTTCGCATTCAACTTGACTATCCAGTAGTCATTTACGTTCGTTCCCCCATGATTTCCAGACACATCGCCGTTATTGGAAGCTGAGGTTCCTGCAACTATATATCCCCCGTCGGATGTTTGCTGGATGGAGAAGGCTGTCTCAGGATTGCTTCCGCCAAGCGACTTCTCCCAAGCTATACTACCATTCGCATTCAGTTTGACTATCCAGTAGTCCCAGTCTCCATGATTTACGGACACATCGCCGTCATTGGATCCCGAGACTCCTGCAACGATATATCCCCCGTCGGATGTTTGCTGGATAGAGTATGCTTCATCCCGATTGGTTCCGCCAAGCGACTTCTGCCAGTCTATGCTTCCGTCAGCTTTCAGCTTGACTATCCAATAGTCGCCGCCTCCATGATTTCCGGACACATCGCCGTCATTGGAAAGTGAGTACCCGGCAACGATATATCCCCCGTCATATGTTTGCTGAATAGACCAAGCCGTATCAAGGCCAGTTCCGCCGAGCGACTTCTGCCACTCAATGAAAGGTTTCGCGTCAAAATCTGGAACCTCTTTCAAAACCTCGAATATATTGCTCTTCTGCACCTGAGCCGCGCCGGGCTCGGCGGTTATATTTATCTTGTAGTTTCCCTCAGTTGATATTTTCTGGCCGAATTGCACTTTCCATACCTCCCTAACTTTCGGGTCTATGTCCTCTTTATCTATTTGCAGGATATGCGTCGTAAATTTCTGAAATGACCTCGTTTTTAATAGTGATAGTCTCCGTTCTTTTATTATAC
>BOCC01000192.1 GCA_026002715.1 Synergistales bacterium
GACAGGCTTAGAAATTGATGATAGTATTGTGCAATCTGATAGAATTGGTAGAACGGATTCCAGCGCTTGGGACAGAATGGCGAATCGACCGAGCTTCGATGGGCCGGTTCAGGCTGGCCGAAAGTATATCCTTGTTGACGACGTTGTGACCCAAGGCGGTACTTTGAGCGAGTTGCGTTGCTACATCGAAGTAAATGGCGGCGAAGTAGTGCAGATGGTCCTATTGGAGCTGCACGCAACAGTACGATCATGGCCCTGACGGAGAAAAACAAACGTAAACTTGAAAGGCAATATGGCCGTGAAGCATTGCAGGCATTTTCAAAGGAGGTAGGTCTTTATGGTGGAAATTACGAAGCCTTCACAAACTCAGAAGCCAGACAACTCTTGGAGGCCGGGTCCCTTGACGAGGCAAGAAATCGAATCTTTGAGGCAAGACAGGAAAGAAACGGCGAAGTTCGCCAGAGCGTTTTTCAAGGAACACAGACTGAATCAGACAACGAAATAAACACTGAGGGCCGTCCCGAAAGGGGCGGCCCTGTTCACGGACGGCGTGACACGGACGCCCTCACAACTACCACGTTTCAGCGAGACGACAGACAGAGATATTTCGGTGGAGTTGATACAGGTCGGAGCCGCGCAAACGAAATTTGAACAGCGCGGCGGGGGTGGATTGTGGACGCGTCGAATAAGGATTTGTCGGGACTCAATTTACAGCTAAAGTCGGGATAAATTTCCAGTTCAAATTCATATACAAAACGTCCGGGACCACCGTGTCGCACATACATGTTCTGTGCCCAATGTGTAGCCTGTTCTCGAAGCGTAGTCATGTAAAAGCCACGCCCAAAATCGCGCTTATCCCTTGATTTAGCAAGGTCAACGCTATCGAAATCTATGTTTGAGCCGTGAGATAGTGCAATGTGACTCATGCGCTGACTCCTGATTTAATAACATCTTCAGCAAAAGAAACATTCTCATCCAACCCTTGGGTATGGAGCGTGTCATATTGAGAACGAATCAAGTTTAATACATTGTACCGCGCCAATAAATCAAAGGCGTCTTTCGATGCCATGTTGTGCTTAAAAGAATAGCCTTCAACGGCGGCTACAACCATAAGATTTTCATCTTCTTTTCTGCTCAAGGCTCACCCTCCTTGCCAAAGGCTCTCCGTCGCCGGTGAGATATTTGGCCATCTCACGGTCAAACTCGGAGATATACTCTCTATCCTGTTTTACACGAAATTGCGCGTAAACATCCTCAGCCTTTTTAACCGCGTCTTCATGGGATATAGTTCCTTTGCCTTGCAACACGCGGCGGCGATTATTGGCCAAGAAGTTGTCCGTTTCTTTCAACCAATCTGCCATACCCATTAACATTTCATCTTCTGCCATTAGTTCGGCATAGTCAATGAACATCGTCACAATGCGGTTAAGCCGTGAGATTTCTTTTTCGTTCAAATAATTCTTGGCGATAGCGACATCACGCTTGCCGATCTTTCCGTCCGGCGCTGTTTTCCATGTTGTTAGCCCCATTGTGGGGTGCTCAATGCTTACGCGCTCTGCAATCAACTCAGCCGCCGTCTTGCCTGTTACGGCAAAATGCAGCTTGTTCTGGACAAACGAGTAAAACTCTCGCGTCAGGTTGCTGTCTTTGTCGTAGTCAAAACTGCACTGCTCGAAAATATCGGCGATTTTCTGATAAGCGCGGCGTTCGCTGGCGCGTATCTCGCGGATGCGTTCGAGCAGTTCATCAAAATAGTCTTTGCCGAAAGGTCTGCCGTTTTTCAGCATATCATCATTAAGTATAAAACCCTTTTGAATATATTCCCGCAAGGTCTTTGTCGCCCACTGGCGAAAGCGTGTGGCTTTTTTAGAGTTGACGCGGTATCCTACAGCTATGATTGCGTCGAGATTATAAAATTCAACTGCGCGCGTTACTTGGCGCTCGCCCTCAGTTTGAACCTGTGCAATTTTTGCACAGGTTGAACTTTTGTCGAGTTCTTCTTCATTATAAATATTCTTGAGGTGCTTTGTGATAACGCTGCGCTCGGCTTCAAACAGCTCAGCAATAGCCTTTTGCGTCATCCAAAAGGTTTCTTCCTCAAAATGCACCGAAACAGTGACATTGCCACTATCGGTGGTGTATAAGATGATTGTGTCATTTTGCTTCATCTTATATCACCTTCTTCAAATCTCGTATTGTATGATACTGGAAGCTATCACTAAATTTACAGAACGAAAGGGTCGGAGAAATAGTCATAAATTCAGAACCGGGTTTTTTGTTCTGTGCCGTATAATAAAATGAATAAGTGATAGCCTCATAACTTTGATACAAATATTGAATTTCAGGTTGGTTATCATATGACACGATCCAATGAAACGGCAATGCCTGAATATCTTTAGCCACACTTGCATGATCTTCTTTATTATAAAAATTATCATAAAGAGCCGCGCCCTTTTCATAGTAAGGCGGATCAAAATAAATAAGAGAAGCGTGAGTGTTCAGACGTGTAACAATCGCCTTCAAATAATCCTGAGCGTCCATGTTTTCTATAAATATTTGCCCACGATAAGCAGCAATATCTTTAATTCGCTTAATAAGGTTCTTTTTTGAAAATCTGGCATCAAGTTTCCATGCCCCATCCTGCTTTTTACCGCCAACTACGCCGCCTTTCAATATGCCGGAACGGTTTGTTCTGTTCAAGAAAAAGGTCGAAAAACCTAATTTGAGCAACATAGCCGAACGCGAATTATCTTGGATGGCCTTTTGTTTATACCATTCATCCATTGTAACGGGAGTATTTTCTATCAGATCGCAAAATTTACCAGTATGATTTAACACCGAGTCCCAGAAGGCAAAAAGTGGCCGACTGAAATCATTGAGATATATAGAACCGACCACATCATTAAACAACAACGACAAGGCCAATCCTGCGCCTCCGGCATAGGGTTCCACATAAGCGCATTTTTCGAGACGGTTAAATTTGATAATATCTCGAACGAGCTCATATAATTTTCTTTTCCCGCCAGGATAACGCAAGGGCGTGTAAAATGGCATATCAGCACCTCCTCTATCGCCAAAGAATACGGACTTTATAAACCAGCCTTTATAAAAGAAATCCTAAGCCTTTTAGCTATTTGGTTAAATGCGCTTATAAATTCCGCATTAAAAGTTTGTATAGCAGTTATATTTGACTCGGCCCAATAA
>BOCC01000193.1 GCA_026002715.1 Synergistales bacterium
GTGCGCCGCGTAGGCGTCAAGGGCTTGGTCTTCCCTCGAGCGGAGCGTTCCGTGACGCGGCATTCGCCAGCGCCTTTTTAGAAAAATATAAACGGAACTCTCCGCGGAAAGTTCCGTTTATTATATGTGAAAAAGAATGTTTATTGCTGTTTTTGCTGTTTTTGTTGTGTTTGGAAAGGTTTGAATTATGGTATGACGTGGGTGCCGTTTTCTCCCCTTATGGCCTCGCTCAAAGATTCGGGGTTCGTTATGATGGCCTCGCCTCCGCCTTGCTCCATGAAACGTATGACAGCCTTGACCTTCGGGAGCATACTGCCCGGAAGAAAATGTCCCTCCGCGGCGTAATTTTTCAGCTCCGCCGTCGTCACTCTGTCTAAGGGTTTTTGCCCGGGCTTTCCGTAGTTGATGTAGACCTTGGGCACGCCTGTGGATATTATGAGCGTATCGGCTTCTATGCTCGACGCCAAAAGGCCGCTGGCAAAGTCCTTGTCAATGACGGCGTCCACTCCCTCAAGCGAGCCGTCCGGCGCGCGGAATACCGGAATGCCGCCCCCCCCCCGCCGCCACGACGCAGTATCCGGCTTCTACGAGGTTCTGCACGACCTTGAGCTCGACTATCTCTTTTGGCTCAGGCGAGGCCACCACCCTGCGCCAGCCACGGCCCGCGTCGCTGACCATGACCCAGTCCGGGTGCTCCGCCTTTACGGTATCTATTATCTTGTCGCTGTAAAAGGAGCCTATCGGCTTTGTCGGCTTCTCGAAAGCCGGGTCGTTTCGGTCGACCACCACCTGAGTGATGAGGCTGACCGCGACTTTGTCTATGCCGCGTTTGCGGAACTCGTTGTCCATCGCCTGCTGAATCTGGTAGCCGAGGGCGCCCTGACTGTCCGCTCCGCAGCTGACCAACGGAATGGGATGCAGCCCCTCGACAGCCTGAGCTATTTCCGACCTGCGCAGGAGGAATCCTACTTGCGGCCCGTTGCCGTGAGTGATAATAACCCTGTAGCCGTTTTCGATAAGGTCTGCGATGTGAAGCGCCGTTTCGCAAATGGCCTCGTACTGAGCGCCGACATCTTGGCGAGCCTCATCTTTTATTACTGAATTTCCACCAATAGCGATGAGTGCCAGTTTTTTCACTGTTACACCTCACACGCCTACCATGCCGGCTATCAGAGCCATGCGAATGGGCACGCTGAAAGCCATCTGACGGAAATAGAGCTGGAAGTCGCTGTCGTCTATAGCGTAATCAAACTCCACGTCGTTGCGCGGCAGCGAGTGCATGATGCCTACGACCTTGCCCGTCTTGCGCCTGACTTTTTCCAGAGCTTCGAGGGTGATGTAGAACGGCTTGATTTTGTCCAAGAAAGCCGCGCGAGCCGCGGGGTCGTCCTTGGGCACGCTGCATCCCGGAAGATAGCAGGCGTCCACTTCGGATAGAGAATCCAAAAAGGCCTCGTGGGACAGGTCGTTATAGACCGTGACTTTAGCGTTGGCCGCCTTTAGCTTCTCTGTGATGGCGCTCGGGATGGCGTTCTCGCTGCTGCCCACGTATACAAGCTCGGCGCCCATCGCCGCGAGCCCGAGGGCGAAGGAGTGACCGCTGCGCGCGCGGGAAAGGTCGGAGGACGCTATCATGACTTTTATACCCTCAAAGCGTCCCAAGGCGCGATAGACCGTGTAGACGTCCAAAAGCCCCTGAGTGGGGTGCGTGACGTTTCCCCATCCTCCGCTGATTACGGGGACTCGCGCGCCCTTCAAAGAGGCGAACACCTCTTTGTCGTCCGGGTGCCTCAGGGCGATGACGTCCGCGTAGTTGGAGACGGTGCGCAGATAATCGGAGAGAGACTCTCCCTTTGCCGTGGACGAGCTCGTAGTGGGGTTGGACTCGGAAAGGACTGAGCCTCCGAGGCGTATCATAGCCACTTCCGTGCTGAAGCGCGTGCGGGTGCTGGGCTGAAAGAAGAGCGTAGCCAAGACTTTTTGCTTCATCAGATCGAGGCCCGATCTCCAGTAGGGCTCTATCATCTCTCCGGCCTCAAAGAGACTTTGCAGCTGTTCCTTAGAATAATCCGTCATAAACTCGAAGTTTCTGCCCTTCAAGCCCGTCGCTTCCAATTTTTCCTTAATAGTAAACGGAGAAAAACTTTTGGGTAACGCCATATAAACTAACTCCCTTCAAAAATAAAAAAGATATATTAAAATAAATTTTGACTGATTTTTTGTTTATTTCAGCTGTTTCAAAAGCTCCTCCAGAATTTCTTTCATGTCCTGAGTCACGCCGTAATCGGAGGCGTTGAAAATCGGCGCGTTCTTATCTCTGTTGACTGAGATAAAAAGTTTCGTATCCCTTATGCCCTCGACGTGCTGAATAGCGCCCGAAACGCCAAAAGACAGACAAACTTCGGGCCTGATAGTGCGGCCTGTCTGTCCTATTTGACTTTCGAACGGGATAATACCCTCGTCCGCGAGAGGCCTCGTGCCGCCCAAAGCGCCGCCGATTTTTTGCGAAAACGCCTTAAGCAGCTCAATATTATCGCCCTCAAGCGCCCCGCGTCCGGCAACCACCACCGTGCTTGCGGAAAGCAGCTCGTCGGCGCTTTCAGAACGAGGCAGCATCTCCAGCACCCAGACGCCCGACTTTGGAACACAAATATCGTCGAACAGACAAACCTCGGGCTTTTTCGATTTCGATACCGGTTCCTCAAAAGGTTTGTACACTCCCTGCCTGATGGTCATCATCTGCGGACGGCGGGCATCTCTGTTGACTATGTCTACCATCACGTTGTCCCCGAAAGAGGGCTTGTTCTGCCTGACGCGGCTTTCTCCGTTCTCGCGCCGCTCGGTTTTCAAAAGCGTGCAGTCCGCCGTCAGGCCCGTATTGAGCTTTATGGCGACGCGGGGAAAAACCGAACGCCCCTCGTCGTTCGCCGGAATGAGCACGCAGTTTGGCGCAACGCGCCTCAGCATATCCGCTATGACGGCGCTTTTCGCGTCGTCGCTGAAAAGCGAAAGGTCTTTTGTGTCAGCGGCGTAAATATTATCGACGGGCATACTTTCGAGTTCGCCCAAAAATTTCACGCAGTTCGGGGCGGCCACAATTACCTGAATCGGCTCTTCCGAGCCATCCCTTATGCTGTGCGCCGCCGTGAGAAGCTCGCTGACAACCGAATAATTCACATGGTCGCCTGTAACGGGGGCAA
>BOCC01000194.1 GCA_026002715.1 Synergistales bacterium
CTTGGAGAGCGGAGTGCGTGAGGGATTATGCCTCGTGAACGCAATGAACATCACAGCGAGCGTTTTTATCAACGACAACGAGAGCGGCCTTCACCGCGATCTCGAACGCTGGCTCGAAAAACTCGCGCCCGAGAAGCCATACGGCCAATACAATCACAACGGCAGCGAAGATAACGCCGACGCGCATCTGAAGCGCACTATCATGGGGCGCGAGGCTGTTGTAGCTATTACGAACGGCAAGTTAGACTTCGGAACGTGGGAGCAAATTTTCTACGGCGAGTTCGACGGCATGCGCGACAAGCGTGTGCTTGTGAAGATTATCGGGGAGTGAAATTATGCTGAAAGGCTATCTTGTCCCGCATCCGCCGCTGATTGTGAGCGGCGTGGGCGACGGAACGGAAATCCCGCAGACCCGCGCCGCTTATAGTCGAATCGGCGCGGAAATAGGCGCGTATAATCCTGACGTGGCGGTGATCGTTTCGCCGCACAGCGTTCTATACGCGGACTATTTTCACATATCGCCCGGTAAATCAGCGAGTGGGAGTTTTGCGCGGTTCAACTGTCCGCATCGTAAGTTTGACGTGACCTACGACAGCGAGTTGGCCGCGAAAATCGTGGAGTTTGCGGAACAAAACAATATACCCGCTGGGTTTAGCGGTGAAAAAGACAAAACCCTCGACCACGGCGTTATGGTGCCGCTGAATTTCATCAAGTGCAAAATAATCGTGCGCGTGTCGCTGTCGCTGTTGCCATTCATTGAGCAATACCGCTTTGGAATGTGCATAAAACAGGCTATCGATGCACTCAGGCGCAAGGCCGTGATTATCGCCAGCGGCGATATGTCGCATAAACTCGGCGGACAGTACGGTTTTTCCGAATGGGGCGTAGAACATGACAAATATGTACGCGAAAGCATCGAGCGGTCTGATATCCGGCGCATATTCAATATCAATTCGACCGTAGCTGAGAACGCCGCCGAGTGCGGCTTGCGCTCAATTATGATAATGTGCGGCGCGTTTGACGGACTTCGCGTTAAATCGGAAGTCTTGCACTATGAAGCGCCGTTCGGTGTGGGTTATTTGACTGCCGGTTTCACGGCGGACGAGCGATCTGACAGCCTGCTGCCGCTGGTAATAACGGACAAAAACACGAGGCTGCAAGACGCGCGCCGCGGCGAGGACGTTTACGTCAAACTCGCCCGCGCCAATGTGGAAAATTATGTCAAAACAGGTAAAACGATTGCGTTGCCAAATGATTTACCATCCGAAATGTCGGGCGCAAGAGCGGGTGTTTTTGTGTCAATCAAGAAGAACGGGAACCTGCGCGGTTGCATCGGCACGATAGCGCCGGCTTGTAAAAATATCGCCGCCGAGATAATCCAGAATGGTGTGTCGTCGTGCTCCAAAGACCCGCGGTTTGCACCGATTACGCCGGATGAATTAGACGATTTGACTTACAGCGTGGACATACTGAATGCCCCAGAGCCGATCAGTGACAAATCACAATTAGACGTGAAGAAGTACGGCGTTATCGTCACTTCTGGCGAGTGCCGCGGCTTGCTGCTGCCGAATTTAGATGGCGTGGACACCGTTGACGAACAGGTTGAGATCGCTATGCAAAAAGGCGGTATTAAGCCAACGGACAGTTATGAATTAGAGCGTTTCGAGGTGGTGCGGCATGGCGGCGTTTCATAGATGAAGTGCGAGATTTGCCCGCATAATTGCGACATTCCCGAAAACGGTTACGGTTTTTGCGGCGCGAGAAAGAACCAAGGCGGCGTGGTTGTATGCGACAATTATGGTAAAATCACGAGCCTCGCGACAGACCCTATCGAGAAGAAGCCGCTGTATCACTTCTTTCCGGGGAGCAAGATATTGTCGGTCGGAAGTTACGGGTGCAGTATGAAATGCGGTTTTTGCCAGAATTTCGAGATTTCGCAGCGCAAGCCGCGATATGAATATATTTCACCCGAAGAACTCACGGAGATCGCCGTGAACACACATGAAAATATCGGAGTGGCGTTCACCTACAACGAGCCGACAATCGGTTTCGGTTACGTCGTTGATTGTGCGAAACTACTGAAACAAGTGAATCTGAAAGTCGTGCTTGTGTCCAACGGGCAAATCAACACCTCTCCCCTTAAAGAGCTCGCGCCCCTTGTGGACGCGTGGAATATCGACGTCAAGGCGTGGAACGCGGATTTTTACAAACGTCACGGCGGTGACTTCGAGACGACTTTGCGCGCTGTTGAAGTTACCAGCAAAACCGCGCACGTCGAGGTGACGACGTTGATAATACCAGGCGAAAACGATAACGATAACGAAATCGCCGGGATGGCTAAGTGGCTTGCGGGCATATCACCGGAAACGCCGTACCACCTGTCGCGATACTTCCCGCGCTATAAATATGGCGCGCCGCCGACACCGGCAGACTCGTTGTTTCGCTTAGCGGCAACCGCGAAGCGGTATTTAAAATCTGTCTATGTGGGAAATGTTTGATTTAGGCGCGGTGTAAGTGTATTGGAATAAAGATTTCTTCCAGATCGTAAGAACTATGTGGAGGTGTGTTTTTTGAGCCTTGTATTGTACAATGATTTGAGCAGAAAAGAAGAGTTTGTTCCCTTGAACGAAGGACGCGTGACTTTTTACAGCTGCGGACCTACTGTGTATGATTTCTTTCATATCGGAAACGCCAGACCATTTATCGTGTTTGACGTCTTGCGGCGCTATATGGAGCATATCGGCTATCAGGTGACGTTCGTCCAGAATTTCACGGACATAGACGACAAGATGATCAACCGTGCCAACGCCGAGGGCATCGCCGTCGCCGAGCTGGCGGAGCGTTTTATAGCGGAATACCGAAAAGACGCTTGCGCCTTGGGTATTCACGATCCGTCCGTTGCCCCTCGCGCCACCGAACAGATGCCGGAGATAATCGATACGATAAAAAAGATAATCGAAAACGGTCACGCCTATGAGGTCAAAACATCCGAACTAAACGGAGACGTGTATTTTGACGTCAGGAGCTGGCCGGGTTACGGCAAATTAGTGAAACAGAGCCTTGAGGAGCTCGAGTCGGGCGCGCGCGTGGACGTCGGCGAAATCAAGCGCGACCCGTTGGATTTCGCTCTATGGAAAGCCGAAAAACCAGGGGAACCGGCTTGGGACAGTCC
>BOCC01000195.1 GCA_026002715.1 Synergistales bacterium
CCCGCAACGCCCCCGCCCCGCAGGAGGTTGAACAGCGCGGTCTCCGCCAAGTCCTCCATGTTGTGCCCGAGGGCTACGCCGAAAGCGCCGTATTTTTTAGCCGTTCTCTCAAAAAAATCATATCGGATACGTCGCCCCCCTGCCTCTAAAGATTCGCCTTTTTCAAGAGACGCCGGCACGTCGGCATGAAAAATTTCCGCCTCTATGCCCCGCCGGGCGGCGTATTTTTCGACCCACAGCGCGTCCTCGGCCGAGTCTGAGCCGCGTATCCCATGTTCGAGGTGAGCGGCTACAATATGGCCCGGGTAAAATGTGCAAAAAAGCCACATAAGAGCCATAGAGTCTCCACCGCCCGACACGCCCAAAACCACGGGCCCCGCGCCTGCTCCGCGTTTATCCATAAAACTCATACGTTGAGCGGTTTTCCAAAAAAATGCACAAAGAGCGCGGATAGAATATTCGTATGGAATATCCCGTCCGCGCTCTTTTTCTCTATCTTCGACGGGCAGACGCGACAACGTCCGCCGATAAAATTCCTCTTCAAATTCCTCTTCAAATTCCTCTTCTTCGCGCCGCATTTATCAAGACCTTTTATAAAAATAAAAATAAAATATGGACAACAGACTTATCTGTCGACGAGGGCGCGTATAATGCTCACGGCGCGGTCGATGCCGGTGGAGCTTGTGTTAATGGAAAGGTCGTAGTTCTTGTGAGAACCCCATTTTTCCTCAGTGTAATATTCGTGATAATTGACACGTCCCTTATCTATTTTTGCCATAAGGCGCTCGGCTTCCTCAGGCGCTACGCCGTAGTCTTCCACGACGCGGCGCAGTCTGTCTTTGTCTTCGCTGTAAACAAAGACGCGGGCGCAATTTGGGCGTTCTTTCAATATATGGTTGGCGCAGCGTCCTATAATGACACAGTCACCATGCTCCGCTATTTCCTCCACGACCTTCGACTGAGCAAAAAACACCTGATCGCTTATGGGCGCGTTCACCTGAGAAAAAATCCCGCTCGATACGTAACCGCCTATGGCCAGATGAAACAGCAGTTTGCTGCAGGCCTCCTCCTCGGCGTTTTCGATGGTGACCGGGTCAAGGCCGCTCTTTGCCACGGCCAGATAAATAAGGGACTTGTCATAAAACGCGAAGCCCAAGTCTTTGGCTAATTTTTCGCCTATAAGTCTCCCGCCGCTGCCAAACTCCCTGCTGATGGTGATAACAAGTTTTTCGGTCATATCTGAACATCTCCTTCTTCCGAGCCGGATTTTCTCACATGCCTTTCTTGATACGCAAATAAGAATATCATACACCATCCGAAGCGCGGCCGTCTTAGGTTATCCGTCTTTATGCGCCCCTAAGCGTATTTTCGCAGGACATATAAAACCCCGTCACGCTGTTTTTGATAAATTTGCGCTCACGGTCTTTTATATCGTCAGGCAAAGACGAAAAGCCGCTTATCAAAGGGTCTTCGGAGATTATCGTCTCCATAATGTCACGGATTATATTATCGTCCGGCCTCGACGCGTCCGCGCCGGACGGCGAGACTGTAGCCGCGAGTTTGTCAAATATGATGCCGCTCCAGTTGTCCAACTGTTTTTTGGCCAAAGCTATGCGAGTGTGGTCTCGCGTAGCTCCCCAGTGCGCGTAAATCAATATCTCGTCCCCTCTCAGCGACGCCTCGATTTTATTTATCGACTCGGCGGCGCTTTGAAGGTTGAACACGGGCGGGGTCGTGGGACGCAGATAAACGGAGGAAGCGGACGAGCCAACCGGCAAGGACAGCCCGGCGGCCTCACCGAGAAAAAAAAGCGCCGCGCTGTCCGTGCGGACCGAAAAACACAAATGGTGTGTGGCGTGCCCCGGGGTCTCTATTATGTCAATACCCTCCGCGTTTTCTATGATGCGCTCCGGCGGCAGCGGCAGGGGTTCTTTGTACATTTCAGCGATGGAGCTCAGGGTTTCGAGCGAGCCCTTCCAAAGTTTCGCCGGTTCGGCCAAGTGCCTCTTAGCCCTCGGGTGGACAATGACGCGCGCGCTTTTGTACCGCTCGCAAACCTGCCCTATACCGCCGGAATGATCGAGATGTATATGGGTCAGGAGAACAAGGTCGATGTCGTCCGTCAGCTTTGACAGCGCGTCGAACAAGACGGGGACAGAACAGGCCGGGCCTGGGTCTACCAGCACTCGGCGGCCAAGACCGTCCGTAAAAAACCATGCCGATATAAAAAACCTAAAGCCGCGGCGCTCCATGGGAAGCTCGATAAGGCTCAAGCCCTTCGGGAGATCACTCAGCATCCCGCGGACGGCGGCAGCCATGTCTTCGTTTTTTGTTTCGTTTGTCGTTGCGTTTTTCATTCTTCGATCACAACTTTCATATTTCTGAAGGCTATTTTTTTAAGCTCCTCGAGGTCATCGTTCAGCATGCGTATGCACCCCTCCGAAACCATGGAGCCGCGCGAATCGGGGTCGTGCGTACCGTGAATGCCTATTCCCTTCCACCCTGTGCGAAGGCGTATAAACCAAGGCCCGTATGCCCCGGTTATCTCGCCTTTGCCGTCGCGAAAGTCGTGGCTCCATTTGGCTGAGTTCTCTACTGACTGCACTGTAAAGACTCCGTCGGGCGTCCTGTGGTCTCCGACGCGTTCTTTATTTCCCGGGTTTTTTCCGACGGCGATCGAGTAGGTTTTCGTGACCGCTTTGCCTTTATAGACATAAAGTTTGTAGAGATGTTTAGTCACACGTATCCATACTTCATCGTCGCCTATATCTTTTACCAAAAAGTCAGCGGAGGCGGGGGGGGGCGTCAAATCGACCGATAAATCCGCCGAAATGGTCAAGTCGATAGACGGCGCTGGGGGAAGATAGACGGCCTCTACGAAATCGGCAAATTTAAGATCCTCTATTGTGTCGACGCTCATTCTGTCGAAGCTCAAAATCTCGCTTTCTGCGTATTCTTTGTTATCCGAGCTATCCGAGTTATCCGCAACCGGAGAATCGACAAGCGCGGTGATACGATAATAATACGCTACCCAGACCGCGCCAAGGAGCATAAGCATAACAAACAAGAGAACCAACATAGCAGGGCTGTAACGTTTCCGTTTGACCCAGCGTCCGCCTTTGTCGAGCCATATCGTCTCTGAG
>BOCC01000196.1 GCA_026002715.1 Synergistales bacterium
CATGCCTACGCTTAAACCTCACCTCGCGGCTTTGGCTCCAAGGCTTGGTACTGACTGCTTGCTAAGCTTTATCAGGTCGGGACTCTCACCCGACTATATTACGCACACCGAACTGGCGCACCCTTCGAATGACTCAATCAAGCGTACCGGGAAGTACTTATTGTACCATTCAATCTTGTGTTCAGTATGGGCCTTATATTCTGATTTATCAAGCAAACCCCAGTGTTCCCAGTAGTATTCGTTGCCTTGGAATGTCACGGTAAAATCCGGAAAGTACATTGTTCCATCGGGTGCAAACAGCGGTTTTTCATAGCTAAAATCAAGTCCAGAACTGTGAAGTGCATTGGCAATGAGCGCCTCAGACTTTGAACGGACAAAGTAATTTTCAAGTGTTGCAATGACTTTATACTCCTCATAGTATCCGGAGAGGTATGATAATTGCTCCGGCAATGGCACAAATTTGAATACGGATGAATTAATCCTACGTACTGCCGAACGCTCTATTTTTGTCAAGCAAGACAGCGATGAAATATCCTCTTGAATAAACAGTACAAGTTTCCTCTGTGCCCTCGTGACAGCTGTATAGAGTAATTCCATCGAAAGAGTCGAGCTTTTGCGTTTCGGAAGAACGAGATACACAGTTCTGAACTCGCTCCCTTGTGATTTGTGAACTGAAATAGCATACGCGAGTTCAAGGTTGTTAAGCGGCTTTTCTTCTCTTAGCCACCAATTCTTATCTGTTTTTCCCAAATTGCTTCCGTACCCGACCGAGTATTGCTCCTTGCCTTTAAATTTTACGGAAAAATGTTCAAGCCTGTTCATATAACGGAACTTGTTCTTATCAAAGTCAAAACCGTGTGGACATACGAACCCCATATCTCCGTTAAATATTTCAATCTGCTCATTTTTCCTCGTGCCCCAATTATAAGCAAAAATGGGATTTGACTTCGGACGGTTCACAAACTGTATAACTTTGTCAAACAGCGTGATTGTGTCAAGGGTAAATTTCTCTGCCCAATCACCATTAAGCAAAGTTTGTAATGTTGAATTCAGCCGGTCAGTACCATAGTCATCTCCTCTGAACGGAGATAATACTTGTAGGAAAGATGGGTTCTTTTCTTGACTGTCTGACAGTTTGCAAATTTCACTCCAGCGTTTAGATAAATTTGTTCCATCATCGACTGCTTCTAAATCGTTCATAAGCTCTATCCTAATTAGCTCGTCAAGGTCTTCAGCAGTCTTCCAGTAATGCACCGACAAATCCTTGTAGCTACCATCTCCTTCTTGAATTTTTCTCAGGGTTTCCTCGCGCTGAGATTTGCTTATCTCATCAGTATTTTGTTTTTCTTGAATCAATATATCCGCAAGGTCAACAATACCCGTACCGTGATTATTTACGCGATTTTCCATTTGACGAATATTGTGCTTTAATTTGCCGACATTCTCCGGGTACTTGTCGTGCAACCATTCAATGGTATCAGAGAACACTTTACTGCGGCCTATAGGCGGCAACTGATTAGGGTCACCAACAAGAATTAACCGCTTTACGTTGTTCCAATGAATAGCTCTGAAAAGTGTCGCAAGCAAGCTCAAATCAACCATTGAGGTTTCATCAATAATGACAGTATTGACATTCTTGTCTTGAACTCCGCCTGTACGCTTAAATGTCATGTTATCGTTTAGCCAACCACCGCTCGCAATAAGTGAATGGATAGTGGTAGCCTGTTGTCTGGATTTCTCACGAATACGCTCTGCCGCTTTTCCCGTTGGTGCAAGCAGTTTGATACTAACGCCGACCCCCTCGGTCTGTTTTATCTTATCAATAATCTTACTTACGAGAAATGTCTTACCAGTTCCCGCCGCCCCGGATATTACGCACAAACCTTTGCGAAACACTTCGGCGCAAACCTCAGATTGTTTTTTTATGGCCTCTTTATATTCAGGAACAGAAGCTAATTTACTTGAGTTATCAAACAACAATTCATAGAATTTTTCAGCAGTTACAGGCTGTTTTAACTGTATATCTGCACGCGCCGCAAGGGCCTTGAGCGTACTCTCAACCAAACGCTCATCTTCAAATACATCATTTAGATAGAGATACAATCTCTCGTACTGCTCGTTTTTTGCTCCTGCAATCATATCTCCCGGATAAGAGTATCGACCTGAGCAGTATGTGTTAGCTTTGGGGTCTGCGCAAACGGTTCCGTTCCAACCATCCATATGCCAAGGCAGACGTACAGTAATGTTAGTAGCCATTATTATTCTCTCCCCCGTGCTACACTTAGAGCATGTTTTAAAACAATTACTTTATGTTACATATACGGTATAACTGTATTATACTATACATGAACAAAAGAAGATACGACACAGACCTGAATGAGCGGCAATGGGAGAGGATTAAACCACTGATTCCGGTGGCGTTGGAGGGTGGCAGACAGTGTATGGTTATTTTCATAAGTTCAGTCAGAATGGAACTTGGAATAAAATTAACACCTTACAAGAGACTGTTCGCGCCGAACAAGGGAAAAACCTTAAACCGACCGCAGGCATTATAGACAGTCAAACTGTAAAAACTACTGACCTCGGCGGTGAGAAACGAGGTTACGACGGAGGTAAAAAATCAGTGGGTGTAAGCGCCATATTGTGGCAGATACACTGGGTATGCTACTCATTGTTATAGTACATTCCGCGAGTATTCAAGACCAAGACGGGACGAAACTGATCTTTGATGCTGTAAAGCGGCTTTTCCCCGAATTGAAGATTATATTTGCTGACGCGCGAATACACAGGGAAACTTATTCATTGGGTCGAACAATTCACAATACTTTATGCTGAGTATAGTGAAGCGGACAGATAAAGATTTCAAGGTATTACCCAAGCGTTGGATTGTTGAACAAACCTCTGCATAGCTGTACAAGTACAGGCGACTGAGTAAAGACTACGAACGTTACACAACGAAAGAGCGCGCGAACTGTGTTCCGTCTGTGGCTGTCGTTTTCAAAAAATGGAAAACAGAAAGAGAGAAAGCCGGGGCTGAAGTATCGATGTCCGGCTTTCAAGAACAAGTGGAACCAATACGAAAACGAATCAAAGCGTTGCTTGAAGAAGGAGCGAGTC
>BOCC01000197.1 GCA_026002715.1 Synergistales bacterium
TTGTCAAAAAAGGAAGAAAGTGGAATTCCGGACGCTGAGGAGTACGCTGAATACGAGCGAAACTACAAAGAAATCCTGTCGAGAGGAAAGGAACAACAGCCACCGTCTGTTTCGAAACAAGAAGGACAAAGAGGGCGGGAAGCTAAAAGTAAATCACTGAACCTAATAGAACGATTAGAACACCATCAGGAATCAGTATTGGCGTTTCTAAGAAAAAAGGAAGTTCCGTTCACTAACAACCAAGCGGAACAGGATATACGTATGACCAAAGTTAAGATGAAGATATCTGGATGTTTTCGGACTAAAGAAGGAGCCAGCATATTCGCGCGAATCAGAGCCGCTATGTCTACCATACAGAAACAAGGTAGAAAAGTATTCGCCAGTCTTCAGTCTGTTTTCATGGGAACTCCTCTTAGCCTGTCAAATCCTGAGTAGTTACAAAATAACAGACATTATTGATAGAGATAATCGGTTGATATAACTCATATTCTTAAAGTTGTTTTTTGCGCAATTAGACACTATAAAGGTAAAATGCGGTACGAAGCGTTCTTGAGAATATGGAACTACTACATCTGAGTGACTTACACATCTTCACTCCGGTAAATTGCTACATTGAGTTACATTCCTGAAATGCCACTTTGGGTCTTTTCGTTTACGTCGCCGTATGGATTCTTTTCGAGTCGGAGCTACGGGTAGCGGGTCGTTCAGCGGATTCATTTCAATGCTGCATTTCAGTTTCATCACGACCTTGCCGAGCTGTTTCAGAAGCCATCTCCAGCCGATTTGAAAATAACTGAGACCACGACGCCAGTGCGCGTCAACTTTTGCAAAAGTAATGTCTTTGGAGTCATCTTTTTATCGCAGCATCGCAGAACCTGATTTCCTTTCACCCGTATGCGCCAGTTCCATTTCCACGTATTCAGTTGCCTCATGAGCTTTTTAGAAACAAAACCCCGGTCGGCAAGAAAGATAACTTCTACCTCTTTTGGCAAACGACTGCGCGCTTGCTCCAGAACTTCTTTGTAGTCGTTGAACTTTACGCTGGAGCTGTCATGTTCCAAAACGCGCCATGCTATGGGAAAGGCTAGTCCCATATAGATTACACAGACCCTTATCGCGCAAAACTTATCCCGCAGCATTGAGGTATCCAGAGCAAGAGTGATACGAGATTTCCGAGTTTTGCAGAGCGTGATGGATGATGACTCCATAAATTTTTTACGCGTCAATCTTTATGTTGTGAAACCATCGCCTGAAACGGGTTTGGGTACTTGCCGCGTGGACGTCAAAAGGGAGTCTGGTATCCCATGCGGTAAGAGTGATGTTTTGCGGACGGTTAACGCCGCAGTGAGCATCCAGATGAATGTGGTAAAATTTCTGAGGTCCATGAAAGACAACAGTTGCACAAAGTGATTTCCCAAAGTATGATACAAAATATACACGTTCTGCATAGCTGATACCTCCCGATTTTTTGGTTCGCAAACTTATTAAACCAGAGAGTATCAGTTTGAGGAACGTGTTTTTATTTTTTGATGTGCTTGGTTGAGATATTTTTGCACTCTACTTTAATACTTTAGTAAAGTTGTGCCAGTCACTCAGCTACTACATAGTGAAACCGCGCCTGACGAAGGACATATGGACTTTTGAACCGAAGCCGATTTGAAGAGCCGTATGCGGGAAAACCGCAAGTACGGTTCTGTGAGGGGCAGTAGACAATCCCTTTTTCGCTCAAGCATCGAGATTGTCTACTGCCTACTCGATCGCGTTCATAAAACTTAGGAACCAAAAGTGCAAGGTGTATAATTAAGAACATCATACCACAGGAGACAATCAAGGACATTGATGCGTTCTATAAGCTCATTGGGATAGATTGCCCTACAACAATAGCGAGAAGTGAATTAGTGTAGTATTAATCCGTGTCGGGGGTTATAGATAAATTATGAAAAGAAAAGGTTACGTGCTATGTCTGGCGCTGGCTATAATTTTTTTAGTATCTTCGCTTTTGGGGTTGGCTATTATGCGGTTCACGTCTTTTTCGGATGTCGCGTCGGTCTATTTGACGCACAGCAACGTGAGAGGAGAGCTTGTCTCCCTGACAAATTTCGCTCTTAAATGGCTATCTGCAAAACTTGAAGACGGCAACATTCCAAGGGCTGAAGGGAGCGCTGTCGCAGATGCAAAGAGCCTTCGCATGTTTACCCGGTTGGCAGACAGCGGTGCTTCGCCTGAACGCGGAAGCGTCGAGATTTTTGATATGAGTTACGCGCTCTCGGATGCTTCTCCTTCAGAGGATGAGTTGTCACTTTTCCCGCCCCATTACCCGGACGGCTATCTGATTCGCGCAAGGCTGGCCGGGAAAGGCCAAGCCGCGCTCATAATGGAAAACGTTTACCTTATGATATCCGGCGACACACCGCTCGGAGGACGTTTTTATAAACTGAACGACAAACCTGTTTATTCAAGAGAAATATTTCGTTAAGCCCTTCCCGAGACGAGCCAATAAAACACCGAGATTCCAAAAATCGTCGCCAACGACGGAACCCACACTTCGTATTGGCTTAGCAGCCAATATCCAATCATACCCACGACGGCCACGGAGAGGTTAGGCACATGAAAGCGTTTGGGGCGTTTGCCCTTTCCCAGCAAAAACTCCAAAAACAAAACGGCGCATATTGGCACAAACACCATCCCTATCGAGGTCAAGAACTCCTCCAAAAAATCGCCGTACTGTTCCACCGGAAAAAAGACCGATACAATTCCGGCAAAAACCCCTATCGATAGAAATGGAAAGTTTTTCATTTTTTACGCGAATAATAGCTTGAGATGAAACGGCGGCGGAGTAGGGGTCGAGAAAGGCTGTCGATACACTCATAAAGTCTTGGGCGTTTTGCGCATGGCTCCCGCTTCCAAGGACTTCCGCAAACAGGGCTATACAGAGCGCATATAGGCGATGGGCTAACGCAAAAAACATGCGCTCAGAATGTCGCCGGTTTATGTTAGAGCCAACCGAGGCGGAATCTATCATCAAAACTATGGCTGAATTTATAGAGAAAGGCTGGTATAAAACCGTCCG
>BOCC01000198.1 GCA_026002715.1 Synergistales bacterium
GAACGGCCTCGAGCCCCTCTAAGACCTGTATGCTTCCCGCGCCATACTCAGCTGCGGCCTGCGGCGCTTTATTGCGCGTCTACATTTTCGGAAGAGAGGGGTACTTACGTGGTTAAAGAGTTGCCCGAATGGTTAGAAAGCCCGGTAGTGACCGGTGTTACGGTCGCGCGTAACCAGATAAAATTTGTCGTGAGGCGCATACCGGAGGACGGAAACGCCTTGGCGGTCATATTTCAGGCCTTGGCCGGGGCCGACATAAACATCGACATGATCTCTACGGTCACGGACGAGGGGCTGTCCTATTTGTCGTTCACAACGATAGACGCCGCAGCACACGCCGTGGTAGAAGCCGTAGTCTCTTGCATGAATGAGTTTGAACGCGGAAAGACGGGCTGGGAGATAGACAAGGGAACGCCCGTGGCCAAGGTGTCCGCCGTCGGCGACGGGATGAACGCCACCAAGGGCGTGGCGTCACGCGCGTTCTCAGCCTTGCGGAGCGCGAATATAAAGATGCTCGACATATCGACATCTGACATAAATATATCGGTTCTCGTCGATGAGTCGCAGGCGGACAACGCTGTGGAGACGCTGGCGAAGGAGTTTGATTTGAAATTTGACTAAGAAGATATTGTATAATAATAGGGTTTTAACGGGCAAACGGGAGGAACATGGATAAATATGAGCGAAAGCACAAACGAAAACATAAACTTGAACGAAGCGCCGCAGGCCGCAGCTGAGTATGGCGCGGGAAGCATACAGGTCTTAGAGGGGCTCGAGGCCGTTCGCAAACGCCCGGGCATGTACATAGGCGACACGGGCGCGCGGGGACTGCACCACCTTGTCTACGAAGTTGTGGACAACGCCGTCGATGAGGCTATCGGCGGTTTCTGCGATCGCATTGATGTCGTTGTCCATAAAGACGAAAGTATATCCGTGCGGGACAACGGGCGCGGCATACCAACAGACCCGCACCCATACAACGGACGCCCGACCAGTGAAGTCGTCCTGACTATCCTTCACGCCGGCGGCAAGTTCGGTGGGGGGGCGTACAAAGTCTCGGGCGGACTTCACGGTGTGGGCGTGTCGGTAGTCAATGCGCTTGCCGAGTGGCTTGAGATAACCATAGCGCGCGACGGCGTTGAAAGACGTCAGCGATTTGAACGCGGTATCCCAGTTACGGAGCTTTCCGAGCCCGTTCCGGCTGATTGGCGCGGCACGCGCATTCATTACATGCCGGACGCGACGATTTTTGAGGACGTCGTCCACTCTTTGGACACACTCAAAAGCCGCTTTCGCGAGATAGCGTTCTTGACCCCCGGGCTCCACATAGCCATAGAGGACGAGAGGAACGGCGAAAAGAAGGACTATCGCTTTGACGGCGGCATAAGAGCCTTTGTGGAGTATCTCGACAGGGGCAAAGCGGCGCTTTACACTCAGCCCACTGTCTTGAGCGGCGAGCGCGACGGCGTGGGCGTGGACGTGGGCTTTCAGTATAACGACACGTATCTTGAGCGCGTTTTCTCGTTTGCCAACCTCATCCATACTATAGAAGGCGGCACCCACGTATCCGGGCTTCGCACCGCCATGACAAGGGCGGTAAACGAAGTTGCGCGAACCAGCAAAGTCCTGAAGGAAAAAGACGAAAACCTATCGGGCGACGACCTCAAAGAAGGGCTTACCTGCGTCATATCCGTCAAGCTCGCCAATCCGCAGTTCGAGGGACAGACCAAGACCAAGCTCGGCAACAGCGAGGTCAAGGGCATAGTGGACTCATTTGTCTACGAGGGGCTTTTGGCTTGGTTCGAGGATAACCCCGACGCGGTGAGGCCCATTGTGGAAAAGGCCATACGCGCGCGCCAAGCGCGCGACGCGGCCAAACGCGCGCGCGAGCTCGTTCGAAAAGGCGCCATGACGGGCATGAGCTTACCCGGTAAATTAGCGGACTGCTCATCCCGCACGCCTGAGAACACCGAGCTTTATATAGTCGAGGGAGACAGCGCGGGCGGCAGTGCCAAGCAGGGGCGCGACCGTACATTTCAGGCCATACTCGCCCTTCGCGGCAAGATACTGAACGTTGAGAAGGCGCGGCTCGATAAAATGCTTGGCAACAACGAAATTCGTACTATAATACAGGCGTTGGGCTGCGGAATAGGCAACGAGTTTGACGCGCAGAAGCTCCGCTACCACAAAATAATCATAATGACGGATGCTGACGTGGACGGGGCTCATATCAGCACGTTGCTTTTGACGTTCTTCTACCGCCATATGCCGGAGCTGATAAGTTCGGGATACCTTTATCTCGCTCAGCCGCCGCTCTACCGCGTACAAAAGGGCAAAAGGGTAAATTATTGCTATACCGAAAAGGAACTGAGGGGCTTCGCGGATGTCGAAGTTGAGCCTTCGGAGACCGTCGAAGCTGCGGATGATGGCGCGCCTCAGGTCAACGCGGGAATCGGGACAAAGAGCAAAGGGAACGTGCATATTCAGCGTTACAAGGGCTTAGGCGAGATGAACCCCGCTCAGCTTTGGGAGACTACCATGGATCCGGAGCGGCGTGTTTTGAAGCGCGTTGAGCTTGACGACGACGTTTTGGCTGACGAGTATTTTGACATTCTGATGGGTGATAAGGTAGAGCCGAGGCGTGATTTTATAACATCTCAGGCTCACGCCGTCAAGAACTTGGATGTATAACTGGAACACATAAAAAAACAAAAAGCGAGAGTGGCGGAACTGGCAGACGCGCCGGACTTAGGATCCGGTGCCGCAAGGCATAGGGGTTCGAGTCCCCTCTTTCGCACCAATTTTTTCTTTTTTGGTAGCGCGGCCCTAATTCTGGCGCGTCTGCCATTCCGTACTATCTCGAATGATTTTGGGATTGTTTTTAACAGAAAATCGATAAAATAATCTGTCTTGAAAAGGGCAGATTATTTGTCGGTACGCCACGACTCGCTCCTTCTTCAAGCAACGCTTTGATTCGTTTTCGTATTGGTTCCACTTGTTCTTGAAAGCCAGACATCGATACTTCAGCCCAGGCTTTCTCTCTTTCTTTTACCCG
>BOCC01000199.1 GCA_026002715.1 Synergistales bacterium
TTCAGGCCCTCTGTTGATGGTAGCCTCCTTTAGTTTGAGTTGTGTCTAACCAAAGGATTATACCAAAATCAATTTGAGGGCTGTGTGTTTCTTACCTCCTGCGTTAAGAACTTTGAACTCTCAAGTTTTATAAATGGGGAAACTCAAAAAATTGATTTTGGTTGACAAACTATTCCTCATAGTGTATAACATAGTTGATTGAATACTCAACTGTTCAATCATTCAATTATTAGGGGGGTTATATTGTGCGCGCTTATGCCGCTGACTTTGACAGATGTGACTGCAATACCATTCACGAGGAAGTTGTCGCCGATGTGCGGGAACATATGCCGGATGAAGAAGCGTTGTTGAATTTGGCCGATATGTTCAAGGTGTTTGGAGACTCCACCCGCGTGAAAATACTATGCGCCCTGCAGCGCTCCGAAATGTGCGTCTGCGATATCGCGGTGTTGTTGGGCATGACAAAATCGGCTATATCCCACCAGTTAAGGGCGCTCCGACAGACGAGATTGGTGAAATATCGCAAAGACGGAAAGGTTGTTTACTATTCCCTTGACGACGACCACGTCGGCAATATTTTCGCACAGGGTTTGTCGCATGTTTGCGAAAGCTGAACATCGTTTTTCGCTTATTTTATTTTTTACGTTATCAGTTGAATAAGTGGTCAATTATTCAACTAAACAAAATTATATCTATTAAGGAGAGATACGAATCATGACAACTAAGAGAGAATTTGTGTTAGGTGGCCTCTGCTGCCCGGTTTGCGCCCAAAAGATTGAAAAACAAGTCAGCCGGATCGAGGGCATTAAGTCGGCCGTCGTCGACTTTGTTTCACAGAAGCTGTCTATCGAGGCTTCGGACGAAATAAAACTGCCGGACATCGTCGAGCAAGTGTCTAAAGTCGTTGTTGACGTTGAACCGGACGTTCAGGTTTCACTTGCCGGTAAACGGACATCCGCAAAACAGGAATCGCCGGAATCTGAGGGATCAAATACGAGAGGATGGCTGGATCGCGCAGGCCTGTTCGCCGGAGCGGCTGTCTTCGCGACCGCAATGATTTTTGACTTCGCGCCTCCCGCGAGCCTTGCCTTGTTCCTCGTCAGCTACTTCTTGGTAGGCGGCGAGGTCGTGTTTCGGGCGCTCAAAAACATCTCCAAAGGGCAGGTGTTTGACGAAAATTTTCTGATGGCCTTAGCGACCGTCGGAGCGTTTGCGATCGGCGAATACCCCGAAGGCGTGGCCGTCATGCTCTTTTATCAGATAGGCGAAGCCTTCCAAGACGCGGCCGTCAATCGCTCCCGCAAGTCAATAACCGCCCTTTTAGACATTCGTCCCGATTTCGCAAGTCTGAAAATCGGAAACGAAGTGCAAAGGGTGGCACCGGAGGAAGTCGGCGTCGGGGATTTTATCGTCGTCAGACCCGGTGAAAAAGTGCCGCTTGACGGTATCGTCGTCGACGGACACTCCGCTTTAGACACGTCCGCGCTGACAGGCGAGGCTATGCCGCGTGACGTTGAACCGGGCAGCGAGATTTTATCCGGTTCTATCAATAAAAGCGGATTGTTGACCATCAAGGTATCAAAGGAGTTCGGAGAATCCACCGTTTCAAAGATATTGGACTTGGTGCAAAACGCCGGCAATAAAAAATCGGTCACAGAAAATTTCATCACAAAGTTCGCGAAATATTACACGCCTTTCGTGGTGTTCGCGGCTCTCGCGCTGGCTATTGTTCCTCCCCTGGCCATCAGCGGAGCTCGGTTTGCCGACTGGATCAACCGCGCGTTGGTTTTTCTTGTCGTGTCCTGCCCCTGCGCGTTGGTTATATCCATTCCACTCAGCTTTTTCGGCGGTATTGGCGGCGCGTCCAAAAACGGCATTCTGGTAAAGGGGAGCAACTACTTAGAGGCCCTCAACAACGTTGATACCGTTGTGTTCGATAAAACCGGAACTTTGACAAAAGGTGTTTTCAGAGTGACGCAAACGGCAAGCGCAAACGGATGGACGCGGGAAGAGCTGCTTTCTTTCGCCGCCCACGCCGAAAGCAATTCAAGCCATCCGATTGCCGTATCTATACGGAAGGCCTACGGGCAAGAGGTTGACTCTCAAAAAATTTCAGAATATGAGGAAATTGCCGGGCAGGGCATCCGTATCCGCCTTGACGGAAAAACCGTGCTGGCCGGAAACAACAAGTTGTTAGACGCCGAGAATATTTCCTACGAAAAGACCGACGCTTTAGGCACGGTTGTGTACTTAGCCGTTGGTGGGGCATACGCGGGGTATATCATAATCTCCGACGAGGTGAAACCGGACAGCGCAAGAGCGATTAAGGACCTAAAAACCGCCGGAGTCAGGCATATCGCCATGCTGACCGGAGATAGCTTAGCCGCGGGCGAAAAAACCGCGCGGGAACTGGGGCTTGACGCCGTTTACGCTGAACTGCTGCCGGCGCAAAAAGTGGAGCGGATAGAGACAATCGAGAAGAATAAAACCACCAATGGCAAGCTGATTTTTGTGGGCGACGGCATTAACGACGCGCCGGTGCTTGCACGGAGCGACGTCGGTATCGCAATGGGCGCGCTTGGCTCCGACGCGGCGATAGAATCCGCCGATGTGGTTTTGATGACAGACGAGCCGTCTAAAATTGTAACGGCAATCCGTATTGCCAAAAAGACGCACAATATCGTGTGGCAAAATATCATCTTCGCGCTGAGCGTCAAGGCGATAATCCTCACGTTGGGCGCGGTAGGCATCGCCACAATGTGGGCGGCGGTGTTCGGTGATGTGGGCGTGACGGTTATCGCGATACTGAACGCCACACGCGCCATGAGGACAGCTCCCAACCGTGCTTACACCTCTCGATGCACACAGAGTAAGAAACATTTCCTATAGACTCGGCGCGGCGCTGTATTCGTTTGAGGAACCTCGAGATAGTGTATAATATATTTTAGGCGGCAAATTTTATTATGCGCCGCCGTAGTAGTTGGTTTATATAACGACAGTAAAAATTCCCGGGGTGAAAAAATGAAACAAATCCTTG
>BOCC01000200.1 GCA_026002715.1 Synergistales bacterium
ATACTCACCGGACTTGAATCCCATTGAGAAGCTTTGGGCGAATATGAAAAGGGCGTTGAAAGATTTGGTTCGGAATTTCAGAACATTGGTCGATGCTATTTATGCATACTTAAGTTAATTGACTATATCATAATTAATATGCACCCCTTTGGTGAAAGCTTTTGTTGTCATGAACATAGCTTAAACCCTGTTCAACGAACAGTCCAGAGGGGTGTTATGTGTTTTTAGCTGCGGATTTGGGGTCAACACGGACAGTTGACAAAAAAAAACTCTTCGGTATAATCATTACTCGTTAAATAAAGATTTTGGGTAAAAGCTTGGGTGATTAGTTCAGAGGTAGAACGCTTCCTTGACACGGAAGAGGCCAGAGGTTCAATTCCTCTATCACCCACCAAGTAATAGCAAGGACTCAGGAGATTTCTTCTGAGTCCTTTTTTTATACTCATACTCCGTATATACTCCGCAAAAAATATTTGCCAATACAGCATAGAACATCAACAATCGCAGAAAATATGACAGGGAATATGAGATAGACGGCGAGGTTCTTTCGCATTGACTGTGGGAATAAGAATATACAGAAAAGCGTATACAAAAAGAAGAAGCGGCGAAGGAAGCCAAAAATACCGATGAGCGAGCGGCAGAAGAAGAAAAAATAGTCGACGCGATGGAGAACGAGTTTCTCACTTTTGGGCGCGGGCCTATCGCCTCCATCGGAGCGCTTTTGCTCCACTCTGCTGCCGCGAGGGAAATGGAAGACGGTCAAATCCGAATATCTTCCACGAGCTACGCCTCCGACCTCGGAGCAAACGAATTTGCAGAATTTTCTGTTACTACATGGGGCGAAGCTTTTAACTGGCTTCGCGAAAACGACAAAAAGGCAGAGCCGGTATCGCTTGGGTATCGCAAGTGCTGGGAGTGCGGCACTTGGTTTAAGAGCTGGAAATGCCCTGTTTGCGAGGAAGAAAATTAGCCGGGGACATAAACTCCAAGACTATGACTATATTTCATCGGCATAGTCTAAAACGTACCAGTTTTCTTCCAATACAGAACATGAAGCGTTACCGAATATCGGTTTTTGTTCTGTTATGACAATCTCTCCGGTTTTTTTGTCGTACTGGAGATTCTTGACGTATTTGGCCGCGCCGTAAGACGTCGCTCTGTTGTATCTGCTCGGGTTGTTCACCAACTCACGAGCCTTCGTTAGTGCCGGCTCTCTTTCAGCTTTGGCCTTCTTGTCGTAGTCTTTACTGTAAAACACTACTTGCTTCTCATCTACTCTGACTTTTTTGTTCTTGCCATTCACGTCTTTTACAGTGATTTCTCTTGGATACAGTCTCGACTTTATCTTGTAGTTATCACTGATTTATCTGTAATCGCTATTGTCTAAAACATAATCCTTTAGCTCTTTATGTCCGCCTCGCACTGTCTGAGAGTACACGTATCCGTCTTTCTTTATCAGGTTGAATGCTACATTCATTCCTGTGTTCATACCCTTGTCGGCGACAACTATGACGCGTCCGATGTCGTATTCTCTCTTTATCTTTGCGAGTAACGGAATCAGCGTGGAGCAGTCGTTCGTATTGCCTGGGAATAAATCAAGTGTCAAGATGGTCGAAACCAAAAAGACCCCCTTGCGGAGGTCTCTAAAATTATCGAAACACGTCAAGCGGGTCTTCATAAAAGTCCTCTGCTGACTGTTCTTTTTTGAACCGCGCGTATTTTGCCATTAAATCTTTTACTGCTTGCAGTTCCGTCAGATCCAAGGCTCCCAATTTCTTAAAAACAATGTTTTCGCTGACGTATCGGGTCTCGTTCAGTTTTACAACGCATTCATCTGTTATTCCGCTGTGCGCGCCGGGATACAATATCCGCTCCCATTGGTTATCGCTGCTTTTGGTGCGTGTGATATAGCTCACAAGAAGTCTTCCTGTATCTGTCGGGTGCGTCTGCCAAAATAATACGGGACGCATTTTAGGCGTCCCGTCTATAGGCCCTGGGTATGCGGCTCTCAAAATATCTCCCTGTTTATGGAGCATGAGCTATGTCGTTCCATTCCTGGCGCGTAGGGTCCGAGCCCTGAGAGCGGAAAGCCTTCAATTCCTGTTCTTCAGATTTCTGAACAAACAGGGAAGAAAAAAACTCACGCATGGTATCTAAAGAAAGACACCTATTCTCTCTTGGAACAAATACTCCTTTCCACGGCGCTTCCTGATGCGTCATATTAGACAGCGTGAGGGGCGAATATCTGCCTTTATCGTACATGACAAGCCGCGCTATCTTTTCAGCGGTCTCGCCGATCCGTTCCTCTGAAGAAGGACACGGAACGGGGATGTATTCACCTTTATACTTCTTGTATTCCTGATAAACGGAATCAATGACGGGGCCGTAACCCCACGCCTCGATAGAATCCCTGAAAAGAGGCTCATCCAGTATAGCAAGCGCGTAACCCTGGCAATAATAAAGAAGTTTTTGAAGTTTCATGGGTGAAATATCCGTACTCGGTTCTTCCGTACCGAGCTCCGCGTACTGCTCGCTATTCAGCCTTAGGAGATACCTTGCCAATGCCTTGACATCCACCATTCTCCTCACCTCCGTGCCTATTCTACTCCGTAGGGGAGGAGTCGGCAATATTTTTCTACTTATAATAACCCCTCCACCGCCCGCCGCGCTATACTCGCCGCCTGTCTGTCTATATTGTCCATCCTCCTTCGCTTATTCTCCATTGTTCTTGTAAGGGTCAGCCGTGAATCTCTGTATCACGGGCGCTTCAGACCAGCGCCGCGCCTCGCGCCCGGACTCCGTACATACTCATTTGCCTTCAAATTTACCAGACAGTCAATTAGGCGGCAGAACTTATCTCTTTGGATTCTGGCAAATTATTCAGCACTTGAGTATAACGCTATTTGGCGTATACCTGACAAATCCAATTTCGACAACGCTTCCGTTACCGCTTTTTTTAGCAACCGCCATAAACTGTCGTCCGTAATTCTCAGGCGCTTCGACGCCGCTTTGATTGTCATT
>BOCC01000201.1 GCA_026002715.1 Synergistales bacterium
CGGCCGGCAAATTGGCGCTTTATTTCGCGCAGTCTCCGACCTATATAGTTGAAAATAACGTAAAAGGGCAAGTCGGGCGAATATATGTCGACGCGGACAAATTTTATATGAAGGGTGCGGACTTTTCGGCCAAAAACGTGCGACGTCTCGAGGACTACGTGACAAGCGTGGCGTTTGGAGCGGTTGACGCCCACGGCAAATTGGCGGACGGCGTGCTGGAAGAGCTTACGGCTGAGAAAAAAGTCTGGCTGAAAGGACGCCCAAACAACGAAGGCGAGATGGTCGACGTAAAAAGCGACGCGGCGTATTACTCCGCTCTCCGGGGCAGCGTTGTGCTTACGGGGGGCGTGAAGGCCGTACAAAAAGGGCGGACTCTCGACTCTCACTCCGTGGTATATTTCCCGGCGACCAACCGCATAGAGGCTATCGGCGATAAAAGAGACGAAACCGGCGGCGACGCGGCGGGACGCGCGCGAATCACCATTGATATGAATCAGGAAAAAATGAACCAAGACAAGAAAAGAAAGAAAAATCCGTGAGCGAAACAAACAACCCAAAAAAACTCTCCGCCGTCGGGCTTCGCAAAAGCTATAAAGACAGGCTTATAGTCGACAGCGTGGATATAGAGGTAAAACAGGGCGAGGTCGTGGGCTTGCTGGGACCGAACGGCGCCGGAAAGACAACGTCGTTTTATATGATTGTCGGTCTTGTGCGCCCCGACGCCGGCTCTGTTTTCATAGGGGACAGGGACGTCACGGACTTGCCCGTCTATAAGCGTTCGCGCCTTGGCATAGGATACCTGCCGCAGGAGACCTCCGTTTTTCGCAGTCTCACCGTACGCGAGAATCTGGAATTAGTCTATCAGGAGATGGATAGACGCGCGCCCCAATCTCTCAAAAGCCTCATGCGTCAGTTCGGCGTGTCGCGCTTGGCGGACACCAAGGGCAGCGCGCTCTCGGGCGGGGAGAAACGGCGTGTGGAGATAGCCCGCGCAATGCCTATGACGCCGGACTTCATCTTGCTGGACGAGCCCTTCAGCGGCATAGACCCGATAGCCGTCGCCGATATTCAGGACATGATTCAAAACTTACGGGCGCAGAACTTCGGCGTCCTCATAACAGACCACAACGTCAGAGAAACCCTTTCTATAACAGACAGAACCTACCTTATTCACGACGGCCGCATTATCCTGAACGGCAAGCCGGAAGACGTCATGGAAGACCCATTGGCCAGAAAATTCTATTTAGGCGATAACTTCGAGTGGTAACGGTAACTATTGTCATACAAAGAACCCTCATTACTCTCCAGCCTTGAAATTATAAACAGGGGCGAACGGCGCTCGCTCCCACCCAGTAGGCCGAGAGGTAGTTGCAGTTGTAGTCTTCGGCGAGCTTGGAGAAGGTGTCGAACGCCTGTTTGTATCTGCCGTTTGACGTTTGATAACTAATCAGTTATACTCTAAACGTACCCTAAATTGTAAAGGAGTGTTATGAATGTATAAGATCGAGTTCTATGAAGATAAAGATAGAACAAGCAAAACGGAATATGAATGATTTTCTCGAAAGGAGCGCTGAAAATGAACAACAAAAGAACGACATGGGATGAGCTTAAAAAAGATATGACCGCTCTGTCGCCGGATGATTGGGACGAAATTGATTTGAAGGTCAAAATTGTCGGTGAAATACTGAAAGCTCGTCAAGAAGAAAATCTCACCCAGCGAGCTTTGGAAGAATTGAGTGGAGTTCGTCAACCAATGATAGCCAGGATTGAAAACGGCAATACAGACCCGCAACTTGGTACTGTGCTGAAAATTCTGCGGTCTCTCGGCAAAACGTTGGCCGTGGTAGATATTCCTCTTAGCCCTATGCCGGAGTGAATGTGGCAAAAAACCCGACGCGCTAAGGTAGGGGCGCTATAAATCGCGCCCCTACGAAAAAATTATTTCTTCTTCCCGCCCAATTTCGCCTTGGCGTCGATGGCGGGTTTCAATTCCCTCACTTTCCTCACCGCTTCATCTCAATCCCGCACTCCGCGTTCTCCACTAACTTGATGTCTTTTTGTGACATTTTCACGGAAATAGATGCGGCGTCCTCTTCTATCAATAGATAATCCGTGGCGTTTGCGACGTTGCCGGCTATCGTCCCGAGGCGCGGCAATATGAAAAGCGCGTGGCGCTGCTCGTTGTACTGCTCGGGCTTTCCGACAGACCAGGGCGAGCGTTTCAGGGCGTCGAGGTTTGTGAACAGCATGACGTTGTAGAGCTGCAGCGGCTCTTTGTGCTCGCGGATGAGCTGGCCGTTTTTGCTTTTGAAGGCAATTTTCAGCTCGGCCTCGTCGAACATCTTCCCGGTCAGGCGGTTCTGCCCTCCCTTGAGCAAAAGGCTTTCCGTCACCGCGGCAAACGCCTCGGCTGGAACGCGATAGCAGTCAAAATAGTAGTTCTTCTTCAACAGGTAAATATTGGCGAAGCCGCTGACCCCCGGCAGGTCGATGTAGCGGTTTTCCTTCTTTATCTCCATCGGGGCCATATACGAGGAAAGCGAATCAAACTCAGTAGGGGGTGTAACCACAACGGTATCGCCGTCGCTCGCGCGGCTCAACAGAAACGGCGTGTCTTTTTGCTTCGCCTCCGCTACGTAGTCCAGAATAGAAGCGATTTGCGGAACCATTTGCGTGAAATAGCGATCTTTATCAAAAGTGAAACGCACGTTCAGGGTCAGCTCGCCGCTTCGCGCGTTTATCCCCTCGGCTCCCACCGCGGCGTGAACGTAATTTTCGTATGACAGAGACGTCAGAATATCCGTTAAAATCTCCGCCGCCTCTTTTACGCGCTGCTCATTGGTGAGCGCGGCTGTGAGCAATCCCGCCCCATCTATGACGGACTTGTCGGGGTCTTTTTGCAGCAAGCCCTTCAAAAGATTCTCCCGCCGAACCCAAGCCTTGAGGCCAATACGCCAGATGTTTCCATCCCGTCTCTCGTCTATAACATCGTATTTTTCTATA
>BOCC01000202.1 GCA_026002715.1 Synergistales bacterium
CGCGATAGACGAAGCTGAAAAAGCTGAAAAGACAGAACTTGTCTTTGATGGCGAGCGTTACATAAAACGCGGTAAGTTTTGGGACTCTGCCGGATATGTGAACCAAAAACCGCGTAAGGCGAAAGCAAAGGCCGCGCCTGAAACCATGACCGAAGACGGCATCACATACGTCAAGGAAAACGGCGAGTGGGTGAATCCGAATGTTGATTTTATGCCGATAGGTCAGCGACATACGAGCGCGAAAACAAGCCTGCCGAATAATCGCCCAACTGTATACAAAAACAATTTTTTTGTGAAAGAATTGCGTGAGGGCGGCAGTAATTTTGATATAGGAGCGGGAAAAACAAATTTTGCCTCAGAAGAACTTTCCAAGTATGGAGTCACCAACGTGCCGTTTGACCCGTTCAATAGGGATTCTGAAGTAAATAAAGCCGCGATTCAAAGCGTAGTTGACGGGAAGAGATATGAAACGGTTACTGTTGCGAACGTCCTGAATGTCATCGCGGAACCCGATTCTCGAGCTAATGTCATTTTACAAGCGGCAAAGGCTCTTTCGCCTGATGGCAAAGCATACTTCCAGATTTATACCGCTCCCAAAGCTGGCGAAACAAAGGCCGGATACCAAAACGCGTTACCCACACGCGCCTACGTGCCGGAGGTAAGCAAGTATTTTGGTCATGTAGAAATTCATGGAAATATAATTGTCGCGAGCGAGCCTAAAACAAAGTTATTAGAAAGCCAAACGGCTGAATGGTGGGTATCGAACCCTGCGGAGGGCGGAGAGGTTATTGATTTTATGCCGGATGACAGAGGAAAAACAAAGCCCTCGATTTCTACCGTCAACAACAACAACCTCGACGCCCTCACAACCACCACGCGCCGCAATTCTGACCCTGACCTACCTATACGCAAGGGCAGTGAAATCGTTCCGCGCACCACGATACTCAATATAAAAGAGCTTGTGGACGCTATAACGCCTTGGCGCAAAGGCAAAGTAAAAGGACGCGCTCTCGGTCAGTACAACAACAAAGACGACGTGACGCGTACAAAGTTTGCGGGTGATATAACCGTTGAAGCGCACGAGGTAGGGCATCACCTTGACGACGTGTTCGACCACGCTTTCAGCGAGACTACCGACAGAGATATTGCGGCGGAGTTGATACAGGCCGGAGTCGATACGTCAGGCAACGGCTATACTTCACAGCAAATCAAGCGCGAGGGTGTGGCGCAGTTCGCGCAGAGGTATTTTGTCAACGAAGCTCAGGCGTAATCCACGCGTCGTGAAAGGTCAGGAAGCCCTCTTCCTCTGTGGAGCCGAATATAAATTTATAATATCCTCCGGACGGCCCCCTGAATCCCGGTTCAGAAACCCCCCATACAGATGAACAGTAATGCGCGGCCAATCCCTTGAGGGCGCTGCCTGGGATGATAGGCGTTCCGTAAAGGTGGTTTAACGTCAATCCCGTCTCTAATACATTGCTTGCCCCGAGACCGATAATCATTCTGCCTTCGACATGAAAAGTCTTCGGTAACCCTCCAAGGATTTTACCGCGCTGCTCAAAAGCCGCTTTATAAAAATCCCCAGCTTTGCCGACTATAGAAGCGGCCGCCGTTAAAAGCTCCTCGCGCGCTTGTATCCCGGCGCTGTCACCCTCTGCTTTCTGCTCTTTGAGATAGCGAGCCAAAAGCAGGCCGGCGTTGCTTCCGGAGGACAGAGTTAGAGGTTGAAGGTCTTTACGGCAGCTGGACATCAGTCCCCCTCCTTTTTGTCTCCGATGATGGCCTGCACGTAGCGTTTCAGCCATGACGCGGCGGAAAGAGCGTGGCGCGAGATGCGCATATAGTCCACAACCTGAGCCTCACGGCTCTTGCTGGCAAGGTCGGTTCCTCCCTCGACTTCATTGAGAACCGCAACGAGATCTTTCAAGTAGTCCCCGTTTTTTATCTCGGCAAAAGCCACGGCCTGGACGAGTCCGCAGGAGTGCACAAGCGACGGAAACGAGAGAGCAAAACTGCGATATTCCTCAACCTTGTCCCTTTTGTTTGCCGAGTTCACGCACTTGAAGGCCTGTTCGGCCATTTTCTGATCATACGTCTTCATCGCGCCAACCTCACGAGAAAACGCAACGTACGCGGCCTTTGCCGGTAGTGGCTTTCCCGCCGATTTGCAAGTCGTAGGGAGTTTCGCAGAACTCTTTCATCAAGGCCTCCGGCTTCACGCCTCCGCCGTAGACTTTGTCACACCATACCACGCCGGACAGGATCGTGTCGATAGGCAGAGATTCTTCGTACCACAGAGCGCCCTTTGCCACTATCTTGGTCTCGTCGTTAATGCGAATTCTGGCGTTGACCTCGGTGCCGGTCTCGCAGAGGAAGGTGAAGATGTCGTCGCTAACGAGGGCAAAACGGGACTTGAAAACCTTCTGCCACTCATCGTTCCCGGCAAACACTTGCTCGGCTATGAGGTCGCGCCACGGCTTGAGCTGCGCGTTGGCTTGTTCGTCGAGGTCGATATCTTCGAGGTATATTTTACCGTTTTGCGAAATAGCGCTATCGCCCTCAGCGGTGATTATAGTCTGAGTGTCCTTAGGAACGGGAGGCTGTTCTATGCCGCGACCGCGAAGCCGACTCAAAACCAATGGCGCCGTAATCCACGCAAAGGTACCGTAAAAGCTGCGAACGGGCAGACACACTATGGAAGCGTCGCTGAAAACAATCGACCCGGCGTTGTCGCCTGCGTCTTTGTCAATGACCCCAAAGGCGGCGGCAAGAGCCCTATTTTCTTTTCTGTTTTTCTCTGTGGCGTTCCTACGGTCGGCGATGACGCCTTTGACGGCGCTTCCCGGCACGTAGGGCCAATTCGTCACCTTTTCTCTGACGATGGGAAGGTCTATATATCCTACACCGCGCCCGGCGCCGACGTGAAGCGG
>BOCC01000203.1 GCA_026002715.1 Synergistales bacterium
GAAGCGCCTCTGGCAGAAGCAGCTCTGAGGCGAATATATCGGCCTGACGCTCTAAGCGCGCGTCTCCTTGGACGCGCTTCCCGTCGGCCAGTATTAATGACGAGGGATGACATAGCTTGAAATGTCCAAGCTCGTGAGCGACTGAGAAACGAAACCGCCCCGGTTTCAAGTTTGAGTTCGCCAATATGAATAAAGTGGGCGCGCGCGAAAATACGGCCCCAAAAGACGAACAGGGCATCGTGTAGACCTCTATACCCAACGCTCTGCATATGACGCCTAAGTTCACGGGCGGCACGGCGCCCATCAGCGGACGCGTAGCCGACAAAAGCTCAGTTGCCGCTATTTTGGCTTCTTTTTCTTCATTGGTCATCTTCTATAGCCATGTTCATAAATATTGTTATCCCTATAACGGCGTCTCTATAACGGCGTCTCTCTGAATCCTTTGCAGTTATCCTCGGATGAGGCCGATGACGGTTTGCGGAAGCTGATTAGCCTGAGCGAGCATAGACGTACCGGATTGCATCAGAATCTGTAGTCTCGTGAAGTTCAGCATCTCTTTAGACATATCCGCGTCTCTGATACGGCTTTCCGCGGCTGTCGTGTTTGTAGAGGCGGTTGTCAGGTTGGTTACGGTGTGTTCTAACCTGTTCTGGTATGCGCCAAGTAACGCGCGTTGTTTTGAGACTTTTGTAATAGCGGCGTCGAGTCTCGTTATGGCGCGGGCGGCGAGCTCTCTTGAGATAACCAAGATACCGTCAAGCCCCAAAGCTGACGCGCTCATATTGCCCAAGCGTATCGTCAGGTCTTCCTGTTCGTTCGCTCCTACCTGCAACACCGTTTCGTTGTTCGCTATGTGGACTATAGTCGTGTAGGGCTCTGAAATTTGGGAGAAGTTGTAGCTTTTGGTATTCTCGTTCCATGATACGTTTATATTGGCCAAGGGGTTGAACTTCACGTCTATATTATCGGTAATGGCTCCGTATATCACGTTGCCGGATACGGTTTGCGTCTCGTTGACGAGTTTGCCGCTGTGAGCGTCGTAGACTGTTACGGTGAACTCGCTTTCTCTTGATTGTTGGATTGTGTTTAGGCCGAGGGTGTTCAATAAATCCTCGTCGCCTGAAAAATATAGCTCGCCGCCCGCGCCGGGTATGGCGCTGCGGACGAGCATGGTGGCGCAGTAGTGTTTGTAGCCGATGATATCGCCTTTATCATCATAGACCGGCTCTTTTGTCGCTATGCTTTCGGACGTGTTGAGTGTTCCGTCTGATATTGTGCAGAAGTTGGTAGCGTTATCCGTATAGACGCTCTGGCCGAGGCTGAAAGCTATGGCGTCGTTGATTTTATTGGCGACGCTGTACATCGTGTCGTCCGCGTAGAGAGTAACGGATGTGTTTTTGCCGTCGCCCTGATAGATGGTGATAGTCTGGGGGTCTTGGACGGTGAAGACGCCGTTGGCGTTGTAGAATTCGGGCATTTCGGAGAGGGTTTTGGCTACCGTCTTCATTGGGGCTTTCAGTTTGACTATCCAATAATCTAAGCCTCCATGATTTCCGGATACGTCGCCGTCATTGGATTGTGAGAACCCGGCAACTATGTATCCGTCGGATGTTTGTTGGATGGATTGGGGCACTTCACCGCCGGTTCCGCCAAGCGACTTCTCCCAAGCTATACTGCCGTTCGCGTTCAGTTTGACTATCCAGTAGTAGCCGCTCCCAGGATTTGCAGACACGTCACCGTCGTTGGAACCTGAGGATCCTGCAACTATATATCCTCCGTCAGACATTTGTTGGATAGAATAGGCATTATCACTACCAGTTCCTCCAAGCGACTTCTGCCAAGCTATACTTCCATCCGCATTCAGCTTGACTATCCAGTAATCGTAGCCCACTCCCCCGTGATGTCCCGACACATCGCCATCATTGGAACCTGACCATCCTGCAACTATATATCCCCCGTCAGATGTTTGTTGGATAGAGTTGGCCACATCAAGGCCGGTTCCGCCGAGCGATTTCTCCCAAGCTATACTACCGTTCGCGTTCAGTTTGACTATCCAGTAGTCTTGGACCCCATGATTTACGGACACATCATCGTCATTGGATTCCGAGACTCCTGCAACTATGTATCCCCCGTCAGATGTTTGTTGGATAGAGTTGGCCACATCATCATTTGTCCCGCCAAGCGACTTCTGCCAAGCTATACTACCATTCGCATTCAGCTTGACTATCCAGTAGTCATCGCCTCCATGATTTCCAGACACGTCGCCGTCATTGGAATCTGAGTACCCGGCAACGATATACCCCCCGTCGGATGTTTGTTGGATAGACATGGCTTCATCACCGCCGGTTCCGCCAAGCGACTTCTGCCAGTCTATGCTTCCGTCAGCTTTCAGCTTGACTATCCAGTAGTCGTAGCCCACTCCCCCGTGATGTCCCGACACATCGCCATCATTGGAACCTGACCATCCTGCAACTATATATCCTCCGTCAGATGTCTGTTGGATAGACTGTGCATAATCATAGCTGGTTCCGCCGAGCGACTTCTGCCAGTCTATACTTCCGTTAGTATTCAGCTTGACTATCCAATAGTCATCGTTTCCATGATTTCCGGACACATCGCCGTTATTAGAATCTGACCACCCGGCAACTATATATCCCCCGTCATATGTTTGCCGCATAGACCAAGCCACATCAAGGCCAGTTCCGCCGAGCGATCTCTGCCACTCAATGAAAGGTTTCGCGTCAAAATCCGGAACTTCTTTCAAAACCTCGTAAATATTGCTCTTCTGCACCTGAGCCGCGCCGGGTTTGGCTGTTATATTTATCTTATAGTTTCCCTCAGTTGAAATCTTTTGTCCGAATTGGTCTTTTTCGCCCCCCCCCCCCCCCCCCC
>BOCC01000204.1 GCA_026002715.1 Synergistales bacterium
TCCTGTTATTATAAAGAGGCTGTCTTTTATTTTACGCGTATTTTGACGGGAGCTTTTATTTTGACGGAAACTATAGAAACTATAAATGAAAATCGCGGTTTTATAAAAATCAGGGGCGCGCGGGAGCACAACCTCAAGAACGTGGACGTAGACATTCCGCGGGGGAAACTCGTGGTCATCACGGGGCCTTCGGGCTCCGGCAAGTCGTCTTTGGCTTTCGACACGCTCTACGCGGAGGGGCAGAGGCGCTACGTGGAGTCTTTGTCGGTCTACGCGCGGCAGTTTCTCGGCGTGCAAAAAAAGCCCGACGTGGACGACATATCGGGGTTGTCCCCCGCCATATCCATCGAGCAGAAGGGGTCGGGGCACAACCCGCGCTCTATCGTCGGGACGGTCACTGAGATTTACGATTATCTGCGCCTGCTCTACGGGCGCGTCGGCGTCCCCTATTGCCCGAGCTGCGGCAAGCCCGTCGTCAGGCACTCCATAGACGAAATAGTGAATATAATCTTCGCCAACTACGCCGAGAAGCGCGTCGAGATAATGTCGCCCATAGCGAAGGGCAAAAAGGGAGAGTTCAAAAACCTCTTCGCCCAGACGCGCGAAAAGGGCTACTCGCGCGTCCGCGTGGACGGCGCTGTGCTGTGGCTCGAGGAGGATATAGAGCTCGACAAAAAAAGGCGGCATAATATCGAGGTGGTCATAGACCGCCTGAAGGTCGCCGAGGACAGGCGAAGCCGCGTCACGGAGTCCGTGGAGGCGTCCTTGGCGCTGTCCGGCGGTTACGTCCTCATCGCGCCCGAAAACGAGGAAGAGCGCACATTGACCGAAAAATACGCCTGTCCCGACTGCGATATAGCCATGCCTGAGATAGAGCCGAGGCTTTTCTCGTTCAACAACCCGGCCGGAGCTTGTCCCGACTGCGCGGGGCTTGGCAGCCACGAGCATTTTTCCGAGGAGTTGGCCGTCGACCCCGACAGGGCGCTGGCCGGGGGCGCTTTGCTGCCTTGGAAGACAAAGCCTTATTTTGTGCGTAAAATAGAGATGTTCGCCGAAAAATATAAATGGGATCTGTCAGGCAAGTACGGCGAACTGCCGCAGGAAATCAAAGATTTTATACTTTTGGGCACGGAAGACCGCATCCCAATGATGTTCACCGAGAACGGCGCTTCTCACCCCTACATGGGGCGCTATGAGGGTTTGCTGAACTGGCTGAGCGAGCGCTGGAACGAGACCGAGTCAGAGAACGTGAGCGAGGAGTTGTCGCGCTACCGCGTGGAGGACATATGCGAGTCCTGCGGGGGTCTGCGCCTTCGCCCCGAGGCTTTGACGGTCAAAGTCGGCGGCTACGGAATCGGGGATTTGATGAAAATGCCGGTAGACGAGCTTGCGGGCGTCGTAAAAGATTTGGAGCTCGACTCGGAGACGGACAGCGACGGAAGCGCAAAGGGCAGGGGGCACGGCTCGGTGGTCGGGCAGGTGGCGCTTGAGATAGGCAAGCGGCTTGATTTTTTGGTGGACGTGGGGGTCGGCTATCTGTCGCTCTCGCGGCGCGCCGACACCCTTTCGGGAGGGGAGAGCCAAAGAATACGGCTTGCCACGCAGATAGGCTCGAAGCTCAGCGGGGTGCTCTATGTGCTTGACGAGCCGACTATAGGCCTGCACTCGCGTGACACGGAGCGCCTCATGAAGACGCTTCTGGCGATAAGAGACCTCGGGAACACCGTCGTGGTGGTCGAGCACGACCGCGACACCATGAAGGCCGCCGACTCCCTCATAGAAATAGGCCCCGCCGCCGGGGAGAGGGGCGGCGAGGTGACGTTCAGCGGGACTTACGAGGACGTGCTCTCGACAAACGGCCTGACCGGGCCGTATCTCAGAGGCGAGACCACTGGCATAATGCCGGCGCAGACGAAGTACGCCGGCAAAAAAATCATCCGCCGCGAGCCTAAGGGCTTTTTTACCGTAAAGGAAGCGGAGCATCACAACCTCAAAAAAATAAACGTGTTTCTTCCCAAGGGCGTCTTCACCTGCATAACGGGCGTGTCGGGCAGCGGCAAGAGCAGCTTTGTCTACGACGTGCTTTATAAGGGCATGAGGCGTCTGATGGACAGGGATTTCAGGGAGAGACCAGGCAAGCACAAGGAGATAAGGGATTGGGGGAACTTCGACAACATCGTGCTGGTCGACCAAAGCCCCATAGGGCGGACGCCGCGCTCCAACCCCGCCACGTACACCGGGCTTTTCTCCCTGATACGCGAATTTTACGCGGAGATGCCGGAGGCCAAGATTCGCGGCTACGCGCCGGGGCGGTTCAGCTTCAACGTCAAGGGCGGACGCTGCGAGGCCTGCGGCGGCGCGGGGTCCGTCAAGGTGTCCATGCTGTTTTTGCCGGACGTCTACGTGGACTGCGAGGTCTGCGGCGGGACGCGCTACAACAGCGAGACTCTGTCCGTGAAGTTCAAGGGCAAATCTATAGCCGACGTGCTGGCTATGACCGTCGACGAGGCGGTGGAGTTTTTCGCCGACATTCCGAGAATTGTATCGAAACTGCGTATCATCCAAGACGCGGGCCTCGGATATATCCGCCTCGGGCAGTCGGCGCTGACGCTCTCCGGGGGCGAGGCCCAGAGGGTGAAGCTCGCTAAAGAACTCGCCAAGCGTTTCGGCGGGCAGACCCTGTACCTTTTGGACGAGCCGACCACGGGGCTTTTTTACACCGACGTGCGAAAGCTCTTGGAGATAGTCCATCGCATAGTGAACCATGACAACACGGTGATTTTTATAGAGCACAACTTGGACGTGCTCATGTCCGCCGACTATATCATAGACTTAGGGCCGGAGGGCGGGGACGGCGGAGGGAAAATCGTGGCCGCAGGTAC
>BOCC01000205.1 GCA_026002715.1 Synergistales bacterium
AGGTAAAGGCGTCGGGTCGAGGGATTCGGGAAGCAGCGATTCCAATTCTCCGAGGCGCGCGGCGACGGCTTTGCCCAAGGCGGTAACGTCGGGTGTGCCGTCGCCTGACAAAAGGCGGCATAGCCCCGTCATATAAATCTTCGCGTCGAGCTTGAGGACTTCGGGGTCGCAAAACTCGACCGTATCGGCCTCGGTGTGCCACCACCAGGGCATCATACCGCTCCCCGTCCTGTGCGGGCTGTCATGGGGCAGGGCGGACGCCCAAATGAAAAAAGGAGATATTCCCAAGTTTTGAAAGGATTGATCCCACGCGCGCACCCGGCCCGGAGCGTTTCCTTTTTTGCCGGCGAGGTCTGACACGGTTTGCCGCGCTATAGCGAAAAGGTCGGGGCCGGCCGTGATTTTCCCGAAGTCGGAGGCCCCTGTCATGCCGGGCATGTCGATGTTCGAGTAGGCGACGCAGTATCTGTCCATCTCCTCAAAGCGGTCGCGCGCATAATTGGAGGAACCGGTATACCTGCCAAACTCATGCCCCGACCACCAGCATATCCTGACGCCCCATCTCCTTTGCGGCAGCTTGCTGAACGCCTCGGCGAGAGACAGCGCTATAGCCGCGCCCGTGGCGTTGTCAGTGGCGCCGAAATGCTTGCTGTCAAGATGCGCGCCGATCAGGAGAAAATGAGGGTCGCCGGTCGTTGAAGGAACGGAGGCCTCTACCAGCGCGACATCCGCCACGGTTTGCGCGCTTTCGCAGGAAAGCGAAAGAACGAGCTTTTCACGTTCCGCCAAGTCCATAAGCGTTTTCCCGTCGCTATGATTTACCGCCAATACAGGGATGGCCGGCGACCAGCCGCGCTCCTCCGGCATGGGCGTCCCCCACCACATAGCGAGGCCGCTGTGATGAATCTGCTCTTCCTCTCCCCTCTCCCAACAGATAACAAAACCCACGGCCCCGCGAGACTGCGCGTTCAAAACGGCCTGAGGCGACACGAAAGAGGAGAGTACGACGCAACCCTCCAAGTCTTTTTCCCCGTCGCAGGCGTCGGACAGGTAGTCTAAGACGCTACTTGGAAAGTCCTGTCCGCTGAGGATCCTCGCGACCCCGGAGACAGACGCTTGCTGAGCGGGCGCGGAAAAATTCCAGGCTTTAGCCTGAAACCCCATAGACGGAGTTTCAATCCGCCCTGAAGCGCCGAAAGCGAGCAGCCCTTTGGAAGAGCTTTCGGAGACCGAGATGTTCAGACCGTCGAGCGCCGTTCGTATGTAAGCCCGCGCGGCCCCCTCCCCTTTGTCGTTGGAGCGCCGGCAAAAAGAAGCTATTGTTTTGAAATAGACGTGAAGTTTTTCTGTGTCCAAATGAGACAAACAAAACTTTTCCTGTTCTGACAACATCATAAAACCCCCCTTCCGCGTCACGGAACAAAGGCTGTAAAAGATAACGCGATTATTGGATACATTAATGTATCCCTAATTAAGGGAGTATAGCTAAACTGCTTCACTTGTCAAGACACAAAATAGATTGAACAAATTTAGCGCGCTATAATTTACAATAGGCTTTTCGCAATGTACAATTTAAGCTGCGAATTAAGCTGCGAATTAAGCTACAAAACCCGCCCCGTGCCGAATGGGGTTGGGTGAGGGGAGGCTGTACGTCTATGAAGCGTTATCAGGTGGCGATTGCCGGCTATTATGGATTCGGAAATCTTGGGGACGAGCTTTTAGCGAGAGCTTCTGTTGAGGCTCTTTTGCGGCATGGCGTTGAGCGGAAACGCATAGTTATTCTCTCAAACGACCCGGAGGACTCGATGCGAAATTTCGGCATTGAAGCCGTGAATCGCTGGAGCCTCATACAGGTGAGCCGCGCGATAAAGCATAGCGATACGCTCCTTTTCGGCGGCGGTGGACTTTTTCAGGACACGACCAGCGTGCGCTCTTGTTTTTATTATTGGGGCTTGGTGAAATTGGCCCTCAGGTGGAAAGTCAAAATCTGGGCGCTTGGGCAGTCCGTAGGGCCGTTGACGACGCGGACCGGGCGCACGATAGCGAGCGACGCGCTGGGGAGTTGTCATGTTCTTCACTTGCGCGATAAGGCTTCTTTAGCCGTCTGTGAAGCCCTGAAAATTCACCCCGATAATTTTCCTGAAACGGATTCTAAAATTGAGCTTGGCTGTGATATGACGCTTTTGTTGGCCGACCATATGCTTGATAAGATGAAAAGCGAGAGCGCGAAGGCGCGTTTTTTAGTAAATATTCGCCCATGTCCGGCAAACAAGGCTTTGCCTGAGCAGTTCGCGCTGGCTATTTCATTGAGCGCCTTAAAAAACGCGGAAGAAAATGCCGGCAAAAAAGCCGATAAAAAAACTTGGAAAAACGTTTGGAGAAATTTTGGAAGAAAACCCATAAAAAGTCCAAGCTCTACGCAAGAATCTCTGCGCGGCATAGCTTTGTGGGATGCCGACCTCTGCGGTGTGGCCTTGGCCGACGAGGACGAACAAATTATGTCAAAGTTAATAGAGAACGGAATCTTGCCGCCTATGCCTATAGAGCGCGTAAGGACGCTTGACGACGCCGCGAGGGTGTGGCGGGGAGCGAATGGCGCCGCCGGAATGAGGCTGCATTTTGCTATATTGTCGGCTATGGCTGAAGTCCCGCTGTTGGTTGTTCCTTACGCGCCTAAGGTTGAGGCTTTTGCCAAGGCCTACGATGTCCCTATGTGGAGCCATGACGAAAAGCTGAGCGCCGCGCCGCCTCTGCCGGTCCTGAAAGTTCCGACGCTCAAAGAGTCCGTTGAGCATGCGCGGCAAAAAATCGAAGAGCTTTGTCAAGTGATGTTGGATGAAAATGCTGAGATTATGGACTTGGCTTAGAAG
>BOCC01000206.1 GCA_026002715.1 Synergistales bacterium
CCCCCCGCGTTTACTTTAGCTTAGTCCTCTTAATATTCACGCTGTGCGGCGCGGTTTTTGCGCCCCTTGCTTGGGGAGCAACGACGATTGACGTTACGCCCCTTGTAGCGCCGCAAACTATTACTCCCGGCGATTATATAATCACAGGCACGACGATGACCGGCAGTATCGTCACCCAACCAGGGACTTACAATATTTCACTTAATAACGCCAGCATCGACGTCACGAGTGGCTTAGCTACCGCTACCGCTTTCGATATCGTCGCCGGCGCGACTGTCAATTTAACATTGGTTGGAACCAACTCTCTTACGGGCTTTGCGAACTACGCCGGGATTCATGTTCCGCTCGGCGCGACGCTCAATATCTCCGGCGCGGGCTCCCTAACCGCCACGTGCAGCTCCAGCGGCGGCGCTGGTATCGGCGGCAACCAAGGCGAAGACGGAGGCGCTGTCACCATTAACAGCGGCATAGTGACCGTGAGCGGCAGCGGCGGAGGTGCGGGTATCGGCGGCGGCAGCTATGGCGGCAGTGGCGGCACTATCACCATCATCGGTGGCACAGTGAACGCGTACGGCGGCGGCGGCGCGGGTATCGGCGGCGGCGGCGGCGTCGGTCCCGGCACCAGCGGCGCGGGCGGAACTATCACAATAAGCGACCAAGCAATCGTCAAGACTACGGTCGCATCCCCCACAGTCTACGGCATTGGCCCCGGTATAAACGGCTCCGGCGTCTACGGCGCTCCCGCCACGGTCACCATCACCGGTGGCTCGGTGGAGGCCGCGAGCATAAGCGACACTCCAAGAAATAGCTCAAACACCCCTTTGGCTCTTGTCACATTCCCGCCCACCGGCACAGCGACCGGCAGCTTTGATCTTGTTGTGGGAGACTCCTCTAACTACAACTACCCATTCACCGTACCGTCTACTGGCACAGCTTATCTCTGGCTGCCAGAGATTTCCGGCAACCCAACGGTTATCGGGAGACTCAACGCCACAGCCGACGGCTCGGCGGGCGCTGTGACCTCCACCCTTATCAGCTTCGATTTCGGTGGCAGCACAATAGCAAGTCTACTGCCAACGAGTATCACACTCACATCTGATACCGGGTCGGCGGACTTGGGATCGACATTGTCAGCGGACGCGAGCAACGCGCACTGGGAGATTAACCTTGACGAAGTAAGAACGGAGGGTACTATGACTTTCGGCGTCACGGTCTCTCCGACTCCAATCCCCGGTTACGCGTTCCTGCCAGCGCCTTACACCGTGTCGGTCGACGTCTACAAAGCCCCCGACCCCTCCACCTTCATCCCCGTCACCAACATCACCAGCGTACAAACCTTGGCCCAAGTCGGAACCTCAGACCTCTACGGCATAGTCGAGCCCTCAGACGCCACAAATCAAGCTATCGTCTGGAGCGTCTCAGACGCCGGCACCACAGGCGCGACAATCAGCGGCCAACAACTGAACACCACCGCGACAGGCACCGTGACGGTATTAGCCACCATAGCCAACGGCGCCTCACCTACGACCGACTACACACAGTCCTTCACCATCACCGTGACGACGCTAAGCTACCCTGAGATATTGGCTATTTACATAACAGAAAACACCAACCTCACAGCTACCGCGTCAGGCGTCGTTATAACGGTCACGGGAAGCCGGACTGACCCGGTCTCAACGACGCTACGCTTAGACACATCTCCTGAACCAACCATAAAAATAAACTGGAACGCCGCCTACACCTGTAACTCTCCCTTCCCCGCCATAACAGTCGCCGGAGGCGGCGTAATAGAGTTCGGCGCCGGGTCAAGTGTCACTAATTCAGGCGCTGGCAGCGCCGTGACGTCAGAAGGTGACGTAATAATCAGCGGAAGCACTATCACAGCCGACGGCCCGAACGCCACGGCTATATTCACCTTAAAGAACGTCACGGTCTCAAGCGGCGCTATATCAGCCAACGGCTCTGACGGCTTAGCCGTCTTCGCCGAAGGCGACGTGACCCTCACAGGCGGCACCGTCTCAGCCACAGGCGTAAGAGGCCTGGCCGTACACGCCAACGGAACGCTCAATATAGACGAGGAAAACGTGACGATAAACTCGACGAGTCCCTTAGTGGCCCTCGGAGGAATCAACGTTATCAAGCCTGACAATGAGAGCAAAGGAAGCGGCGGCTGTAACGCCGGGTTCGGGTTCGGACTGGCTCTGCTGCTTTTAAGGAGGTCTTTCAAATGAAAACGACAAGCGTGCGTTTAATCTCTTTTCTAATCCTTATCTTCGTCTTCGTCTTCGTCTCCTCCTCCTCCTCCTCCTCCTTCTTCTTCTTCTCTCCGACACGGTCTGAAGCAAACGAATCGCCCGATAAAAAAATAGGCATGGTCATGGCCCTGACCGGCACCGCTTCAGTATTGCGCGGCACGTCTAACGTAACTCTCGCCGAGAAAGACGAGGTGTTTTTGAGCGACGTTGTGACTACCGGCCCAGACGGCAAGGTTCAGATCCTGTTCGACGACGACGGCACGGTTACGTTTGGCCCGGACACGGAGTGCGAGCTGAGCGACTTCGTGTTAGACGGCACTAACTCAAGCTTCGGCGCAGACCTGTGGCATGGCACCATACGAGTCATCACGGGCGTGATAACTGAGTCAAACCCGGAGGGGTTCAAGATAGTCACGCCTCACACCACTATAGGCGTCCGCGGCACCATTCTCACAGTAGAGGCCGATTTAGACCACACCACGCTGCACGTCAATAACACATCTCGCTCCGTGACGATAAACGGCGTCACCGTGCGAGAGTCCCAAAAAGCAACGGTTACTGGCTCGGGACAGCCGGTTATAGAGTCTATGACGCAGGAGGACAGAGACTCCG
>BOCC01000207.1 GCA_026002715.1 Synergistales bacterium
TCGCTGGCAGTTTCTCTAACTCTTCCTGTGTGAGGTTTTTGTAGTTTGTCAACAGTATATTCTCTTCCATATGTTTACTTTAGCATTTTTTATGTATTTGTCCAGAAGCAAGGGCTTGAACGGTTACAGCGCCCGTTGTCTCGACTTGGATATAAAGTCCATTGTCAACGCGTTCCATGTAGCGCTTATCTTTTGGCTTTAGTGCTCTAATCGCCAAATCTGATAACATTTTTTGTACACACCTCGCTTTTGTACTTTGTACTCATTTGTACTCAATATTTTTTGTACCCAAGAGTTTTTTTGAGCGCAAAAATAAAAGAGATTCAAACTTACGTTCTTTTTGAGGATTCACATTGAGTTTTTGAAAAACCTTGCTATTACTGAGTTTTTATTTTTTGTACACAAGTTTTTTGATTTTGCCATTGCGTACAAAACAAGATACAAAATATTCTTCGCTGACAGTATATTTCATTAGATTTTAATTGACAAGTGGAATTTATAACATAGCTTGTGATAGGTATTTATGGAATTTATATTTTATAGATAGGCTTTAACACTGATTATTTATGATAGGAAAAGCAAAAAGCCCGCTTGTTAGCGGGCTTTTTATACTGTATTTTACTTGCTTTTTTTGTCTTTTGGCGGAGGACAGAGGATTCGAACCCCTGAGAGCGTACACTCCAACTGATTTCAAGTCAGCCGCCATCGACCACTCGGCCAGTCCTCCGTATCGTAATGTACCAGTTATTGAAACGATTAAACATTGATTAAGATTTCAATTTTACAGATGTTAAAAATGGTCGGGACGAGAGGATTCGAACCTCCGACCCCCTGCACCCCATGCAGATGCGCTAACCAGGCTGCGCTACGTCCCGAACATAATGAATTATTTTACAGCTTTTCGTCAAAAGGTCAAGTATCCGCGTCAGCCCCAAATCCGCAGCCAAAAAACATAACACCCCTCTGGACTGTTCGTTGAACAGGGTTTAAGCTATGTTCATGACAACAAAAGCTTTCACCAAAGGGGTGCATATTAATTATGACATATTCTTCTTCATTTGAGACAAATGCAACTGCAAAAAATAACGGAGTTTTTCTTAACGCGGGACTCTTTTCGATAATGCACTTATACGAAGGAATGGGTCTGGATGACGTAGTGAACGAAAGTCTTGGTGTGCGAAGCGACAAAGGCTACTCGGACTCTGACCATGTATTGCCCGCAGATACTCATGCAGATTAGCGGAGGAAGCGCTCTTGATCACTTAGATTATTTCGACGAAACATTTTCCACAGAGAATTGTGATTTTGAAATCCCCTCGCCTTCGGCCGCTCGTGACTACATGAACAATTTTCATAACGAGGCCGAGGATGAAAAGCGTGGATACGGAAAGTCTTTTGTCCCGGAAGAGAATGAGCATTTGAAGGGTTTCGCTAAGATACATAACTATATTTTTGAACAGACTTACAAGATGAAGCCCGTTTCAAGCATAACCTTAGATCAGGACGCAACATTTATCAATTCCGACACCAAGGGAACCTTGTGTAACTACCACGGAGACCGCTCTTACGAAGCATTGAACATGTACTGTCCTGATTACGACATTCTTGTTGCTACCCAGTTCCGTGACGGTAATGTGTCTCCCGGCTACGGTCAACTCGAACAACTAAAGGAAGTAATTTCTAATATTCCTGTTGGTGTAAAAGAAGTGTATTTTCGTAGTGATACAGCCGGTTATCAAGTTGATCTTCTGAAAGTTTGCGCAAACGAAGACAGAAGATTTTCGGTCATAAATTTCACCATATCCTGCCCCGTAGGTAAGGAATTTAAAGAGGCGGTCAAGAACATTTTCGAGAAAGAATGGAGACGTGTTTACAGGAAAAAAGAGAACGGTCAATTATTTGCGACAAAATTGGAATGCGCGGAGGTTGTGTACGTTCCAAGTTCGCTTTGCAAAAGCAAGAACGATCCGGAGTATCGTTTTATAGCTACGCGTGAAGTAACGGATATCTCAGCCAAAAAGACAAGCGAGATAACCCGTGGTGACCAACAGCTTGAGCTCGATCTTGAGATAGAAAAGGCTGAGAAGGAAAACGAGAACATAAAAAAGATTCATTTAACAGCGATGAACGGCAAAATCTACAAGATTTTTGGCATAGTCACAAACATGCTTGAGAAAGACATTGGTGAATTGGTTCTGTGGCATCATGGCCGCTGCGGCAAATCCGAGGAGGTTCACCGTATTCTGAAATATGAACTCGCAGGAGGCCACATTATATCGAAAAGGTTCGGCGCTAACGCGGCTTACTGGAACATATCCGTAATAGCGTTGTCATTGAACAATATCTTCAAGAATAATTTTCTCCCCGAAGAGTGCCGTAAATCACGTCCTAAGACACTCAGGTTCTTGTTTTACAGCATGGCAGGACGCTTTGTTAAACATGCGCATAAGGTGATTCTGAAACTTTTCGGGTCAATAACAGGTAAAACATGGTACATCGAAGCCACGAGACGAATGGAAGCGTGTTTTAGTTAGCGTGATCTAAATCAGACTTATCCACAATTTTCAACGAACACAATGCATTGGGTTAAGGCATTGTGGATAATTAAATGTTGCCAAAGCACAAAAATAAGAAATGTAAGGCCTGTAATTTAAAAATAATTTCAGAAAAGACAGGAATAACACATCTCGGCGACCCAATAGGCGTTATTGGGGGGCAACCTGCGGATTTGGAAAGAGAATATACTGTTGACAAACTACAAAGGCCTCACACAGGAAGAGTTAGAGAAACTGCCTGTAAAAGAACTGGCGGGGGCATTGCATGATGCCATAAAAGAATGGGATAAACTCAACCAAAGA
>BOCC01000208.1 GCA_026002715.1 Synergistales bacterium
ATAGTTTTTGTAGATGGGGCCTACGGTGTTTACGACATATGCGGGGGTTTTCAAATCCGGATCGGTCCTGTTTTGCGCGACGATCTGATCGTAAATCTCCTGAACTAAATTTATCTTTGCCTTGGCGTCGGTTATGGCTTCCGCGCTCTCCGTGTACTGCACGTCTCTCACCGAAATGAAGACCTCGTATGCCCTGCGCTCGAGCTCTGTGCCGTTCAATAGGCTCAAGACGACCTTGTCGCTCATGAAGCGCGTATTTTGATCCGTTTTGTCAATGTCGTACAACGTCACGGTGATGGCTACGGCGAAGACCAGAAGCAGCAAACCAAACCCCAAGAACAACTTCGACATTATCTTGATATTTTTCCACATGTGAAACGATTCCCCCCGTTAGAAGTGTGTAAAATGAATTGCGTTAAAAAATTATAAAAGTATATAAAACATATAAAAATTACTATCAATTCTAACCTTTCTAACCCTTTTTGTCAAAAGAGGCAAGACGCGCGAAGCGCGTTTGGTCAAGATTTGAGCTTGAACTTGGAAAGCACGGCGGTCAGGCTTGCGATATGTTCGTTTATCGCCTCCGACTGCTCCGCCACACCCTGTGCCGTTTGAGCCGCCCCATCTGTGGCGCTCCGGATGTTCTCGAGCGTACCGACCATCATAGTCGTCGATTTTGTGGCGCTGTCGATGGCTAACGCTATTTCCTTGCTGGACGCCGCTTGCTCCTCGGCCACTGAAGCGATGTGCTGTATAGAGTCATTGGCTTTGTTTATTTCTTTGAGCGTCTCGTCTAGCTCGCTTTGCGCCAGTTCGGCCTCGGTGAGGGTTTCCGCCAAGAGACGTCCGGCCTCGGTGGTGGCCTTTATGCTCTCTTGGGCTCCGCCCTGAAGCTCCGCGATAATGTTGTTGACGTTTTGAGCGGCTCTCGCCGACTCCTCCGCGAGTTTCCTGACCTCCTCCGCGACGACGGCGAAGCCCCTTCCGACTTCGCCGGCGCGCGCCGCTTCGATGGCGGCGTTCAGCGCCAAGAGGTTCGTCTGGTCGGCTATGCCCGTTATGACCGAGACAAAACTACTGACGTTTTCGACGGACGCCACAAGCTGGCGCGTCTTGGATTCGCTTTCTTTTGAGTTTTTGTCTACGTCGCGCATACCGCGAATGACTGAACCCATGGTGCTTATAGCCTTACTGGAGACCTCGGTGGTCTCTGATATTGATGATGCGCTTTCGGTGGCGGAGTGAGCCACGGTGTCCGCGCCCGCGCTCATCTCCTCGACGCTGGCGTTGCTTTTTTCTAATGCCGCGCTGTTAGAGTTGCTGAGTTTTGTAACTTCCGACACGGAGGTTTTTATCTCCTCCATTGACGCGTTTGTCTCCTCTGATATGCCCGACAGTTTTTGCGCGCCTTCCGTAAGGCTTTCCGTCACCCTCACAACGTCCTTTAGGGTGGTCTCTTGCGATTCTATCATGTTTGAAAGGGCGTTTGCCAAAAGCCCGAGCTCATCCTTCTTGTCCTTGTATTTGAACTCGCTTCGCGTGATGGTGAGATCTCCCTCCCCGGCGCGGTGCGCAAGGTCCACTATCGTGTTGAGCGGAGCTGATATGCCGTGAGAAATCAAGAGTGATATAATTATGCCCAAAACGGCGGCAACGGCGGCGGAGATGAACATGACAATCATAGTCATGCCGATTGCGTCCTTGTTATCCTCGGATATTTCCACGACGTTCACTTGTGATATAGAACTGATGGTTACGGATTCATCACTGATTTGCTTCAGTACGGCGGCGCGCGACTGATATAGATTCTTAGCCTCGGTGAACGCGTTTATATAGTCTTGCAGGGCGACCTGAAAGGCTTTAGCCTCGTCCGCCGCCTTCGTTGTCAGCTCTTTTAATTTTGTGTCTGTGAGCGACCTGCTGGTGCTCAAGATTATTTCAACGACTTTTCCCGCCTCATCAAGCGCCGTGTTTAGCAGCGCGGCGTCTTCGTTGGCTATAGCTTGTTGCATATCGCGCCTAAGGATTTGAATCGCGTTGACTGCAACCACTCCATCCTTGTATTGTTTGACTCTGAACGGTATTTCCACTTTCCTTACGCGCAACGCTGTATCGAGGGCCTCACTCAAAGATGACAGGACATCGGACGCGGAGGAGTGCATGCTTCTGGCGTGCCGCATCATAGACTGATACAGCTCCTCTTCTTTGGCGTTGGCCTCCATGCCCTTGACTATCAAATCCGAGTAACTCTTATAGAGAGGAGCGATCTTTTCCCGAACCTGTTTTGGGGTGGTGAGCAACGGGTGAGCGGCGCCGAACGCCGTTATGTCGTCAAATGTTTTTTGGAGTTCGTCCATAGTAGCCTTGACCGCCTTGACGGGCTCTTCGCCGCTCACGTATTGCATCGTTTGCACGGCCAACGCCAAATCGTGAAACCCTCGCTCCATGGTTACGGTCTTCTCCATAACGGGGGCGACCTCTTTCGATAAATAGTCGCTGCTCTTGTTGACCCTCGACATGCGGCCTTCCGCGACGAATATCGCCGCCAAAAAAATCACCACGAGCAAACCGAACCCCAAAAGCATTTTCGACTTAATTTTGAGATTTCCCCACATTTCAAATCTTCCCCCATAATGGTAAGTATTGTAAAAGTTCGCTAAATAAAAAGTTTATTTAAATAATTAAATAAAGTGTAACATTCAGGATAAAAAGGGGCAAGCAACAAAAAAGATTGCCGACCGTCCACAGCTACGCAAATTTACGTTCGCTGTTATAAACCTCTCCTAAATCTTATATTCTAAATCTTATATTCTAATGTAAAATCAGAGAGTAAAATATATGAA
>BOCC01000209.1 GCA_026002715.1 Synergistales bacterium
GTACACCAACAAGGTGGAGAGAAAAAAACGCGCCGGGATAAAGCTGACGCGGGATGATCTGACCGTTGCTCAGGGATAAAAACAGTCCGAAAAGAAGGTGTATCTTAATTGGAAAGAACGAGGCCCGATCGTCTGCCATCGGTAGTCATAGTTTGGGGTGGTTGCTATCAAGAATTTGAGGTTATATCTTGAAACTACTGTTTTTAATTATTATTTCGATGAAAACAGAGATGGTCATGTCGACACTGTACAGCTATTTGAGGCCATTGGCGCGGGGCATTTCGAGGCGTATACATCGGCATATGTCACAGATGAGCTGAAGAAAGCGCCCGAACCAAAGCGAAACAATATGTTGTCGTTGATTAAAAAATATAATCTTGTTTCTTTTGACCTTAATGCTGAATCGGATCGCATGGCGGACTTATACGTACAAGAGGGGGTTATTCCGTTCAAATACAGAACGGACGCTGCGCATATCGCGATAGCGTCCATACATGGACTTGATTGCGTAGTTTCCTATAACTTCGAGCACATCAACAGAAATAGTACAAGACTCTTAACAGGACGAATTAACTACGAGAATGGCTATAGAAGCGTTGCTATCTGTGTCGCAAAGGAGGTTTTGAGCGATGAGTAAATACCCGGAGGATGATTGGCTCGATAAGGCCAGACTGGCAATATATGAAGAGACAAAAGATATGGCATCGGCTGAACGAGTCGCTTATATTAACGCGCAAGCCGCGCCAGTTTATGAAGAGTTTAGCATCAAACACATTTCAGCAGAGCCTGTAGATTACAAATAGATTACAAAGCAATACGGATTCAAAATCGTTAAAGATATAGGCGGAGATTACAGCGGTCAAAGTTTGAGCCTTGACCGCTTTTCCCATCTTTGTCTTTGCTTTCAGTTAAGTTCTGCTTCAGGTTCTGCTTCAGGTTTTACTTCAGGTTTTACTTTAGATTGAACGGCTTCAAAAATTTATCTGCCTCGATAGCCCGTCCGCGCTCGTCCTCTACGGGGACTTTCTCGAATGCCCAACCTTCGACTTTGGACGGATCGACCCCGGCGTCTATAAAAATTTGCGGGTTCAGAACAAACACTATGTCCTTGTCGTTTTTGCTCATGTCCTTCGCCCACTCGAAAAGCGTGCCTGGCGCTACCGTCACGCCGTAGTGGTCGAGCGCGGTGTGGTATCCGACTAAATCCCTGTCTAACTTCACAATCTGCTCAAACGAGGCGGCTGGCGTCACTTCCCCCTCGTAGCTCGGCGTCCCAGACAGCTTCGCGCCAAACATGATTTTTCCGTTGTCCAGCATGGACTTCATATCGGATGGCAGTTTATTCAAATCCAACCCGGCCTTCACAAAAGGCTCCGCGTCAAAACAGATCTGCAGGTCTTGCATTTCCCCGTCCATATGCCCCATATGCCCGTCTTTGGCGTCCTTGCGGAACCAAAACGCCGCCTCACCGTCCGGCGCGGTCAATATCCAAAGGCCGTTCGCCTCGTCCTCCACCGGCTTGAACTCTAGGGCGTCAAGCATCGCCGCAAACGAAGTCACGGCCCCGCTCCCCACCACGTCCGTGTTCCAAAAAGCCGCCTCGGACACCCCACCCGAAAAGCCCGCAAAAACCAACGCAACCAACAATAAAACCTTTTTCACATCAAAAACCTCCTTATAAAATAAATTATCGAACACAACGGGCGACCGAGGGTATATCGCCCCTACACCTTAAATCTCTTGAGCCTGAGCGCGTTTGTCAAAACCGACACGGAGCTCAGGGACATGGCGGCGGCGGCCAAGATAGGGTTGAGCAAGGGGCCTCCGAAGATATAGAGCAGACCGGCGGCCACCGGTATGCCGGCGGTGTTGTAGGCGAAGGCCCAGAATAAATTCTGCTTGATGTTGCGTATGACGCTTCGGCTCAGCTTGATGGCCGCAGGAACGTCCATCAGGTCGCTCTTCATCAGCACTATGTCCGCCGACTCCATCGCCACGTCAGTGCCGGAGCCTATAGATATTCCGACGTCCGCCTGAGCGAGCGCGGGGGCGTCGTTTATCCCGTCGCCCACCATAGCGACTCTAAGGCCTTCTTTCTGAAGTTTCTTGACCTCGTCAGCCTTATCCTGCGGCAAAACCTCTGCCAGCACTCGGTCTATCCCAACCTGCGCGGCTATGGCCCTGGCCGTCTTCGCGTTGTCGCCCGTTATCATGACTACGCTTATACCCATGTTTTTAAGCGTTTTCACGGCCTCCGCGCTGCTCTTTTTCATCACGTCGGCCACGGCGACAATCCCAGCCAGCGTACCGTCTAAGGCCGCGTACATAGGCGTTTTGCCCTCCTCGGCCAAACGCTCCGACTCAGCTGAAAGCTCGTCTAAGGAGATGTTGCGCTCGTCCATCAGCTTTCTGTTTCCGACCAAGACATTGACGCCCTCTATCTTAGCCTCTATACCAAGGCCGGTGAGGGCCAGGAAATTATCTACTTTTAAAAGAGGCAGACTCTCGCTTTCGGCCTTACGGACTATGGCTTCGCCAAGCGGATGTTCCGAGGCTTTTTCAGCGCTCGCCACAAGGCTCAGGAGGCGAGCGTGATCCGTGCCGCTTTTAAGCGCTATATCCGTGACCTCGGGTTTACCCTCCGTCAGCGTCCCGGTCTTGTCGAAGATCACAGCGCCGACTTTGTGAGCCGTCTCGAGCGACGCGCCGCTCTTGAAGAGAATGCCGAACTCCGCGCCCTTGCCCGTGCCGACCATGATGGCCGTGGGCGTGGCGAGCCCGAGCGCGCAAGGGCAGGCTATAATCAATACCGATATAAATATGGTGAGCGAAAACTGGA
>BOCC01000210.1 GCA_026002715.1 Synergistales bacterium
GTTCACTCATACTCGCGCGGCTCCCGTTCATTTAGTTGTTGTTAGTTGTTGTAGGGATATTATAGCAAATCTTGGGCTGCTTACTGCCGAAACGGTAGAGGTCGGCAAAATTTGTGCAAAGATAAAGGCCCCGGCCTCGGACTTCTCACGAGGCACGGGGCTTTACGTTGACTGTCGCGCTATTTCGCGCGCACGTCTTATTTCGGCGTCGCGTTTAGTTTCAGAAAGACTATGTTTGACCATAGACCCACGCGTCTCTACATCATGTCGTTTTAGCTTAAACTCAGAATATCGTCCTCGCCGAGACCTGTCAAGTCGATAATGTCGCTGACGGACATATTGCGGGATAGCATTCTGCGGGCGATCTCAAAGGCCTTTTTAGCTTCGCCCTCCTCTAAGCCCTTCTCTATACCCTCCTCTAAACCCTTCTCCATACCCTCCTCCAAGCCCTCTTCTCTCGCCTCTTGTATAAAAATCTCACGCTGAACCTCTTCGATCGGAACCCACTCCATCGTCCTCCACTCCTTTCTGAACTGAGGCGTGATGTCTTTTTGTAACCGTTCAAGGGGGTAAAAAATCGTTTTTCGTTAACAACTACTATAACTGGTTTTACGTCTAAATTGCTTCAGCATGAATATAAAAGTTAAAATCATAATGAAATCTATTAATTTAGTTACAGCAAGCATTTTCAATTTTTGACTCGATACCCCCTTGAACGGTTACGTCTTTTTTAGACAACCGCAATATCATCCCGACAAAGTCGCGATTATATATTTTGTCTCACTCGGATAGTCTCGCTCTCTCAGTATACCGGCGAGTACGCGCGCGTACTCCTCGCGTTTTTCGGCTAAGCCGTCTGCTTTTAACATCAGAATAGCCGCCAAAACACAGATGGCGAACGCTCGCTTGTCGTGTTTCAACTCCTCTACGTCGGCGTATCTGACGGAATAAGTATTGTACTTGAACAGTACCTCAGTTCCAAAACAGACTTCGTGATAACTGTCAACCTCTTCGATATTTCCCGTAAAAATAGCCAATGACGTAACGGGGACTCTAAGCCTATCGCTCGCTCTGTAGTACCACTCGAACATTCTAAGCGCGAAGTTCTCGAAGTTCTCGTCGCGCCAATGCTGCTGCTCGACATAAAGAGCCACCCTCTGTATTTTATCGTTCAATAAGGGTATGCCAAAGCAAGCGTCCGACACTCTCATATCTTTATCGGTCCCTGAGTTTATCACGGGGTGTTCGTCACGCAGGAAAAGGATTTTTTGAGAACGATCCCGCTTCGCGGCTAAGTCGGGGAGAAAAAATTCAATAGCCTCGTCAGGCATTTTTATTAGAATGCTTTTCCACCCTTGATCTATCCATTTGTCGCTCATAGCATTGCGAATGCCTCCGAATTCAACACTGAATATTAAGTTATTTAACGCGGATCACGCAAAATTATATCATGCTACGCTAAGGGTGGGCTAAGACACGAAAACAAAGCCCCGGCCTCGGACTTCTCGCTGCGGGCCGGGGCTTTTATGTTGGGTATTGCGCTATTTTACTGTTTCAGGCGCTTGGGCTTATCTTGGCGTCACGCCGGTGTTACCGAGAAAGCGGAGCAAATCCTGTCGCTATTTGATACTGAAAGGAGCGGAACCTGACGGGATATAAAGAGACATAACCTCTCCCTTCTTGGCTATCGTGTCGCCTTTCGAGCCTCCGGGCACTCTTACGGTATGTATAACCCATCCCGCCTTGGGTTTGAAGTCCTTATTCAAGTTGTAAATAACCGCTCCTCGCGCGGTTTGTTTCTCTTTATCCTCGATAAGCCATCCTCCGAAATCGCCTAACCCAAAGAAATCTTCTTTTTTGGGTGAATTGGGTGAAACGGAGATTTGCGGTTGCGGCGGCGTGGGATCTGCGGGGGCATTTCTTATTTCTCCCGCGAGCTTTGTCAACTTCTGATTGTCCGGGAACATCTTCTGCAACTCAGAAACCAATAAAACTAATGCCGTTTCAGGATCGCCCTTTTTGAATAAAATTTCTGTCGTATCCACGGCACTATCCAAGCCGACAAACCTTACAGCTACGGTACCACCGATGTCTTTCTGCCACTGTTCCGCTCTTTGTTCAAAAGAAGCTAATCTCGCTTCCCAACCTTTCGAATAAACATGTAAAAACGCAGAAACAAAAATTACACATATTACGCAATTTAATAAAAAAGATAACCATAACGGTACCTGCACTTTTAACAAACGATTGATCCAGCGTAAGACCGGCTGTGCAACAAACCCCAAAATACTAAGCACTACTCCACCAATTATCCCACCAATTGCCGTAACACCCAACGGATGGTTAATAATTTCCGACAAATCCATCTTTCTGACCTCCTTCAAAATAATACAAACCGATACCCACCATATACCTTCGGCATAGCCCTCCGGCCTCGGCTCTCGCCACGGGCCGGAGGTTGCTTTATACCGATTACCGCGCTATCTCACTGTTTCAGGCGCTTGGCTTATCTTGGCGTCGCGCCGTCGTTGCTGGGTTCGCCGTTGTGCCTGTCGTCGCGCCCTATCCCCCAAGCCTGGCCTGTGGCGGTCTTGCTGAACGTGCAGCCGGTGACTGGGTTAGTAGTACTGTGGTAGCCCAAGACGCCGCCCGCGTATGCTGCTACTCCGCTCGAGCTGACCCTTCCGGCGGGTTTGTGGCAGTCCAATACCGTGCCTCCAGAGTTATATCCGACGACGCCGCCAGCGTAGGAGGAGGGGGAGTAGGAGATGCCGATATGCACATTCGTCAAGTTGACGTTTTGGACGGTTGCGGCAGAACCTTCGATAT
>BOCC01000211.1 GCA_026002715.1 Synergistales bacterium
GAAATTCTGGACGTAGACCTCTCTTGTATAGCGCGAGACGGGCTCGAAAATTATGGGATGTACGTCCCTGTCGGGGAACTTCATAAACTTGTCCTCTATGGAGGGGCAATATCGCGGCCCAAGCGTCTTTATCTCGCCCCTGAAAAGAGGCGAGCGGTGGATGTTGCGCGCGACTATGGCGTGCAGGTCGAGCTCGTGCATTCCCTCGAGGGGTGCCGGAATGTCAAGATAATCAAGCCCGCTTACGCTATAGAATATATGGTCGTAACGCCCGATCAACTCTCACCTACGCTCGAAAACAAAGATATAAAGGGCTTCTTCTGCGCGGGACAGGTAAACGGCACGTCAGGCTACGAAGAGGCGGCCGCACAGGGGCTTTTGGCCGGGATAAACGCTGCCCTTGCCTTGAAAGACGAGCCGCCCGTCATATTGTCGCGCCGCGATTCCTATCTCGGCGTGCTTGTGGACGACCTCACCACCAAGGACACGAACGAGCCGTACAGAATGCTCACAAGCCGCTGCGAACACAGGCTTCTTCTGCGCCATGACAACGCCGACAGACGTCTTGCCCCCATAGGCCGGCGGATAGGGCTTATTGACGACGCAAAGTGGAAAGAGGCAAACGAGCGGTGGGCGCGGGTCGACGCTTTTATAGATATGTGCGAACGCACTCGGGTTTCGCCGGAGGCGGCGAACGACGCGCTCGTCGCCGGAGGCGCGGAGCCCTTGTCGGAGAGCGCGACCTACGCGCAGCTTTTGAGGCGGGCGAACGTAAATTATAAATTGATAGACAAAGTCCGCGCCGCTTCGGACGAAACCGAAACGCCCGCCCGCCTTGACGACGACGAAGAAGCCCTGTGCGCCCAGACCGCCATACGCTACGCCGGCTATATCGACCGTCAGGAGAAAGTGGCGCAGCGCATGGACAGGATGGACAACGCGCTCATACCTGAGATGTTCGATTATGCGGTCGTGAAGGGCCTTCTCGCGGAGAGCCGCCAGAAGCTCACGAAGTTTCGCCCGCGAAGCCTCGGCGCGGCGCTTCGAATATCGGGCGTCACTCCGACGGACGTGGAACTGCTGTCCGTGGCGATAAAGGCGAGGTAAATCCGCTATGAGGTAAAAAACTCCGCTACGCCGGGATAGTCTGTTTTGCCGGAGCCGAGAAGGGGCAGCTTGGGGACGGACAGGATTTTTTTGGGGATGGAAACCTCCGCGTAGCCAAGCCCTTTCATGTACGCGGTTAGACTTTCGCGCTCACTCGCCGCATCCTGCTTTTCGGTCACAAGCACCAACTGCTCGCCCTTGCGCTCGTCCCGCGCCGCCACGACGGCGTGACGGATGCCGGGCCAAAGGCGTTCTATTTCCTCTTCTAACGCCGTCAGCGACACCATCTCCCCTCCCACCTTGGCGAATCGTTTGGCGCGTCCCTTGATTGTCATAAATCCGTACTCGTCGATATAGATGATGTCCCCCGTGTCGTACCATCCGTCATCGGGCGGCTGAATGACGCCGGGGTTGTCGGCCTTGAGATAGCCCAGCATGACGTTCGCGCCCTTTACAAAAAAGCGCCCGCCCGAGTCTATGCCGGGGACGGCGTCTAAGCGGTACTTTATGCCGGGCATCATACGCCCCACCGTGCCGGCGCGAAATTGCAGGGCCGTGTTGGCCGATATTATGGAGGTCTCGGTCGTGCCGTAGCCCTCGATTACGCGAATGCCGAACTTTTCGCCCCATATCTGCCGCGTGCGATCCCGCAGTTTTTCCGCGCCGGCGAAGGCGTAGCGAACCCGATAGAAGTCGTAGGGATGCGCGCTGCGCGCGTAGCCGAAGAGAAAAGTATCCGTGCCGAAGACGACCGTAGCGTCGATGTCGTAGGCAATGAGGGGGATCATGCGGTAGTGCAGGGGCGTCGGATAGTAAAACGTTTTTATCCCAGTCAAAAGCGGCATCAGAGTGCCGACGACGCAGCCGAAGACGTGAAACATCGGCATGGCGTTCATTACGACGTCGCCGGGGTGGAAGTCGATAGAGGAGATGAGCTGGTTTCTGTTGGCGATGACGTTGGCGTGGCTGAGCGCCACGCCTTTGGGCGTCCCCTCCGAGCCGGAGGTAAAAAGCACCAACGCGGCGTCGTCGGGGTTTCCGCGCGCCCCGGAGGGCTTCATAAAGCGCGCCCTGAGCCAGGCGCCGAGCTTCGTGAAGCGAGTGACCGCGGCGGCCGCGTCCTCCAACCATACGATATTCAGGCCGCCCCCTTGCATGGCCTCGATAAGAGGGCCGAACTTTCCGGCCTCGACAAAGCGCCGCGAGGTTATGACGGTCTTGACGCGGGCCGCGGCGCAGCAGGAGAGAATATTTTTAGGCCCCGCCGTGTAGTTCAGCATAGCCGGGACGCGGCCTTGGTGAGAAAGCCCAAGCGTGAGCGCGAGGGCCGCTATGCTGCCGGGCAGGAGAACGCCGACGCGCTCGCCCTTTTGCGTTGTGCGGGCAAAAAGGTCTCCTATTACGAGGGACGCCGCGATGATTTGGGTGTAGTTTGCCGTCTGGCGCGACGCGTCCACGCATACGACGCGCCTATGCCCGTACAGCTGGCGGGCCTCTAATATGGCCTGAAACAGGGTTTTCCTGTGGTCCATCGCCAAAAACGCGGCCTCGCGCATAAGGTCGCTTAGAAATATCCGTACAAGCTCGCGCCGCTTGCGCCCGCGGACGTCCTTTGGAACGTCTATGGCGCGCGGCGGCAAAAAGGTCAGAGTGACTTTCGGAAACCAGCGCAGAGGAAACTTTCCGGCGAGATACGAGGCTTTTGAAAACTGCAGTCCC
>BOCC01000212.1 GCA_026002715.1 Synergistales bacterium
CGCTCTTTCTTTTTGCTTTTAGCGCCGTGGCATATGCCGCCGCGTCGTCGGCTTCGTCCGGGGATTCTATCTTCAACAAGGCGCTTGAGGCGAATAAAGCGAAGGATATAAGCAATGCGGCGGATTTGTTCGGCAAGGCGGGGCAGGCCTACGAGAAGGAAAAAAACAACCTCAAGGCCGCTCAGTCGTTTTACAACCAAGGGCTGTTTCTGCTCATTTTGTCACATAGCGCCGACGCGGTAAATGCCTTTGAGCGCGCGGCCGGGCTGTACCAAAAGGCCAAAGACGTAGCGGGCGAGAGCAACGCGCGTATTCAGGCCGCCCAGCTTCGCAGATCCGCGCAGCAATTAGACGAGGCGCAAGCGCACTACAAGCGAATCATAGCAATAGCCTCGAAAACCCCTTTGTTTATGGGTTGGGCCCAAGAGGGTATGGGGCGTATCCAGTTGGAAAAAAGCGATTTGGACGGGGCGAGAAAGTCTTTTGAGACGGCTGAAAAAACCTTAGAAAAGGAGCTCGCCTCAAAACTGCGGGTGAGACTGCGAAGGGCGGTTATTGCAGCCTTGCAGGGAAACGTCGTTGAGGGTCTGAATCTCTGTGATTCTGTCGTCAAAGAATCCGCGGGTCTGCTAAAAGACGAAAAAACACGCAACGCGGGAAATATAATAGCCTTTCAGGCCGTAAGCGACAAAGGAGAGATTTTGCTGCGAAACGGATGGTTCTCCGAGGCGCAAAAAACACTCGCGGAAGCCATAAAACGCGGCGAAAGCCTTTTTAAATCCGACTCGCCGGAATCATTGGCCTTGCAGAACAATTATGCCCAGACCTTTATGTACTTAGGGGATTTCGACGAAGCGGAAAAGAAGTTGAACGGTCTTCTTGTCACCGCCAGAGGAAGCGGCAACTCCGTACTTGAGATGGAACTCAGGGCTGAGCTTGGGACGTTCAACCGCATCAGAGGGCAATACGGCAACGCGCTCGATGATTTTCAGGGCTTCAGGAGCATGGCCGCCGAGTCGGGCAACCTAAGGCGTCTGGCGCAGGCAAATATCCAATTGGCCGCTTTGTATACCGCCACCGGGGTCTGGAACGAGGCCGCCGCGTATTATCAGGAGGCGTTCTCGACAGCACTTACGGCCGGGGACATGGACAATACGCTAATGGCGATGCAGGGCATCTATCAGGGTGATCTTCGCGGCGAATTGGGGCTTGTGGGCAAGATTGATTACAAATTTATGCAGGGGCTCCCCTGGCGCTCGGCGCTCACCGCGCGCGCGCTGAGAGAAAGCGCGGCCGTGGACGAGGGCTTCAGCGAGGCCTGGAAGACTGTGAATTCGCTGCGCAAGGATATTTGGGCCTCCATCCCAAGTTTGGATGGTTTCAGGCTTGTGCGTGAAATGACTTATCGTGACGCGCCGGAGGTTCATCATTATTTTCACGACACCAAGAGCACGCTGATTATCGCCGACGCCGCGCTCCGCGTGGCGGACAGAAGGCTGAGCATGGCGAGGGGCGCCGAGAACGCGCTCCGGGAGCTGACCGAGCACGGAAAAGAAGCCCATGAAGAAAAGTATGTCAAACTCGCCTACAGCACGATATTGAACCTTCTGCGCGCCTTGGCCGGGGAGGAACTGTTGTCCAAGCCCAAAGGAGACATTATTATCCAGACTGGCGGGATTTTTTTGGAGCCGACCGACCCGGACGAAGAGGAGCCGGACGCAAGGGACTCTATTGCGGAACGGGACATAAAAACTATAGGCGCGATGGTAGCCCTCTTATCTCCGAAACAGGCCGAAACGGATGAATGGCAAAAGGCCGTGATAGCCGGCAAGCCCATGCCCAGCACGCTCGAAAACAGGCTGCGGCGCGCCCTGTTTTTGCGAGCCGCGCAATCCAAGCCCTCCGGCGACGAAATAGGAAAAACTCTTCAGCGTTTGCTCGAAACTACCCACCCGTCTTTGAAAAAAGACGCCGGGCGCATGGCCGGCAAGGACGGGACACTTTACGACCAGGCAAATATAAAATTGGCGCGGCAGCGGAAAGAACTGGAGACGATGGCGAAGAGCTTGCTTGGCAAGGTGCCGCCGTATCTCCTCCTCTCGATAGACGCAGGCGAGGAGATGCTTAGGTTTATAGACGCGTGGCGCAACACTCAGAGGCGCGCGATTATCATGCAAGAACTGGGCATCGCCATGAAACCCGACAAGAACTGGGCTAATTTTCTAAAACAGTTGAGCGCGTCCACGGGCAAGGCCAAGGAGGCATTCGAGAAATCCTTTGGTTCGGGCGCGCCGCTTGAAAAGATAGCGAAGCTGCGCGCCGTAGCGGATAAGCTGGCGTTGATGGAACTGACCGAAGAGCGCCAGAAAATAGGCTCTCTTCTCGCGGCTCAGGGCAAGGTCTCATACGAAGACAGGCTGTCCCTGTTGGAGCTGAGCGCGCGCGTTTTGCCCGTGCTGTCCGACGCCGCGGGCGCGGAAAAGGCCGCTAAAGAGCTGTTTTCCTTTATAGAGTCTCCGTCAGGCCCCAAGGGCGCGTCCGTCAAAAATCCTGAAGTTCAGCCCGAGATGCAGTGGAGGGCTTTCGGCGTTTTGGCTGACATAGCCGAAAGCCGCAAGAGCTACTCCGACGCCGTGAAATATTACGACGCGGCGCTGACTCAGATGGCAAAGATTCACCCCTTAGAAGGCACGACCAGTCAGGCGGCCTCCGACAGAGTCGCTCTGTACGGCGGAGCGATCAGATCGTCTTTCGAGCTCTGGAAGAAAAACCCGTCCAAAGAAAGCG
>BOCC01000213.1 GCA_026002715.1 Synergistales bacterium
GTGATATTTGGGAGAAAACGTAGCTTTTGGTGGACTCGTTCCATGTCGCCTTGATATTTGCCAAGGGGTTGAACTTAACGTCGATATTTTCAGTAACGGCTCCGTATATTACGTTGCCGGACACCTTTTGAGGCGAGTTGACTATATCGCCATTGTGGGCGTCGTAGACTGTTACGGTAAACTCACTTTCTCTCGACTGTTGTATTGTGTTGAGGCCAAGGGCTTGAAGCAGCTCCTCGTCGCCGGAGAAGTACAGTTCACCGCCCGCGCCGGGGATGGCGCTGCGGACAAGCATTGTGGCGTATATATTGTGGCCGATAGTCGGGGCCGGCTTCATAATCTGATTGCCATTGGCATCCAAAACTGGTTTGCCATTTACGTCTAACAAAGGAAAGAGCTGAACACGGGGTTGACCGCCCGTCTTAGTTGGTTTGCCTTGTGCGTCGTATGGGATAACAGTTCCATTTTCATCATAAAGGATGGGTCTGCCATTCGAGTTTAATTCAAAGCGCTGACTACCGAAGATCGGCTCTATTGTGTAGATTGACTCGGATGTGTTTTCTGTGCCGTCCGATACTGTGCAAAAATTACCTCCGTTGCTCACATATCGTATCTGGTCGAGGCCATACATGATAGCTTCGTTGATTTTCTTTGCGACGTCGTAAACTGTGTCCTGACCGTACAACGTGACGGACGTGCTTTTTCCGTCGCCCTGATAGATCGTAATAACTTGCGGAGACCTGACTGTGAATGCGCCGCTGGCGTTGTAGAACTCAGATATCTCATTCAGGTGCGTTAGAGTTGTCCCCATGAATACGGCGTCTGTCTTGATAGTTCCGTTGATAAATGGGGCGTCTCCGCCACCGGAAACGAGCTTAAAAGTGCCGTCCAGAGTTTGTAATATTCCGGCATCTGGATCGTATTCCCCTCCCAGTGTAATACCAACTGTCCCGTTACCATAACCACCGCCGATAGCAGGGCTTTCCTCACCCGGGCTGGAGCCGCTACTACCCACGATTGTACCTCTGCCGCCGTTGATCACTACCGTGCCGCCCGTGCCATGACTGCCGCCGATACCGGACGCGTGATAGCCTCCCTTGGCATTGATCACGCCGTTATTTATTGTAATAAGGCCACCGGCGCCGCCATGCCCCGCACCGATACCTGCGCCTCCGTAATCGCCATCTCCAACGGTGGCTCCAACCGTACCGCCGTTTATCGTTATTATGCCGCCGGCGCCATTAACACCGCCCCCTATACCCGCGGATTCCTGAGCACCGGTTGCTATAGCTATGACAGTGCCACTGTTGATCGTGATGTTGCCGCCGCCGTTGTTGGGGGTGCTACCGCCGCCTATGCCAGCGCCGCCGTTGGTGCTGGTCGCGGTGAGCTTCCCTGCTCCACCCGTTACGCTATCGTAGATAGCCAAGGTAGAACCGGTCGACGCTTCTAGTCCGGCACCATTACCGCTTGTAAGCGTATTGTCGCCTTTTAACAGAAGCGTAACATCCGCGCCATTCATGTTGAACGCAGAGCCGCTATTGTTGTTAATATTTACGCCGGACAGGATGATACTGGCCTTGACGCTGGTACCGACTACGATGCTATTTGTGGTCAGGCCGCCGCCCGCGATCTCGTATGTTCCGTCGCCGGTTATAGTAAGGACACCTGAGTTAAAATTCCAGCCTACGCCGGATGCGGCCCCGCTCGTATCTTGCCCACTGTTGATATTGATAATGAAATTAGGAGTTGGATTAGGGCTAACGGGCGGTTTTCTTTCGGTCTTGAGGTGTGACACTTCAAATACATTGCTCTTCTGCACCTGCGCCGCGCCGGGCTCAGCCGTGATTTTGAGTTCGTAGTTGCCCTCGATTGAGACCTTCTGGCCGAACTGATCTCTGCCCTCAAGCCCGCCGCGCACGATGACCTCAGTAGAGAGCCTGTCGCTTGACCATAAAACAGAAGCGTTGCCGTTCAGAAGTCGTTTTTTGTTGAACTGTGTCGTGTTCGCTATTCTGTCGACTTCTTCTTTGAGCTGGTCGATTTCGCCCTGTATGTACGCGCGATCCTGCGCCGTCAGTGTGTCGTTGGCCGCTTGCACGGACAGCTCGCGCATTCTCTGGAGTATAGAATGCACCTCTTGCAGCGCGCCCTCGGCGGTCTGTATCATGGATATGCCGTCTTGGGCGTTGCGCAAAGCCTGATCCAACCCTCGAATCTGTGAGCGCATTTTTTCGGAAATGGCAAGCCCCGCCGCGTCGTCAGCCGCAACGTTGATACGCAAGCCCGTGGAAAGCCCTCTGATAGACTTTTGCAGAGCTGCGTTCGTACCGTTAAGCGCGTTATAAGCATAAAGAGCCGGTAAGTTATGATTGATACGCACAAGTAACCCCTCCTCCGTCATCGCGACGGATAAAATGAACCCTTTCCCTCACCCGTCGCCTCCCGCAGAGGGCTTTGGGGGGGGGGGGGGCGAAAAACCGTGACTCGTTCTTGAATGACATTTTATCATATTATCGGGCGTTTTGTGGAACCAGATAACGCTCAAACCGCAATCTCTCCATTCTGGTATCCACGGCCGTTTCATAAAAAATTTCAGGCTTAACAAGAATGTACAAAAGGGAAACCTCTCGCGTTCCGCGAGTTTGCGGCTTCCCTTTTTGCTGTTTTGCAATGCCTTAGGCTGTCTATCTGTCTTGTTTACTATCGAGGAACTAATGTTTGGAGCTTATCTATCGGCAATTCAGCAATCTCGGCG
>BOCC01000214.1 GCA_026002715.1 Synergistales bacterium
TACGGATAACGGCTATTACTCCGAACACAACCTCTCTGCTCTCTTCCTTGCTCATTTTGACTTCATAACGCTTGTGAAGATCAGCCTCAAATGGGTGAAGGCAGAGCTTGACGCTCATCGGAATGACTTCGGCAATGTGTATAGCGCCTGCCCATTTGACACTGGGACGCATGGCATATCGCTCATGCTCATGCGTGACTTCGTAAAGGTCAGAAAATACGCGAGCGGCAAGAGCGACCTTCAAAAGGGCGACAAAGAAATATTTCGCAGGAGGGTCTACCTCCATATATACTTCAACCCAAGGAGGAGGGCGGAAGAAGACGCCTGTTTTGATGATGATCTCATTGAGTTGCGGAGGAACATAGAAGAAGGCATTGATGTAGGTGACCTTCCCGAGGGTGCGCAGAAGAAAGCTGCAAAATACCTGTATATCAAGCAGCGAGGAGGCAATGCCCATGTGTCCTTCAATGAGCTGGCTTGCAGGGAAGCGAAGAAATACCATGGCTATTTTGCCCTCGTCTCGAACTGTGAGAAGGACTCTTTCGAGTGCCTCCGCAAATACCGCAAACGTGAGTCAATCGAATCATATTTTGAATCCATGAAACAGCGCGCAGATGGGACAAGGGTAAGAGTTTGGGATGCTGATACACTGAGGGGCAGGGCAAACGCATAAAAAACCACAGACAGATCTTGAACTTATAGAAAAGAAGTGATAAAAATAGAACTATTCCATAGAAAAGAAAGGGGTAGCTCTATATGTCTTTAAAAGCCACAAGCATTCACGAATATTTCGGAGAACTTACAGACCCACGTTCAAATTCTTATACACGCCATTTGCTTATGGATATTCTGGTTATCGCTCTATGCGCAACTATCGGCGGAGCTGAAGGCTTCAATGATATTGAACTCTACGGAAGAATGAAAGAAACTTGGTTTCGTACCTTTTTGGATTTACCAAACGGAATACCTTCACACGACACATTCAACAGAGTCTTTTCATTACTGTCGCCTGAAGAGTTCTCAAAGTGCTTTATCAATTGGACACAGTCTTTAGCTAAAAAACTCGAAGGCGTCGTCGCTATTGACGGAAAAACTCTGCGCAGGTCCTTTTCCTCCGCGTCAAAGACAACTGCATTACATATGGTCAGCGCTTGGTCGTCAGAGAATAAATTAGTATTGGGACAAATACGCACTGCTGCGAAATCAAACGAGATAACAGCTATTCCAGAGCTTATCTCCATGTTGGATATTGAAGGTTGCACAGTAACCATAGACGCTATGGGTTGTCAAAAAGACATCGCTCAAAAGATAATAGACAGTAACGCCGATTATGTTTTAGGCTTGAAAGGCAACCAAGGAAACACTCTTGACGCGGCAGAGTTTCTTTTTAAATGCGAAGAAAAAGACAACTTTAGAACCTGTTTAATATCTTTTACAACCAACATAAACATGGTACAATCGGTCAAAAAAGTTAAGGGGTGGATATTGATGAGGCAATCGTACCCAAGTGATGTTACGCGTGAGCAGTTTGAAACTATAAGCTACCACTTTGAAACATTTCGAAAGGTTACAAGGCCGCGCAAATATGACCTTTACGATATTTTTTGTGCTTGTCTTTACGTTCTGAAAGGAGGTTGTACTTGGCGCGGCTTACCGCATGACTTTCCTAATTGGCAGACGGCTTATCATTATTTTCAAATGTGGAGCAAAAAGGATGATATCGAAGAGATCTCGTTCTTAGATAAAGTAATGAGAGAGTTAGTTATGTCAGAGCGTATTATGCTTGGACGTGAACCAAATACATCTATGCTCATAGTCGACTCCAAAAGCGTCAAAAATGCCGACACGGCCGAAGAAAAGGGTTATGACGCGAGGAAAAAACTTCAGGCGTAAAGATACATATCGGCGTTGACACGAATGGCTTGCCGCACACGCTTCTTGTAAGTACCGCAAACATTACTGATCGCGCAGGCGCGCTTGAAATGCTGCGTCCATATGCTCCGGAACTGTCTATTCATGTTGTGAAGATTTTGGGAGACGGTGGGTATACAGGTGAGAAGTTTGCATATGAGGTTGAGTCGCTTATCGGAGCCGAGGTAGAGATTGTCAAGCGCAACGAATTACACAAATTTGCTGTACTTCCAAAGCGGTGGGTTGTCGAACGAACCTTCGCTTGGCTCGACAAATGCCGCCGTCTATGGAAAAATTGTGAGCGTAAAATCCCCACAACTTTACAAATGATCTTGCTTGCCTTTGTTTCATTGTTGTTGAAAAGATATTGAACAGGTTCTTAGAGGTGTGTTCCACACTGAATACGACACGCTTGACAAGAACCATGGACGCATAGAAAAAAGAGAAGTGTATTCCGTAGGTATACCTGGTGATATTGAAGAATTCATGGAATGGCCGGGACTGAAGAGTATTACGATGGTGGTATCAACACGTCAAATTACAGGGAAAGAACCAACGATAGAACGGCGGTTTTACCTGAGCAGTCTACCTGCTAGAGCGGAGCAGATTGGAAATGCTATTCGCGCTCACTGGGGAATAGAAAACAGCCTGCATTGGATACTCGATGTTGATTTCAGAGAAGATTACGCTCGTAATCGTAAAAATCACAGCGCGGAGAACATGGCTATACTTCGTCATATAGTCGTCAACTTGGTAAAGAAAGAAAATTCCTCGAAAACAAGTTTCAGGGGTAAGCTTCTCAAAGCGTCATGGAGCGATGATTATGTGCTCAAACTACTTT
>BOCC01000215.1 GCA_026002715.1 Synergistales bacterium
CATATTGAGAGTCAACGACGAAAAAGTTGACCCTAAAGTAAGGGAGACATGGAAAATGCGATGGGTGCCGATTGATGAAGTGGTAAGAGATATTCATATACGCGACGCCAGAGAGGAAGGCATGGAGGAAGGTATGGAGAGAGGTATGGAAGAGGGCAAGGCGGAAGGTAAATTCGAGGTCGCGCGAAAAATGCTTGTCCGCAAAATGTCCGTCAGCGATATTATTGACATCACCGGACTGAACGAGCAGGATATACTTTCAATCCAATAGACGTACATTCGCAATGTTATTATCAAAAAAAAACAGCCGGGCGAAACTTCGCCCGGCTGTTTTGTATCGCGCCGTGGCGCTATTTCTCTTTCCGTTTCATACCCGCGCACGCAAGGGGCAGCAGGGCGAGGGCGAAAACTCCGGCTCCCGCGTCACAGCCGCCACCTCAGCCGCCGTTATCGGGGTTGTTAGGAGTTGCGTGGTTGGCCGAAGATCGTCTGGTCCGTTGACGATAACGACCGTATCGGCTCCGCATTCTAACAAGTTCGAGTCTTAATAATCCGAGCGCGGATATTAAAAACGCGAAAGTCGCAAAATTGACGCCTTAGCGTCGAATATTTTTTTACAAACCGTTATTTTTTCTCGACACAACAGCCCCCAAAATAAGCGAAAGGACGAGAGCCTATACAATCGTTATTCGTCTCTCTCCCGTCGTCTACCGCTCCGGCTTTTCAGCTTTTGCGGCGGGCTTTGGCTCCAGTCTGATGACTATCACCAAACGCCCCAGCTTTAACCTAAAGTTAAAGCTGAGACTGCTCAAAAAATAGAACATTGTGAAGTAACTCCCCTCTAAAGGGAATACCCGCCCCGTAAAAGACGAGTCAACACGGTTTTTACCCCGTGAAGTTTGGTATTGCCGGGCTTAAAAATACGGTTCTTCACTAATGCCCCTTAGCACGGTAAAATCATATTATCAGGTTTTAGGCATAAAGAAAGCCCTCCCCGTTGATATTTCGGTGTTTACGGGCACCGAAAAAGGGAGAGCTACCCCAATGTTCGACTTTTTGAGCAGTCTCAGTAAGTGAATTTTACCACACCCCAAAAAAGAATCAAGCTACCATCGCGCCATTCTTTATTCTGTAGTACCCCTACGAGGGAAGACTCAGAAAAAAAGTCTACGGTACGCAATACGAATAACCGCGAGTTGGTATAATAAAGGATATGGACGAAAACAGTGTATCAGGGCCGTTTCATAAACCGCGACAAACACCAACATGACCAAAACGGTATACCTAACATGACCATAGATATAACGTAAAACACCAATCTAAGTTGAGGTGTTTCGCTTTTCGCTGTAAAATAGCGGCATGATTAGATGAAGCGGGAGGATGTCGTACAGTGGCAAAAGAGTTAGGGCTCGTACCTCTATAACTTCCGTATTTTTGATACCTAACCATTGGTATATATTGGTTTTATTGACGGTAATACGGAAGTTGTTTTGCGACGAGCCCTTAGTGAGCGAAGCTGACAAGCGTATAGTGCTGGAGCATATGGAGCGGTTGTACAGAGAACTGTTTGCTCAATACGCGGAGTTCAAGGAGGGGGATGTGATGTTGCAGGATAGAATTTTGACCTATTCGGAAGAGGCGGAACTAAAAGGCAGAACCGAAAAGGCTTTTGATATGGCGCGAAAGTTGCTGGCGCGCGGCATGACGTTGCTGGAAGTCGCCGAGATTGCTGAATTGCCGATAGATAAGCTCCAAACATTAGTCCCTCAACAGTAAACAAGACAGATAGACAGCCTAAAGCATTGCAAAACAGCAAAAAGGGAAGCCGCAAACTCGCGGAACGCGGGAGGCTTCTCTTTTGTACATTCTTGTTAAGCCTGAAATTTTTTATGAAACAGCCGTGAAAGAAAGAAGCGAAAATATCCCGCAAGGCTCGACGCGGCATTACGACCTTTTGAAATTGAGCAATAATATTCCCATCGTCACGCCAATAACGAAACCCTTACTAGAGGAGACCGCTCGCACATATTTTCCCCTTTTTTAAGAATTTTATGCTACATTATTCAGCAGAGAATATTTTAATCCATTGCACTGACACTTGGAAGGTGGAGTTTCTATGCGTATAAACCACAATATACCGGCGCTCTATGCCTATAACGCTCTGAGCGATACGAACAATCAACTTCAAAAGGCCATCCGCAATCTTTCAACAGGCTTACGTATCAACATGGCCGCCGACGACGCGGCAGGGCTCGCCATATCCGAAAAAATGCGCTCTCAGATTCGCGGACTCGACCAAGCCTTACGCAACTCTCAAGACGGCATATCTATGATTCAAACAGCCGAGGGCGCACTTACTGAGGTACACTCTATCCTTCAAAGAATCCGCGAACTCACGGTTCAGGCGGCTAATGATACACTCACCGCTACGGATCGTTCTTACATACAAGGCGAAATAGATCAACTCAAAGATGAAATCAATAGAATAGCAAACACGACGCAATTCAATAAAAAACTTCTCCTGAGCGGCGACGCTTCCGTTCTATGGTCGAGCGATAAACTCTCGACATCTGTCATAGTGCGGGGGTATGTTGATTCGAGCATAAAACCATATACAACAAATGAATGGAATACGTTAGTCAAACAACAAGAGTGCATTGAGAGCGTTCGACAATGGGTTTTAT
>BOCC01000216.1 GCA_026002715.1 Synergistales bacterium
CGGGGAGCGGCCACACAACTTGCAGAATTTCAGACACCAATGACGGGCTCATCGTCACGGACTCTATCTCACGTCCGTCGAGGCTCATTGTCCGCGCGCCGTCGTAGAGGATAGACGGCTGCGTGGCGTGAGCCGCCTTCATGTGGTTTTTAGCTGTAAAAAAAGAGCGTCCCGAGGCGATCATTATGTCCCAGCCGCTCTTCACCAACGAGTCGCACGCATCGCTCACTTCGCTCAGCACGTTGTCCCCTACGGAGAGAGTGTCGTCTATATCGGTTACCAAAAGTTTCATGTTCATGGTTATGTCAAAATCTCCTCGATATGGCGCGTCTGCCGTCTAACTGTCTTGTGCGCGTTTTTAGGTCTTCCAATTCCTTGGACAGGCGGCCCCTCTCCTTGGCGCTGACGGAAAGAGACGAGAGAAGCGGCATTATAGTGTCCTCGATCCTGTCTATTTCGGCTGCGGAGCAAGGAGAGGTTCTTCCGATGTGTTTTGCGCCGCTTATGGCGCTTTCGGCCAAGATAATCGCCATGTCGGCCAAAACGCGCTCCGCGTTCAGGTCGGAGTCCTCGCCGCTGTCATCGGCGGGCCGCGAGAGCGATAAATTGCTCATGGCGTAGAACAAAAACACGGCCGTCAGAACCAGCATCGCCGCGCCTGACGGGACGCGCTCGAGATAAAAAAGATTCCCCGCCGCTACGCCGCTGAGCATGCCCGCGCAGTATAAAAGCCCCTTGGCCAAACCATGCCAAGTCATACCAATACTCCGCCCGTTATCCGTTGCGCGAAGGCATCGGAACTGACACCTCAAGCGGCAAGGTATCGCTCAATACGTCGGGCAGCAGACGGACATAAAAGGGATGAATGCCCGGCAGCTTCAGGCTCTCGTCAAGGTCGGCCCACAAAAGCCCCCCTTCGTCTGACTCACGCAAGTCCCCGTCGAAGTCACGGCATATGAAGTAGTTTGAGACATATTCTATTTTATCGTCCGGACGGTAAGCATGGAGAATACCCGCAAACTTCATGTCTTTCAGTATGTAGCCGGTCTCCTCGAACATCTCGCGTCTGCAGGCGTCTTGCAGGCTCTCGTTCCTCTTCTTGCGCCCGCCCGGTATGGTTATCTCGCCCTTATAAGGCTCGTTGGCCCGGCGAATTAGGAGAATTTTTCCATCCCTGATAAGAAAACAAAAAACAATCAAAGCAGTGTAAGCGTAGTCATCCCAAGGTTCTGAAGCCATGATTCAACCTTCTTTCTTGATACACAACGGCGCGGCGTAATGCTGCGCCACGCCGCTATCGCAGAACTTCTTAAACGACTTTTTCCATTTTGACGCGTGTTTTGGCAAGCCGTCTTTCCCGCGCTTCTCGGATTCTGGCTTCCGCATATACGGCGCTGGCGTGAATTTCCGCGCTGAATTCTTCTTCTGACATAGATGCGCGCCTTTCTTCATTGTATTCGCGGATTTTGTGTATATCCTCAATCGTGAAGTTCGGGCTAATTTCCGGCGCTTTCATTTGTCTCCTCCCCTTGTGTCATCATAGTTGGCTGAATTATGTCAATCAGCTTAAAATAACCCTTTTTGGCATTTACTATTCTGATTCCTTGAATTACCTTAACTCGCACCATATGTTTGAAATTCCATGACGCAATCATATCACAACCATTAACGGTGGCAAACGCCATGTGCAGGCAATCGCCCCTGTTTTTACGGCTTAATACACCTTCTTCAAGGTACGTTTCCGTTAAAGCCTTGACTTCATGATTTTCTTTCAGCAGCACATATTCAATATCACCCAAGCAATTAAACAACTCTGTTTGCTTGGGCTCTGGACATTGTCTAAGCTCGTCGAGGGTAAATTCTGAAATTACAACTTCATGTTTGCCTGTCTTAAGCTCCTCCCAAAACAGCAATGTGTCCTTCATCTTTTCCGGCACATCTTCATGCCTAAGATGGCTGATAACGGAGGTATCCAAGTAGAGTTTTAATTTTTTCATTTGAACCCACATTCTTTCGTGATGCAGGGGCGACCTGTGGTAGTCCCTACCATTTATCCTCGCTTGAGAGTTTTTTCAGCGCGCTCAGCGTGTTGCGGTAGACATCCGGGAAGAGTGTCGCGACGTCACCGAGAAGCTCTTTGATTCGCTGACGTTCTGTTTTGCCGGCGTAGGGGCAGTTTGTGGCTAAGACCGGTAGCGTGAGGCGCGCGGCTTCGGTCTTCACAGCCTGTTCGCGCGCGTAGATGAGGGGGCGTATTATGTCTATCTCGGTTCTGTCCTGAAAGAACTTCGGCTGAAAACTCCGCGCCCGCCCGGCTCGCAGGATGTTCAGATAAAACGTCTCAATGGCGTCGTCGAGGCTGTGCCCGAGGGCGAGCTTGCGAAAACCGTTCTCATGGGCGTAGCCGCTCAGAAGTCCGCGCCTCATATTGGCGCAGAAGCTGCAAGGGGAGCGCTCCTCGCGTGCTTCCAATATCTCGATTATCGGATGCCTGATGACGATATAGGGGACGTCGCGAGCGGCGCAGTATGCCTCGAGGTCCGACAAATCCATATCGGGCGCGCTTCCTCCCGCTATGGCCACGGTGCAGGCCGCAAGCTCAAAGTGGACCGGACTGCGGCGCCTGAACTCCGAGAGCGCGTGAAGCAAGACAAGGCTGTCCTTGCCGCCCGAAAGC
>BOCC01000217.1 GCA_026002715.1 Synergistales bacterium
GGGCGCGTTTTGGCCGGTGCCGGTTTGCCTGTGCGCGGAGAATTGATGGCGATGTGCGCCGATGGTATTTCAGATATTTCTTCTTCTATTTCTTCTTCGGGCGCGCAAAAAAACATCTCATTCAAAAGCGTAAAAAGCGAAGATGACGCCGCGTTATGGGCAAAGACAGCTTGGATTGCTTTCAGCGAAGAGGCCGAACTTTCGATTGGCGCGCCCAATTCTTTTGCGGCGCTATCCCGCGGACTTTTGGCGGATGACAGTTTCGTAATGAACGTCGCCTATCGTGGAGATACGCCGGTTGGTACGTTTATGGCGGTGTCAAGCAAGGCTGAATTGGGGGTTTATTATTTCGCGACTCGTTCAGAAAGGCGACGCTCCGGGGTGGGTTTGGCTATGATGAATGAAATTTCACGCATAGCTGCCGGGCGTTCTATAGTGTTGCAGTCGACGCCTTCAGGGGTTCCATTCTACGCTTCGATCGGCTTCAAAACACTTTTTGCTATACCGTTACATTCTCGTGACGAGTCTGTTTTTTGACGTTTATCAAGGGGGCGGTTAGATGGAGTTGTCTCTAAACAGCATGTTAAATGCTTTTTCGCGCGGCTTGGACTACGTTGAACACGACCTAACGGGAATATCGTCGCATCACTCCAAGCGTGTCGCGTATATATGCGCGCGTATGGGCAAACAGTTTGGCCTGAACGAGAGCGAAAATTCCGATATAGTAGGCTGTGCCCTGCTTCACGACAGCGCCTTGCCCGAATATATTCAGGAGGAGTCAGCTCAGGGGAACGAGGTGCTGAAAAGCAAGAAAGTCAATACGCCGCGCCATTGCGTCATAGGGGAGGAATACGTTAAAAATATCCCGTTTCGCGGTGACGTCGGCAATTTCATTCTCTATCATCACGAGTCCGCGGACGGTCAGGGCGCTTTCGGAAAAAGAGGCGATGAGATTCCGCTTGGCGCGGCGCTTATTCATTTGGGAGACAGGGTGGATGCATTCTTTCATCTCAATAACGTCTCGGATGGAAAATATTCCGAGATTGCAGACTTCATGAAAAACGGCGCCGGGAAGTTTTTTCTTCCCCGTCACGCGGAGGCTTTTCTGGATATATTCCACAGTAAAGAAAGTTTTACTGATATGATCGACAGGGAAATAGACAACGCGCTGAATAAAATGCTCCCTATGCATCACGAAAACTATTCCCCGGAACAGCTGATATCTTTCGCCTCCTTTTTTGCAAAAATAATAGACTATAAATCACGCTTTACGCGGGATCACTCCATGGGCTTGGCCGAAAAAGCGGATGTAATGGCTGATTACTACCATTTCGACACCGAAAAAAAGGCTCAATATCATCTTGCCGCCGCGTTGCACGACATAGGCAAATTGGCCGTCGATTCCAATATCTTAGAGAAGCCGGATCGCCTGACTCCGGCTGAATTCACGGCCATACAAGACCACGCCTGGCACTCTTACAGTATTTTGAGCGAGATAGACGGTTTTCAGCCGCTTGGGTCTTGGGCGGCGCTTCATCATGAAAAATTAGACGGTTCAGGCTATCCTTTTGGCCTCTTGGCTCCGGAGCTGGGTTTTGAGGAACGCCTTATGGCTTGCCTCGATATATATCAGGCTCTGGTCGAAAAGAGGCCGTACAAAGAAGGCATGTCTCATCAAAAAGCCATGAGCATACTCGACAAATTAGTCCAAGGCGGACGTATAGACGGAGATATTGTGGGCGATGTGAATAAGGCTTTCGTGGGATAATTCTTTTGTACACCGGGTCGTTCCCGCACGGGGCTTGGATTTGAAACAAACTAATACGAGGTGATTTTTTTGTCGGGGCATTCTAAGTGGGCAAACATCAAACACAGAAAGGCGGCGCAAGACGCCAAGCGCGGCAACCTTTTTCAGAAACTTGTGCGCGCTATTATCGTAGCGGCAAAGGAGGGCGGCGGCGACCCCTCAATGAATATGCGCCTAAAGACGGCCATTGAGCGGGCTAAAGCCGTCAGTGTGCCGATAGACAACATAACGCGCGGCATTAAGCGAGGCACGGGCGAAATTGAGGGCGCGGCTTATGAGGAGCTTACCTACGAGGCTCACGGACCGGCCGGAACCGTTGTTTTAGTCGAGGTGATGACCGACAACCGCAACAGAACCACGCCCGAAATCAGGGCGCTTCTCTCGCGCAACGGCGGGCAGATAGGCGAGGCCGGGAGCGTAGCTTGGATGTTTGAGCGCAAGGGCGTCATCGAGGTAAAGGGAATAACCAACCCGACGCCCACTAAAAAGGGTCCTGAGTATATCCCGGCGGACGAGGACGCGCTCATGTCTTGCGGGCTTGAATCAGGAATGACCGATATGGAGCCGTCGGACGAGGGTTTCACTCTGTATTGTGAGACCGACGACTTGAATTCCCTGAAAGAGGCCTTAGAGAAGGCGAGATATATCATAGAGAGCGCCGAAACCCCGATGGTGCCGAAGACTCAGGTAGCCATATCCGACGTAGAGTCCGCCCGTAAGGTCATTCGCCTTATAGACGCGCTCGAAGAAGAAATAGAAGAAGAAATATCTGAAATACCATCGGCGCACATCGCCATCAATTCTCCGCGCACAGGCAAACCGGCACCGGCCAAAACGCGCCCGCAGGC
>BOCC01000218.1 GCA_026002715.1 Synergistales bacterium
GGCGGCGCGGACGCAAAAGCAGAAGATGAAAATGGCATTACAGCTTTGATGTGTACCGCCGAGAACCCCGACCCGGAGGCTATTTTGCTTTTGCTCAAGTGGGGCGTAGATATAAACGCGGCAGGTAGGTTTGGCCATACGGCCTTGATGTATGCCGTTCGAAACAATATCGACATGGATGTTGTCGCGCTTTTACTCAAGTGGGGCGCAAATATAAACGCAAAAGGCGAATCCGGCTTTACGACCTTGATGCTTGCCGCCAAGTTTAATTCCAACCCGGAAGCCATCTCGTTCTTGCTTGAAAACGGCGCTGACGTAAATGCAAAAACTGAAAATGAAGAGACGGCTTTGATGTATGCCGCCGGATTTAATCCAAACCCTGAAGTCGTTGCGCTATTGCTCAAAAAAGGCGCGGACATAAACGCAAAAAGTGAATTCTTTGGCACGGCTTTGACGTATGCCGCCATGTCTAATTTCAACCCTAAAGTTACAAAAATCATTACGCTCCTGCTCGAAAACGGCGCGGACGCACGCGCAAGTGGCGGAGCAATAGACTATGCCAGACGGAATAAGCAATTGGTATATACGGAAGCCTTCAAGCGACTTAAAGAGGCTTCGTTATAGGAAGAGAGGGTTTTCGTGATGAACGCGCAAGAATTTTTAAAGATGTGTTATGACGGTGAGCCTCACGAGGTCGAAGCGGCGATCAATGTCATGTATGTAAACGCAAAAGACAGATTCGGCAGGACGGCTTTGATGAACGCCGCCGCTCGTAACCCCAACCCGGAAGTTATCTCAATCCTAATCAAAGGCGGCACGGATATACACGCAAAAGCTATAGGCGACACTACAGCTTTGACTTTTGCCGCTTGGAATAACCCAAGTTCGGAAATTATCTCGCTTCTGCTCAAAATGGGCGAGTATGACATAAACGCGCAAGATAAAAATGGCAGGACAGCTTTGATGTTTGCCACTCAGCGTAATCCCAACCCGGAAGTTATCATGTTCCTGCTCAAGAAGGGCGCGAACGCGCATATAAAAGACGGGTTTGGGAAAAGAGCGATAGACTATGCCGAAGGTAACGCCGCATTGAAGAATACGGGAGCTCTTAAAGAGCTTCAAGAGGTTTCATCATCGGAAGGAGGAGTTTATCGCATGAGTGAATATGAAAGATTCGAGGAATTTTCGGATTTATGCGCTAAAGGCAAGCCTCACGATGTTGAAATTGCAATTAAGAATGGGGCGGACATAAACGCAAGAGAATATTTATCTGACAGGACAGCTTTGATGTATGCCGCTCGGGATAATTCCAACCCGGAAGTTATCTCGCTCTTGCTTGAAAATGGCGCCGATATAAATGCGAAAGATAAATATGGCAAGACAGCTTTAATGTTGGCCACCAAATTGAATGGCAACTCGAAGATTACCGCGCTCCTGATTAAGAACGGCGCCGATATGAACGCGTCGGATGCAAACGGCAGGACAGCTTTGATGTGGGCTACTATATATTGTTTTATCAGCCCTGAAGTCACCTTGCTTCTGCTCGAAAATGGCGCGGATGTGAACGCCGAAGATGAATATGGCTTAACGGCTTTGATGTGGGCCGTCAGTCCGAATTCCAAACCGGAAATCATCTCGCTTCTGCTCGAAAATGGCGCGGATATAAACGCGTCGGATAGATACGGCAGGACAGCATTGATACATGCCGCTATGAATGATCCCAAATTGGAAATTATATCGCTGTTACTCAAGGAGGGCGCGGATGTAAAAGCAAAAAATAAACACGGTAGGACGGTCTTAATGTATGCAGTCAAGAGTAGTCGTGACCCAAAAATCATTGCATTCCTGCTCAAAAGCGGCGCGGATATAAACGCGTCGGACGAAAACGGAAAGACGGTTTTGATGTACGCCGCCGAGAACAAACACAGCCAGGAAATTGTCTCGCTCTTGCTTGAAAGGGGCATGGATGTAAACGCTAAAGATGACATTGCGGGCTTGACGGCTCTGATGTGGGCCGCCGGTAATCCCAACCCTGAAGTTATTTTACTGCTGCTCAAAAGCGGGGCGGATATAAACGCGAACAATAAAGGCGGCAAGACAGTTTTGATGTATGCCGTTAAGGGCAACCGTAACCCTGAAGTTATCTCGCTTCTGATTGAAGAGGACGCAAATGATATAAACGCGTCGGACAAAAACGGTAAAACGGTTTTGATGTACGCTGCCGAGAACAAATACGACTCGAAAGCCGCGTCACTCCTACTTTATAACCGGGCGGATATAAACGCGTGTGATAAACATGGCAGGACGGCATTGATATATGCCATTATATCTCTCACTTGGCGTAACTTTTGCCGTTGGTTTAACTTCAACGCAGGAATGATTCCGTTTTTGCTGAAAGGGGGCGCGAATATTAATATGCAAGACAAGAATGGAAAACGGGCTATAGACTACGCCGAAGCGAAGTACGGACATGAATCGTGGCACGAGAAAGTCCTTGAGCAGCTTCGGGAGGCTTCGTTATATTACTCCGGCATTCAAAATAAGTAAAATTATGTTAGAGTAAATGTATGAAGATAAATGAGATAAATTTCACAGAAATAGCGGCGTCGGACAGCAGGGCATTAACGCCTGAGGCTTTATGCGAAA
>BOCC01000219.1 GCA_026002715.1 Synergistales bacterium
GCAGCAAAATGAGGACTTGGCCAGCTCTTTTGGCGTAAACGTTCCCTGGCTGCGGGTCATAGCTATGGCCATATGCGGGGCGTTCGCCGGGGTAGGAGGGGCCTTTTTCATAGCGATGCAGCAAAGCGTATATCCGGCCACATTCACCTTTCAGGACTCGACGTATTTTATGCTCTATTGTTTCCTCGGCGGATTGGGGAGCGTCTGGGGAGCCCTTGTCGGTTCTTTTGCGCTCTTTATCAGCTTTGAGATGCTCCAGGGCCTCAATCAGTATCAGCCTCTAATATATTCCCTGATAATGATTGGCATGATGCTGTGGCTTCCTAACGGAATTCTAAGCGTCAAGCTGCCGTTTCTTAATCGCGAAGAGGGGAAGTGACGCGATATGCCTTTGATGGAGGTAAAAAATCTCACAAAGCGTTTCGGGGGCTTGGTCGCCGTCAATGACGTCACTTTTTCGGTTGGCGAAGGAGAGATTATGAGCGTCATCGGCCCGAACGGAGCCGGCAAGAGCACGCTTTTCAAACTTATATCCTCTTTTCTCCCCGCCACGTCGGGGAAGGTGTTTTACAACGAAGAGGACATCACGTCCCAGTCGCCTCATATAGTAGCCCGCAAGGGAGTCGTCCGCACCTTTCAGGAGACGACGATTTTCAAGAATATGAGCGCCCTCGACAACGTCGTTGTGGCTCATCACTTACGCAGCAAGGCCTCTCTTCTCGGCTTTTTCTTCAATACCCGGACGGCTCGGCATGACGAGGCCGCGTTTCGCGAGAGCGCGTCGGAAATTTTAAATTATCTTGGCTTGGGCGACGTCAAAGACTCTTTGGCCTCTACTCTGCCTCATGGGCATCTCAGAGCCCTCGGCATCGCCATAGGATTGGCGGCGCAGCCGAAGCTGCTGCTTCTTGACGAGCCCTTTACCGGCATGAACTCCGAGGAGACGGCGCACGCCATGCGGATGGTACGCGACATCAGGGACAGGGGCGTCACTATCCTGCTCGTGGAGCATGACATGTCGGCGGTCATGAGCATCAGCGACCGAATTGTCGTCTTGAATTTCGGAAAAAAAATAGCCGAGGGAAGCCCGGTCGAGATTCAGAACAACGAAGCCGTGATAGAGGCCTATCTGGGACGAGAGGATGAGGAGGTCGGATTTTAGATGTATCTTGAAGCCAAAGATATACATATTGTTTATGATTGTGTCCGGGCTCTTCAGGGCATTTCCGTTTCGGTCGACGAGGGCGAGATTGTCACTCTTATCGGCGCCAACGGCGCGGGTAAAACGTCAATATTACGCGCTATTACTGGTCTCAAATCTCTGCAGAGCGGTAATATAACCTTTAACGGGGAGCCTATCGATAAGATGTCGGCCGTAAATATCGTGGAGCGCGGCATCACTATGGTTCCGGAGGGGCGGCACGTTTTCCCCCTCATGACCGTGAAGGACAATTTGATGATGGGCGCTTTCAGGCGGCGTGGCAAGGCCGGGATAGCCGAATCATTGGATATGGTGCTGCGGCTCTTTCCGCGCCTAAAAGAGCGCATCGGCCAGGCGGCGGGAACAATGAGCGGCGGCGAACAGCAGATGTTGGTCATAGGCAGAGGTCTGATGGCCAAGCCGAAACTGCTTCTGCTCGACGAACCGTCTCTCGGCGTGGCTCCTCTTTTTGTTCAGGAGATAGCGAGGGCCATTGTCAATATCAACAAAGAGGAAAGAGTCAGCATCATATTGGTCGAGCAAAATTCGCGCATGGCGCTCAAAATATCTCATAGAGCTTATGTTTTAGTGACCGGCAAAATAGCGATAGAGGGAAACTCCGAGGTTTTGCGCAATGACGAACGCGTAAGGCACGCCTACTTAGGAGGAAGCGTGGAGTAATGAAATTTGACTTAATTATACGAAACGGACTTCTCGTGACGCCGGAAAGAACGATAAGGATGGATGTATGCGTACAAAACGGCGTCATAGCGGCCCTTTTATCGTCCCGAGAAGGTTATGGCGCTGACAGGTTGATCGAGGCCGAAGGAAAATATGTTTTTCCGGGTATCGTCGATGCCCACGTTCACTTCAACGATCCCGGGTTTCCGGATAGGGAGGACATGGCCTCCGGGACGGCCGCGGCGTCGGCCGGAGGCGCGACTACCGTCATCGACATGCCCCTCTCCGGAAACCCCGCCGTTATCTCCGCAGAGGCGCTTGAGTTGAAAAAAAAGGCCGGAGAATCGAGGGCAAAGGTGGATTACGCCCTGTGGGGCGGACTCGTCAACGATAACGTCGACAAAATGGAGGCCATTTCACGGGCCGGAGCTATCGCCTTCAAGGCCTTCACATGTTTTGCCGGAGATGATTTTCCATACGCTACGCCTGACGTTCTTTTTCGAGGGATGAAAGAGGCCGCCCGGCTCGGCCTTTTGGTCGGAGTGCACTGTGAAGACCAGGATATGACATCGGCGCTCGAGGCAGAGGCTCGCCAAAAGGGTACGGCGCGCTCATTCCTCAACGCTCATTCCCCTCAGACGGAGCTGTTGGCTGTGCGGATGGTCTTGGATATGGCCAAAAAAACCGGCGCAAGAGTACATGTCT
>BOCC01000220.1 GCA_026002715.1 Synergistales bacterium
CGTCCCGCGCCACTATTGTCACGCCCCTTCCTTTGGTTACGGCGGCCGTGGTTATCAGCAAGTCTTTCTGTATCGCCTCGCCCTGGGAGAGGTTTTTTCTGAGGGCGCGCCCCACGATATCCTCCGGGCGCGAGACGTAAGCGCCGGCTTTATTGACTCTGAGGTATCTCACCGTCACGTCTGACGCGCGTAAGGTTTCCCCTCTTTTGACGGAGCGCGTCATGACGAGTGCCGGTTCTGTCCATATCATGCGGGCCGATACGGAACGCTCACGCCCCGTCTCGTCACGAAACGTCAGCGTAACCGAAGGCGAGCCCGGCACGATAGACGCCGGCGCCACGAGACGGCCCTTCGGAATGTCGTTCTTGACCTGAACTTCAACCTCTCCGCTCCAAGCCGCAAGTTCCTTGACCAGCGCGGAGAGGTCTTGTTTATTATTCGCGTTGTCCCCGCGTCTTGTTATCGTAGCCCCGCCCAATGATTTTTCGGGCGCTGAGTTTGAATTTGATCTTGCGCTTGCGTTCGATTTCAAATCTGAATCTGAATCTGAATTTGAATTTGAATTTGAATTTGAATTTGAATCTGAATTTGAATTTGAATTTGACGATATGTTGACCATTACCGTTGCGGGCATTTTCAGCTCTATCTTGACGCCCTCGAGCCCGCTGGTCTTCAGCGCGTCTATCACCTGCTGTCTCGTTATGGAGCCGTTTTTGACGGATAAAAGCAACGCTCCCGTCGTTCTTACGGCGCCACGCTCGCCGTCAAGCTCCGCCACTTCGGACAGGGCGAACGCCTCGTCGCTGAGCTCTACGATAGCCGGAATAGTTACGCGCAAAACGGACGCGGCGGCCAGCGCGGCGGCGACGCCTGAAATCAGCAGCAGAAGCTGAAATACAAAAAAAAGACGGAACGGTCTCCGCCTTTTGTCTTTAGACATAATGTTATCTTACCGCTTTAAGCTGTTTGCTATTCTGAGAAGGTCATCCGCCGTCTGAACGGTTTTGGAGTTGGCCTCATAGGCCCTCTGCGCGACAATCATATTGACCATTTCGTCCACAACCTGCACGTTCGACATCTCCAAAATGCCCTGACGCACCTGAGACATGCCGTCCACGCCAGGCGCCGCCAATATCGGCGCTCCGCTGGCGTCCGTCTCGGTAAACAGGTTTTCACCTATGGCCAAAAGCCCGACAGGGTTGATAAACCGAGCCAGCTCCAATTGCCCCAGTTCCTGAGATTCCGGCTCTCCGGCCAATTTGACCGAGACGGTGCCGTCGTTGCTCAACATGATGGCCACGGCGTCCTCAGGTATGGTTATGGCCGGCTCGAGGAGGTATCCGTCATGGCTGACCACCTGTCCGTCGCCGTCTATCTGCCAGGCCCCGGCGCGGGTGTAAGCGACGTTGCCGTCCTGCGTTATGACTTGAAAATACCCCTGTTCTCCGGCTATAGCCCAATCGAGAGGGTTATCCGTCACCTGTAAATTTCCCTCGGACATAGACGAAGGCGTGCCGATGACGCGCACTCCAAGACCGACTTGTACGCCCGCCGGGATGACGGAGTTAGGGTCCACGGGAGTGCCGGGCTGACGGTCTATCTGATAGAGCAAATCCTCGAAGTCAGCTCGTTTTCTTTTATATCCCGTTGTATTGACGTTGGCCAAGTTGTGCGCCACCACGTCTAAGTTTGTCTGCTGGGCTATCATTCCGGAAGCGCCCGACCAAAGCGATCTAAGCATAATTAAAAACCTCCTGTTATCTTTGCCTTTATATTAAGTTCTCGAATAAGAAGTGATGAGCTTGCCCGTAGACTCATCGTGCGTCATAAGAGCCTTTGACGCGGCTTCGTATGCCCTCTGAGCCTCTATCATGCGCGTCATTTCCTCGACTACGCTGACGTTGGACATCTCAACGGCGCCGTCCGAAAACTTGATGTTCTCAGCCGGAACAGCCGTCGGCGCGCCGGAATTTTCGTTTGCCTGCAGGTTGTTTTTGCTAACCTGCTGCAAGAACGTCGGGTTTTCAAAGGTAAAAAGCGTTACCTGCCCGACTATCTCCCCGTCCGCCCAAACTTGGCCGTTGCTTAAAATTTTGGCCTGCGACGCGTCCCCGACCGCTATCTCGCCGCCGTCTCCCTGAAGCGTAAAGCCGTCAAGCGTGACGAGGTTTCCGTCCGCGTTTAGCTGAAAGTTTCCTTGCCGCGTGTAGAAAGTGTTCCCCTGTCCGTCCTGAACCGCGAAAAAACCGTCTCCGTTTATGGCCACGTCAAATGGGTTGTTCGTGGTGCGCACGGCGCCTGGGTGCGAGTCCATGAAGCTCTGGGAATATGTAGCCGCAAGCCCCATGCTTCCTATGGTCTGCTTTCCCTTCCAGTTCATCATGAAGGGCGCCGTGGTCATTATTTTGGTTTCCCCGTCCTCCGAGACTTTCTCTATACGGTCCATAAGAGCGCTGAACTCGGCGTTCGCGGATGTGCGGCGGCGAAAACCGACAGTATCGACGTTTGCCAAGTTATTGGCCACGACGTCGAGATTTGTCTCCTGCACCAGCATGGCCGAACATGCCGCGTAAAGTCCTCTGTTC
>BOCC01000221.1 GCA_026002715.1 Synergistales bacterium
AAAATCCAAGATAATATCTAAGCGACGTCTGCCATAATCAAGACGAACTTCTTTGATTTCCCAAGGTTCATGGATGTCTAACGCGGCTTCAAAGATACGATATTCTCGGCTGCTCGTTTTGTAAGGACTTCTCATTCTCTTTCTCCCCAATCTCTAAAAGCTGGGCTTCAGTATAAATTCTCCCCCTCTCTTTTTGTATACGCTTTTCTGTATATTTTCGTTCCCACAGCAAATGCGAAGGAACCACGAGTATGACATATCTCAGGACGCGGCTTTGCTTAACGAGATAAAGAGCTCCTTAGCGGGGGCGCGCGCCAATGCCTAAATTATCTGATAAGCATTTCAACGCCGAGTTGGTGACGTTCGCGGACTTCACGGGCGGGCTCAACCTGTCCCTGCCGCCGGAGAGCATCGCCCCGAACGAGATGCAGGAGTGCGTCAACTTCGAGTTCGCGGCGGACACGGGACTGCTCAGAGTGCGCGGGGGATTGGAGGCCGTCTACACTTTTTCGGGGGCTGTGACGGACATAATGAAAATAACCGAGAGCCGCACCGTCTTGGTCAGGAGCGGGGGCGACATCTATAAGCTCTATATAGCGCCGGAGCCGGAGGACGTAACGGCCACTAACATAGGGACCGTTGACGGCGACAAGCCGGCCTCGTATGAGCTGTGGGGGGACGACGGGGCGGTGATGGCCTTCGGCGGCAGGCTCTATGTCTATGACGGCGCGAGCGTGACGGCCGTGACGAGCGCGAACGCGCCGACAGCGGCCGAGACTGTGCATATCAGCGCCGGGAGGGTCGGGGTAACAGAGAGCGGAGCGGACGAGATAAGGTACTCCGGCGTGGGCGACGCTGCTATGTGGACGGACAACACGCAGGACGCCTCGTCGAGCAAGAGCGTACAGATAGGGTACAAGGACGGGTGCAACATCAAGGCCGTCGCGTCTATAGCGGGTGAGCTTATCGTCTTCAAGTGCCCTGACGGAGAGCCCGAGCTGGGCCGGATATACAGGCTCCAGGGAAACTACCCGGATTGGGCGATAGTACCCTACTCAAGAGGGTCGAGTGCATGGAACGCGCAGAGCGTCGCCAACGTTGGGAGTGACGTGCTGTTTCTGACGCGCGAGGGCTTAGGGAACCTCGCCACAGTCACGGAGTTTGGGGACTACAAGCTCAGGTGGGCGGGGGCCAAGATAAACCCGGCGATGTCCAAAGAACTGAGCGACGGCTGCCGGCTGATACATATTCCGGCGCGGAGCCAGGTGTGGGCGGCGGACGGGCGAAGCGACACCGTGTGGTGCTATCACTACGAGATAGGCGGCGGGGCATGGACGAAGCTGAGGTTTCCGGGGCTCGTCAAAAGCGCGGCAACGTCGCATGGCGAAGTGTTTTTGAGCGTCGGCGACACGGTGTGGCATATGAGCTCAGAGCTTGAGCGTGACGATGAGGACACGCCGATAGCTGCCGTCATGAAGTCCAAGACCATAATGAGACTTAACCAGATACTGTTAAAAATGGTCGTCGGGAGCTTCGTCTCAAACGCTACGAGCGACGTGACGATAACAGTGGGGGGCCTTGAATTAGTCTTGCCTGCCGGAAGCTATGAGGAGATGACGGCTTCGATACTAAGAAAACGGTGCAACATAAGGAGCGAGCAGCTGACGGCTGAGGTGAGCGTGAATAACGGGATTTTTAGTTTGTCGTCGCTGAGACTTGAGATAGCGGAGGTATGAGATGGCGGAACCTTGGGAAGTGCAGTATCCGGTGGATTTCAGAGTCGGCGGGGATTTGTCGCGTCAGGCTTTTAAAAAAATTATAGATGAGGTAAAAGCTATCTATGACCACCTGAACGAGACGAGAGACGCGGACGAAGAGAAAGTGCCTATAACGGCGTCGTTGACGGGCAAGGCCACACAGGACGTAGCTGTTGCGCAGGACGACCCTGAGAAGGTCACGCTGCGCGAGTATAAGTTTAAGCTGGACGGCTCGGAAGACTCCGCGGCATATGACTACTTTATTACCGGCGCGGAGGCCCCGAACCCAACGGCGGAACCGCCGGCGCCGGGAAAAGCCGGAGTTATGACCGCCGCCGACAAGGGTGCGTTAGATAAAGTCGTTTTGGACGTCGAAGCCCTGAGAGGGGCCATGATAATAATCGGCGATATAAACCTCGCGACCGAGGACGTGACGGACGAGCTGCTGAACGCGCGAGCGGTAGAGTTAAAAGACGACCTCCTAATCGGCTATACCCTGAAAGACAACAACGGGCACTACTGGAAATATCAGGAGGACGAGACTTGGTATGACATCGGTGAACGTTCTGAAATAGCGAACGCGACGCCGACAACTCCCGGTATTGCCAAGCTCTATCATGACGCGTCAGGATCTAATCAGGACGGTGCCGTTTCCCAAGCTGGAGTCGCCGAAATGGGAGCGATGATTATTGCTCAGAGCATAGGCGCGCATGGCGTCTACATCAAGGACACGGCCGGAACCGCGACTTGGACCGTGCCTGACGGAATTACGAAG
>BOCC01000222.1 GCA_026002715.1 Synergistales bacterium
GAGATGCCCCAGTCCAAAATTATCCAAGCTATCGGCGAAGCGCTTAAACAAAAAATATCTGTCATGCACAGCGCGAAGCAACTCGTCAATGCGTACAACCTCAGCGCCCGTTTTGCGCTCGATTATTTTTATCAGCATGTCCGGCATACGGTCGGTCATGTCCAATATAAAATCTAATTTGCTGTCTTTAGAAAGGGCTTTATCCGTCTGATTAGCCACGCGGCATATTATATTTACGCCTCTCGACTCCAGATCTTTGACCATTTCGTCGACCATTTCGTCTCTGTCACGATTCTCGCCGTCTATGTAAAGCGCCACGTTTTTGCCACGCTCCGCAAAAAACTCGGCGGAGGAATGTCCGGCGTCCAACAAGTCTCGCCATCTCCAGGGAAGCTGTATGGGCAAGGCTTCTTTTGGTGTTTCGTCAGGCGTCACCTCAGACGTTTCATTGACTACATCGCGCATGTATTTCTCGAATATCTCGCGCGCTATCGCGTCGTTCCCCCTGTGATTATAGTGTCCGCCGTTGACAATTATTTTTTCTACCTCATGGGCTTTTTGCAAGACGGGAAGAATATCGAGACATTTCAGCCCCGGTATGCCCTGAACAAACGATTCAAAAAACTCTACCGTTTTGGTCTGTTTTTTCCAGGGGCATACGTGAAACGACCCGGGCAGCATTTCGATCACAACGTCACCCGGCTGCACTTCTCCACGCTGTATTCTGATAATGGTCTGCTCTCCGACCTCGTGCATCTTGAGCCCGCCCTGAATGGCATGGACGCCGTGATTGACCACACGCCACTTACCGGCATTTTCCGGGATGCAATAACGATTGATGTACCGCTGAAGGCGCGTGCTTATCGTACCGTCATCGTCCGTGCCAAAACCAAAGCCCCAGCATGTGCCGAAGACGTGCACTGTATGCTCATAGTCGGTTGGAGAGTCTAATGTAAGCCTATCCCCCGCGATTATGTTTCGGAAGGCCGAATTATAGTCCGGAAACCTGACTATGCCGTCATCGATGAACGGAGCTTGCGACGTAAAGATGTTGTTTGCGTATGTAGGGGAAAAATCTTTTATATCATCATAAAGAGACGCTATAAAAGGAGGGTTTATCGCCATAACACCATCGGGGATATTCACATTGATGTATTCTGGGTATCTGTCTTTGTGCTCGAAGTCACCGATGCCCGCCATAAGCAGAAGGTAAACCTTTATGGAGTGTTTTTTCAGCTCGTTGGTGTAAGGAAAAATTGTCAGGTATTTAAGCAAATACAGGCGCACTAAATCCTCTAAAGAGACTATTTCGGCGCCATTCTTGCCGGACAGGAGGTTGAAAGCCCTTTCCCTGTCGTCTTCTGTGACTGTGACTATGAAATCTATATCATAATCGGGCGTAATCTTGTTGTAGACTATCTTTTCGATTCCGTACTCAGCCTTCAAGCTAACGTCATGCACGCCGTCCATAATGAAACATTTGACTCTCACGCCATGCTGCGTGAGGTCGGACGTTATCATAGTGATTTCGGTTACCTGCCCCGAAAACCATATTGCCACGCCTTTGTGCGAGTTAAAGAACATTTCGCAGAACGAGTATTTCTGCGTTAGAAGCGCGTGAAAATTTTGTTGTAAACCCAATTCCATTTCCAAACCTGATACACCTCGCTATACATTTTAAAAAACTTTTTGCAACTGCTGTATTTACCCTCTCTCCACTTCGATGACCCCTCGCACGCCGTTGATTTTGCCCGTTATCTCGTAGAGATGCTCCAAGTTTTTCACCCTCAAATCAAACCTCATTCGCGCTAAACTGTTGTCGACGATGGAGACCTTCATGCCCTGAATGCCCCCGCCCTGAATGCCTCCTGTGACTTGGCTGATAACCTGAGCGATGTCGCGCACGAGGTCGCCTCTGTCCGTGGCCTCCACTCTGAGGCGCGCCGTGTAGAACTTTCCGGAGTTCGGGTTATCGTTCCAGTTGACCTCTATAAGCCGCTCTTTATCCACGTTTTGTATGCTTGGGCAGTTTCGCCTATGCACGGTTATTCCGCGCGTGCGCGTCGTGCAGCCGACAATATCGTCTCCTGGCACGGGCTCACAGCAGTTTGCCAAAACCACCTGAACTCCCTCAAAGCCCTCCACGATGACGTCCATGTACGAACGTTTCGATAGATGCGGTTTTTTGTCGGTCGTTATTATTCCGTTTTCGTCCGGTTGTTTTTGTTGATTTAGGAAGTAGGCTAATTTTTGCGCCACCACGCTTGGGCCCGGACTCCCCCCGCCTACGGCCAATAGAAGCTCGTCCCCGCCGACAAGTCCTGTATCGCGCGCTATCTTGTTCAGAATAGGCGCGAACTCCTCGGCGTCGTAGGTCATAACTCCGCGCTTCTTCAATTCGCGCTCCAACGCCTCGCGTCCGCGCGTTATCTTTTCTTCGCGGTTCGTTTTCTCTATCTGTCTGTAGTAGTTGCGGATTTTGCTTCGCGTTCTGGTGCTTTTGACGAATTTTATCC
>BOCC01000223.1 GCA_026002715.1 Synergistales bacterium
GGAGAAGCCCGCTGGGGATATGGAACTTTCCGTAACGGCCGCCACAAGGACAGCGGACGGCAAGATTTTTTCACTGCTCTCAAACACAACGGCAAGCGACGACGCCAGAGAGGAAACTCTCGCGGGCTCAAAAATGAAAGTCTACGCGGGCGAGCGGCTCTTGGGCGAATGGCTGTGGGACAGTTTAGGCTCCTCCGAGAAAACCGTCACGATTCCCCGCTCGGTTCTCGATGAAAGCTATAACGACGACTTGCGTCTGCTTACGCTGCGCTTCGAGATAAGCGACGCCGACAAAACCGACGTGCCGCTTACTTATTGTTTGAAATTTGAGAGGATGCGGCTAACACCTCAAGCCGCCCCCAGCGATATTTGACCGTGCTTTTCGTGACGGGCGGAGAGAGGAGTTTTCCAAGCTCCGCCAAGGACGCGTCGGGGTTCTCCAAGCGCAGCTCGGCAAGCTCGCGCAGCGGCCCCGGCAACGCTTGAAGAACTCCGCCGCCCGCCAAACGCCGCGCAAGATCTGTCTGTTTCAGCGCCGCGCGGAGAGATTTATGAATATTAGCCGTATCACAGTTGCGCTCTCTGTTGGCTTGGCTTTTCACTGATCGGAGCACGGCGTCGCTTTCAAGCTGAAGCGAGATGTCGGAAAAGCCCATCTTGCTTAGAAGCGTCACTATGTCCGGTCGCCCGCGCAAAATCAGCTCGCGCTTTCCGAGTCCTGACGCCGTACCGCGCCATGCCCCTCCCACGTCGGCGCGGCGCAGCATCGACGATATTCTAACCGAAACGGCTTCCGTCATGCGCAGCACCATATAATAACCGGAGCGCGGCGCGTAGAAAGCGCCGCAAGCTCCCCAAAGCCCGCGAACCCAATCCCACGTTTCCCGCCCGTAGGACACGATTTCGCCGTACAGCTCGCGCGGCAAATCTACCCGCACTCTACCCTTCATGCCATCCGGGATACGGATATTAGACGCTATTCCGAGCCGGGCTTCCCATTTGGCGCTCCTCCAGAGTTTCATGAGACGCCGCAGGACTAAAAGACGCGAGCTCACGAGGGAGACCGTCTCAAAACCGGTGTTTTTGCCAACGGCTAAAGGCAGCCCCAAGACAAGCCCCGCCGTCTCTTGGGAGTCTCTCTCCGAATCTCCCACGGGATAGTCGCCCCACTCATCCCAAAGCTCGGCCGCCACAGAACGCATAGATATTAAGTTCTGAGTGCCTCGACTTTTTTCATGGCGTCGTCCTCAATGCTGTCGTAGAGGAGTTTCGCAAGGCCGCCGTTTTGAAGAGTGCGGCTTTGTAAATTGAACTTGAGCTGGCCTATGTAATTGCGGTAGAGGTCGTCCTCCCAAACGTCGTAGGGCTTCGCCATGCCTGTCACCTCTATGGACGTAAGGTCTGACACCTCGCCCCTCTGCTCATAGAAGCACCGCGCGAAATGCAGCCCAAGCACGATTTTGTAGATGACGCTGCGGTTGGCCTCCGTAGCGTCCTCCTGAAACTTCTCCTGAACTATATCCGTTATCTCGTTAAATGTGAGGTTTCCGCTTTGATTGGTGTCGTCATGCGTCAGGGCTTCTTTGATAGTGATACCAAAATGCTCGTCGAGAGCCTTATGAATCACGCGTATGGTATCTCTTCTGACCTGAAGATCTGGGAACGGTATTTTAAGCGTGTCGCTCAAAATTTTTCGGTATATCTTGGCCTCTTTTTTGGCGTCGGCTTCCGTGACGGCCGGAGACGGCTTGGTTATCTCGCTCACAGCCGGCGCCGGCGTAAGAGGTGTGGATTTTACGGAGACTCTGAAGGTGTGATTCTGGGGATCCTCTTCTATAGATCCGTTTTCGAGGGCCATACGCAAGAACTGCGGGAAAGATTGGCAGCCTATAAGCGCGAAGTCGAAATCTGAGCGGACGTTGCGCATAGACTCGTACAAAGCCTCCGCCGAAACTATGATGTTATCATGCTCGAGCTTACGCAGAGAACGCGTCAATAGATCAAAATACTCAAAGCGCAGCGGAGACGTCTGTTCTTCGGTTTCGTAAAGCGCGCTCACCGTATCGCCGAGGAAAAGATGCTCGTAGTAGAAAAGTCTGTCGCTGGCCTCGGCTATCATTGGGTTCATGTGCGTCCTGTCGACGCCGATAGTAATGACGGTCTTGTTCAGAGCGCGGAGTTTCTGATAGAACGGAGCGTGATCCCTGTCGGAGGCAAGCACGGCGAAATGCGAGATGAATTCGTTCTGGTACCCTACGGAGAGGGCCTCGACAACCAATTTGATGTCGGCGGCGTTTTTGTGGGGGGTGATGTAAGGTATGTCCTCTACTTCTATAAGGTTGGCGTGAAAGTCACGGCGAATCTCATAAAAACGGTTCCCCATCCCTACGGCTTGAAGCGCTCTTTGCATGTCTCCATATGCCTTTCGGCTACGAACATTTCCGATTTCTCTGAGTTTCATTATGACTTTTGAAATATCAATTGGAAGAC
>BOCC01000224.1 GCA_026002715.1 Synergistales bacterium
GCCAGAGGATTTCGGACATCCGCCAATGTGATTATAAAGAGCTTTTTAACAGCAGGTAAATTGGACTTTGGCTATCCTCAGAATATTTGGATTGTTTAGCTTCCCACATTAAATGCGAAGGAGCCTCTCGCTACTATTATGTACAATTACAGAATGGGCAGAGAAACTGAATTTAGTAACTATTTTGAGCGAGAAGATATTGTAAAAGCACGGCAATATCGCCGTGGAGTTTCTCGTGAGGTTATAAAATCTAATGAGCCTTTTGACATTGCGCAAAAATTTGGTGGAACAATAGTACTTGCTCACCCGATACATACATCGCTTAAATCGCTTCCAAAAGATAATTTGCATTTCAATGATGTACGCATTGAACTTGAAAGAATTATGTGTGATTTTATAGATGCTGGTGGAAAAGTAATTGAGTGGGAATATGTTAACGAGAACAAGAATTTAATTTCCAAAGATGAATTATTTCAACTTCGTCAATATATACTTGAATTTATAAAAAAACACTCGCTCTATCTGACAATGGGCTCCGATGCCCATACCATCGAAAACTACATAAACGCGGAGAGGTGGCTTAACTAGCAGAAAGATATGGTATATAAATTCCATATATTTGCTGATATGCTTAGTGTAGCACAGACAATGAGCTGAATCTAACATTAACGAGAGGGGTTAATAGTTATATTATATTTTCACTTGAACACAGATAATTTCAACGATCCAATACTCGACGGGATTGAGAACAATATTGGTGGTATTACTTTGCCGTTTTTCAATAACCTCGTTTCTTCATTGACCGATGCCAAGAGTTATTCCAATATTCACTCTGACGATCCTCAATTTAGAGGGCTAAATCAGTTGGAAGGTAAATCGTGGTTATTAGAATGTATTGACGATGAAAGTGTCGATTCTACCATTGAGGAACTCATTGAACTTATGGAAAAAGCAAACCATCTTAAAATAGAATCATTAGGAAATTCTCTTAATGATTATGGCTTGCGTTATGATTTTGTTGTATATATTGCAAATGGTGTAGTTGAATGTGCGTGGCGAGACTATATGGCAGAGAACAATCTTCAATATCTTGAAGAAGTTGTCGCTCCTCGCAATATGTCTTTTAATGCCAAAGTAGATTTATTGTCCAAGCAATTAATCAATATAGGCAGTAAAGGAAGTCAACTCATAGTAGTTGACCCATATATTTTCCCACCAAAACATTATACTAATTATGAAGATTTACTTGTTCAGATAATTACTAAATCAAAAACGAGCATGGTAAAATTCATTACAGATTCACGCTGTTATGATTTGGCACTAAGAGTTTCTGTCGAGCAAAAACTCTCTATTCCTATTTCTGTTTTTGATTCTAACAAGTATCACGACAGGTGGTGGATTGTCGGTTGCAATATTCTAATTTTGGGTCTTTCGCTAAACGGTTTTGGGCGTGACAAGCTCACAACCATCACTCCAATGTCAACTAACGATGCGCTAACGATCATCAGCGATATTGGTGGAGTAATGAAAGTATTATGATAAAAGTGGATAACTCGCCCGAACGGCCAATCAGGTAAGAGGCCACCCATTATCTGAGTGGTCATCCTCCTACGCTACCGTGCGTACCGTTCGGTACACGGCGGTTCAATGACTTAGGCGCAGAACCTCGTATCTTTTGAGTATGTCGTCATATCCAAGCTCAAACAGGTTGATTGCGGTGCCGCCTTTCAAGGCGAAAGTTCCTTCGCGCGTTATCACAGGCAGAATCTGCAACGGAAGTTCAGTCGAGTAGACAGTCTCGACAATCCTTTCATTCATAATTTACTGAGTGAAGGGATTGTCTACTGCCCCTCACAGAACCGTACGTGCGGTTTTCCCGCATACGGCTCTTCAAATCAGCTTCGGTTCAAAAGTCCATATGTCTTTCGTCAGGCGCGGTTTCTCTATGTAGTAGTTCTATATCCGCTCGAATGCTTCGCTCTTCATCTTGCCTTTCTGGTCTCTTCGGTTCAGCATTTTGTAGCTCGCGTATTTTACATATTTCCAGAACTTCTGTATCATTTTGAAGTTCCCGCTTACTCCGTAGTAGTTGTAGTGACCAAGAAGCGATACCCTGACTATTTTCATCGTATCCGAGATTGGTTTGGTCAACCTTGACCTGAGCCATTTCTTCACTGCCGCTCTCTTAGCCTTCAGCTTCTTCTTGCTTGTGCGCACTCCTACGCTGTACTTTCCGCTTCTGGTTTGCGTGTTGAAGAAGGTGAAGCCAAGAAAGTCAAAGTCTTCCTTTGTTCCTTTGAATCGCCCGAAAGGTAGTATGCGCGTTTTGTCTTCTGCGAGTTCAAGACCGAACTTCTTCAGTCTGTCTCTCATACCTAAATCCCTCCACATTTTGAGCACATACAACACAGTGTATCAGTTGCCTCTAATGTAAGCCTTGATATCGTCTTCACC
>BOCC01000225.1 GCA_026002715.1 Synergistales bacterium
CGCCATCAAGGTCATGCGCCGTGAATTCAGCGACAACGCCGAATTTCGAAGGCGCATGACCTTGATGGCGTCGAGGCGTTCGAGTATTTCATGTTGCCCTCGCCTAATTGAGAGATGATTTTGTATTTGCCGATTCTGTCGTACATGCTTTGCAAGCTCCTTTAAGGCAACACTGCATATGAGCCCCTTGATGTCTTTTTAACGCCTTGACCATCATTATACATTCAACTCAAATTATTTTGCGCTTTCATGAAAAGAGACGCCGGAGGAAAAGTGAAAAATCGTCAAGTCGGCTTTTTTTGTGTTAACATACTATGAAGAGAGCATTGTGCGTCAATCTCAAGAAAGGTAGAGAGCAGGATGGATATGGCAGGAAACGTCTTGGGTCTTCTGATGATCTTTTTTGCTCGGATTGTCGACGTAAGCTGCGGTATTGTGCGCATTCTTTTTCTCGTCAAGGGGCAGCGTTTCTACGCGGCGTGTCTCGGATTCTTCGAGGTGATGATTTACATGCTGGTTCTCGGGCACCTTCTGGGCGGGGGCAAAGCGCTTTCTTTTGTGCAGATTATGTTTTATTGCGGGGGATTCGCGACCGGCAACTATCTGGGAGCTTGGCTGGAAGAGCGACTCTTGAATACTTTTATTTTGGTGGAGATAATTCTGGATGATAACGAATCCGCGCGCGCGTCTATCGACCGAATGCGCGGCATGGGGCTGGGCGCGACGGTCATCAACGGAGCGGGGCGGAACGGCCCTAAGTTGGTGGTGGAGATTTTTTGCCACCGGCACGACGTGAAAACGGTACAAAAATTATACGAGCATGAGGGATTCGTCACGATATCCGACGTCAAACGCTGTACCGGAGGATGGTTCCCCAGGAGGCTCTGAGTTCCCGAGGAGTCGAAAGGAAGGATATCCATAGAAAATTCAGTGGAAAATCCGATGGAAACCGGACAGGATAGTTCAGCGTTTATTTCCCGCGCGAGGAATTTCTTGCCGCGACGAAAGGAGCCCGCGTACCGGATTATTGGTTGGTAACGGTACAATCAACAAAGTGCAAAAGGCTATTTTTCTTTTCATGGCACCACTCCCGTTCTGTAAGCCTTAAGAGACAGCAATGAAACAAATACGCATCACTTTTGAAAAACAGCGACTTCTTCAAGAATGAATCTTTTTTCCCTAAATTCCCTGCCATTTTGAGTACATACATAACAAAATATAGATTTTACAAGTCTTTACATGAATAAAAACGCTAAATGTATGTGCTTACTGAGCGCATACAAGAAATCTTAAAATACTTGGTAATTCAAGGTTTTTCACGTATGCGCTCAATTTTTTAGGTACCAAAGGTGAACTTTATATCCGTTCTCATGGGCTTTCTCAATTAGGTCTTTGTATGTCTTGCTATGGTTCAGAGCTGTCTCAGTCGCGAAAGATTGGCCGTCTTTTAAAGCATCTTTCATTAATCGCGTCAATTTCCGCATAGCATCAAAATTAATGGTGTTGTCGTTATAAACAGCTTCCTGAACTTCTTTTGGAGATAGTCCTTTTTCCTCCGCAAGTTTCTGCGCTATTTTGTCAGGATCAAATATGACAGTTCCAAAAGGCACTTGCTTGGCAAGATAAGAAGATTTGCCGGCACCGTTTGGCCCGGCAAAAATATAAATTTCCGGTTTTGGGGACGACATAGAATATTAAAACACCGCGCTGTCGTCAGCGGTGAGTCCCAGAGTGCCGCGAAGATCGTAGAGCGCGTCGTCTTCCTCTGTGGCCATGCGCAGGAAGGTATATTTTTGTATGTCCATGTCCTTTTCTTTGTCGTAGACAATATCAACACGGTACAGTTCTCCGTTCGCGTAACGTTCGTAGATTGTACCATCAGAGGTACAGTAACGAACCGAAAAACCCAGAGCCAAAACTTGCCGCATACGCTCACAGGCTCTTCTGTGATTTAACTCACGATCAATGTTCATTCTTGCTTCATTCTCTGTAGCAGTCAGTTCGTGCAGTTTAAACCCTCTTGCCATAGAATAACGAACAGGATTCCAAGGGAAGCCTATCGGGTACATGAACTTCCTTTGCATCTGAACTTCTCTCGGGACGCTGTTCCATTCCTCGGTTGACATCACGCGTACCGGCAAAACCCCTTCCTGCATTATGATAGTCCCGACATCCTCGTACCTGTCAACCTCAATGCCGTAACGCCTCTGGGGATATTGAGGGAGTACGCGCCTTCTCTTTGGTTTTTGCGTGCCTTTCTTTTCCAGTTCCGCTACCGCTGTTGCCATAATCTGCGCCACCTTTCCGGTTAATCTCGTATATATTACTCCGGCATTCAAAATAAGTAAAATTATGTTAGAGTAAATGTATGAAGATAAATGAGATAAATTTCACAGAAATAGCGGCGTCGGACAGCAGGGCATTAACGCCTGAGGCTTTATGCGAA
>BOCC01000226.1 GCA_026002715.1 Synergistales bacterium
TGGATAATATCAAGTTTGTGCAACCGCGAAAACAAGGATCATCACCGGTGCCTCTTGAGACAATGTCCGCAGGAAAAAACAGGGTGTATGCGTTCGTCAACGCTAAAAACGAGCTTAAGTCCATCGTGTTTTACGATAAGCAGGGCAGGAAAAAACGGCAGATAGATTTAACGCACAGACATAACGGCCAATGCCCTCATGTTCATACCGGTTATGATGTGCATTCAACCGAGTATATTCCGTTGACGAAGAGCGATAAAGCGTATATTGAGAAGGTGAGGAAAATATGGAACAGTCGAATATGAATGACGGTAGATTGTGGTTCGACGATGAAGATCCTGATGGTATTCATGAAATGATTCAAAGGGGAGAGGCAATATTTTTCCAGTTTCGCGGCAGAGATTACTTCATTGAGCGAGGGTGGTGCGGTGGTGGTGGATATGTAATTCAAGACCCTCAAATCGGTCTCGATGGCAAATCCAGAGATGATATACCTTACACCGATTACCCTGGCCACCTCGAAGCCAAGACTCCTGAAGAGATGACTGCGTTACCTTTCCTCGACGGCAAAACGATCTTTGAGCGTTTTGGCGAGCTACAGTTTTTCGATATATGACTGGTAAACGCTCAAATTCAGGGAGGGTGGAGTTCGTTGCTGTGCAAACCTTCGGTTCTGCCTAAAAGCGGACTCGCTGTCCCCCGAGACTACCTATCGGCAAGTGCTTGCTACATCGTGTAAGAGTGCATAGGGTTTGAACGGATTTGCCATACATCTCGTAAAGAAATAAGATAAACGAACGGCAATAAACACATCACAGGGCGGCCCTCGCGAGCCCGCCCGCTTTTGTACTTAAACCCAACGGCGATAATCATTTGCAGATTGCAATGCTCAAGCTCACGCTCCACTTGGCGATTGCCCTCGTTTTGAACTATAAAGAATTTCTTTATAGTTGCCTCGCGGGTCAATTCGCCGTCGTCGAGTATTTTCTTGATGTGCTGTCCGATATTCTGAACGCTCACGTCATATAGCGCAGCAAGCATTTTCTGCGTCAGCCAGATATTTTCGCCCTCGTAGCGCATTTCAAAACTCTGTTCGCTGTCGCCTGTCGCGGCTATAAAGGTGAGGTACTCAGCCGCCGAGCTGTGAATTGTAATTTCATTTTTATTTTTGCCGCTCATATCTCCACCCCAAAATCGTTTCTATTTCAGTAGGACAGCGCCACCTGCACTTTCACTACCGTGCCTTCGTCGTGCGAAGATTTTATCATCCAAGACCCTCCGAGACTCTCGGCGCGGCGTCTCATCCCGGCGAGCCCGCGGCGGCCTGACGAGTAAAGCGCCTCTGTGTCGAGGGTCGAACAGTCAAAGCCTGTGCCGTCGTCCCTCAATCTCAAGACTATTTCAGAGCTGCCGCCATTTTGGCCGTCACGGTCCTGATTCACGGACAGCCATACATGGTCGGCTCCGCCGTGCCTGACGGCGTTGGATACCCCCTCCTGAAAAATCCTAAAGAACGCGAGGGTGACATCCTGCGGCAAGCTGTTTTCGTCCTCCGAGCTTACATCTATATCGACGTCTATCACGACGTCATGCTGGCGCGACAGGCGCTCCGCCGCCTCGTCCATGCAGCGCGAAAGCCCGAGGGACAGCCATGGCGGGACGAGAGAATCGCAAATTTCCCGCAGGTCCTCAACCACGCGACGGGCCGCTTCTTCGGCCAACGTCAAGTGTTTGCGGCTCTCGATGCCGGTGTCCTTGGACAGCAGCGCCATCTGTACGCGCTGAGTAAACGCCGCCACCACCTGAATCGGCCCGTCGTGAATATCGCGCGCAAGCCTGTTTCTCTCGTTCTCCTGAGCTTTTACAATATCGCTGACGTAGCGCTTCTCAAGCTCGGTCTTGAGTACGGCCTCCCTCGCGAGCTCGGACAAGGCGTTGCGAAGCAAGGCCATATCCTCTATTTCTAAGCCAAAAAGACGGCCTCCGATTTTCCTTGCGTCAAACTCAGGCGCCTCTTGCCCCCAACGAAAAAGCGAAAGCGCGCCTGACAATCTCCTGAGAGGGTGAATCAAGAGGCGGCGCAGCAAAAACAGCGCCACAAGGCAAAACCCGGCCGCGAGCATAGTTTCGTTTGCAAAACTTCCAAAAACAGAGCCTCCGCCCGTCCACGTAAACATCGTAACGGAGGCGACCGCTATTACGCCCGGCGCGGCGGTGGGGGACGCGTAAAGGCTGTACGCCAGATCGCGTCCGTTTACGTCCATATAATCCACCTCCGCGCTCGCGGTTGTGTCCGCCGGGTAAGATACAAACCCGCTCTTTGTCCAAAGCTCCGCCAAAACCTCCGATGCGTCGGAGCCGGCGATAAATTTCACGCCCCCGTTTTCGTCCCTTTTCATATAAGCGAACAT
>BOCC01000227.1 GCA_026002715.1 Synergistales bacterium
GGTGTAATTAAGGCAGCGCTTTACGAGAACAACACGAACGACGCGGACGATAACGGCATTCCTCCGCATTCCATCTGTCTTGTCGTCGAGGGCGGCGACGTGAACGAGGTGGCCGAGGCGATACGTGTGCGAAAGACGCCCGGGACTGGGACATTCGGCGATGTTACGGTCGAGGTGTCTGACTCGCTGGGCATTCACGGGACAATACGTTTCGCGCGCCCGGAGATTGTAAGCGTGTCCGTGCGCGTGACTATAACCATAACGCCAAGGTATGACGCCGAGAGCGCCGTCACGATAGCCAAAAATCTCGCGGCGTATGGAGACGCGATGAAGATAGGCGAATCTGTTTTGGTAAACAGGCTTTACGCTCCTATCTTCGCGGCGGATACGTCGGGCTACGCGCCGACTTACAACGTAACGCTGATAGAGGTATCGACGGATGGCGGTGACGTCTGGAGCGGCGCTAATGTGAACATTGCGTTTAATGAGCTGGCGATGATACAGAAAGACAGCGTAATCGTAATTATAGGAGAGTGATTGAAGTGCCGAACATGAGTAACGACATGGAGAACAAGCTATTGGATTTTCTTTTCAGGGGACAGCCTTATACGCCGCCTGCAACCGTCTACGTGGCGATGTTCACGACGACACCCACGGACGAGGAGCCGGGGGAGGAACCGACGGCCCCAAGCTACGCAAGAGCGCCCATCAGCTGCACACTGGAAGACTGGAGCGGAACGGACTCGCCTGACAGTCAATCGGCGCCCTCGTCAGGAACGTCGGGAACTATCTTTAATATTTCAGAGATTAGTTTTCCCGACCCGCAGGAGGATTGGGGAAGCGTGGCCTACATTGGACTCTTCGACGCGCCGACGGGCGGCGAATATCTATTTTGGTCTGAGCTGACCGCGCCTCGCGACTTCGTTGTCGGCGACGTGAATATAAGATTTAGACCGGCGGAGATGTCGATTCAGATCGATAATTGATCCCCCGCAAATAGGAAGGGGGGAGGGGACGAGTTGGCGCAGGATTTAGAGGCGAGAATACATATATTCCCTATCTTGACGGCTACTCCGTGGCAAACGAATTTAGAGGCTCATATACACGTCACGCCGTCTCTAACTTCAGCGATACACGAAACGGATATGGCAGCACGGATTATTATCAAGCCCGAAGTCACGGCAAAAATATCTCAGTGGCATTTCGAGGCGAGAATTCACATACGCCCACAAGCCGTGGTCAAGTGGGAGCTTTGCTGGGACAGCGGCGGAGCGTTTTGGGACATTCATCCTTGGCGGAGGTGGGGATGGACAGAACGGTTCAGGCCGACGTTCGCTTCGCGTTTCAGGGTGGTCGTCGCCGATTGGCTCCATTGGGACACTTCGCGCAGGTTTTGGGACTTCCACCGCTGGGATTTGCTTTGGCTGAAACTGCACCCCATAGCAAACTCGTGGAAGCTACATAACGGCCGGCTTGATTTTGAAATAAATCTAAAGCTCGCCGACTCGGAGCTGCCGCCGAAGCTCAGGCCGCGGTGGACTGTTAAGAGCAGCCTGAGCTATGAGATTTACAAGCCATATAAGCCCGAACGCTACACGACGCTTCCGACGTGGGAACACAGGCGGCCTAAATTTTTGGCCGTTTTGGAGCATATCATCACACCCCTTGTCGAGATGGAAAATCAGGCTTTTACGCTGGCGACGCGAGATTATAACGTCAACACTGCCGTAGGCGTTGAGCTTGACCGTATAGGCGAATGGGTCGGCGTTAGCCGGGAAGTGTATCCGCCGCTCGGCGGCGTGTATTTCACGTGGGACGGCGCAAAATCGAACGGCTGGGGTATGGGTATATGGCGCGGCGAGGACGACCCGCCGACGGGCCTTTCGTGGCTGCCCGACTACGCGTACAGGATGTTGATTAAAGCCAAGATAGCGGCGAACCGCTGGGACGGGACGATAGAGTCGGCATACCGCGCATGGAGCATGGCTTTCGACGGCGAGAACAGGATAGTTATTATCGACAATCAGGATATGTCCATGGATATTATCTTGATTACTGAAGAGGACGACACGATTCTCCGCGCCATTTTACGCGATGAGAAACTGCCGCTTCGTCCGACCGGTGTAAAGGTCAACTACGACCTTTTGGTTGCTGGTCAATACGCCGCGTTTATGTGGGACGTTATCGGCGGGGAGCCTCTGAGCGCCGGAAGTTGGGATGTTGGACAATTTATTTAAGAGGAGGTAGTTACGGGTGGCGATAAATGATTTTCTGCCCTTTGCGGTAGACTCGACGGCCAATCTGCTCGCTCAAGATACGTGGGCAAATTCGGCTTTAAGAACCGTCGGAAACGTTCGGGGGTCTGTGGCCAACAGCGCGTTGGTGAACAAGGCGCTGCGTCAGGCTACGAC
>BOCC01000228.1 GCA_026002715.1 Synergistales bacterium
AATATAAAAATACTGCTAAATCATTGAATTGGCTTGCTATGTCTGACAGGCGCGAGAAGCGGCAGGAAGCAGGCTATTCTGGCGCTTTCCTCCAATTCCTCGACGTCGTAGAAGACCGACGACAGACTCGGCCCCGCTGCGATAGATCCGTGATTGGAGAGAAGATAACAGGTGACGCCTTCCTCTAAATGTTTATCCAGCATACCAAAGAGCTCGGGCGAACCGGGCGGCGCGTAAGGCACCAAAGCGACCCGACCCACGCGTTTACGCAGATAGGGCGTATAATCCGGCATGATGTCGTGAGAATCGGGATGCTCTAAACATGACCATGTAGTCGTTTGGAGGGAGTTCCACCGGCGGAGTTTTGTACTACATGTCAGGGGCTTTCACCAACGTCGTTTCTCCCAAACTCAAGGGCGTCAACGTCACAAACGTGACGACCGGCGCGTCCGTGGATAACGCCATACGTATCGCGCGTGGAGAGTTGGATTTGGCCTACACCTATGGTTCTCTCGCTTTCGAGGCCGCTCACGGAGTCGGAACTTTCGACAACCCCGACTTGGCCGCGCTGGCCGGAAACATCATGGGAGTCTGCATGGCCTATGACAGCGATTTCTATTTCGTGGTCCTCAAAAAGTCCGGCATCAAAACGCTGGCCGACCTCGCCGGCAAGAACGTCTCGATGGGGCCTCCCGGCTCCGGCACGCAGTACGTCGCGGATATGATCATGGACTCTTTCGGAATCGATTGCAACCGCAAGTATATGAGCTTTGGGGAAACCGCCGAGGCTATGCAGGAGGGTCTTATCGACGCGGTGGGGCAGTCTGGTTCTCCGGCGGGTGGCGTGACGGAGCTCGCCGAGACGAACGATATCCTGATAATCCCCTTCTCCAACGAGGAGATAGCGAAATTGAAAGAGAAATCCCCGTTCTTCTTCGCTTCCGAAATGCCGGCTAAACGTTATAAAGGGCAGGACGCGCCCGTGCAGCTTCCCCATTTCCGCTCCTATTGGATCGTGAACAAGGACTTGTCGGACGATGTCCTGTACGAGATTCTGAGCGTCACCTTCCAGCCCGAGATAATCAAAGATCTGACGGCCGGGCATAACAACTGGAAGTTTGCCGCTGAGGACACGGAGGGCTTCGAGGCCCTCGGGCTCAAAGTTCATCCGGGCGCTAAAAAGTACTTCGCCGACCATCCCGAAGCGCCGCGCGCAACCAAGACGAAATAGACATGTAATATTACAGGGGCGGCCACAGGCGGGTCGCCCGTGTCTTTTCAGAAAGGAGTTTCATGTCAATGAAGTTGCGCAATTTGCAGGGTTTTCACAAAAACGTGTTCTATTTCACCTCAGCGGCCTTTTCTCTAATGTTCCTGATCTCTTCAGCCAGCAGCCTTATTATGCCAACAGAGGCTAAGCGATCTCTCTATCTGATGTTCAACGTGATGTTGACCCTTATGCTCTATCCTCCCGTCCGGGGTAAGGGTGGGCAGGAGAAAATACCCGCTTACGATTATGTCCTTATTGGCCTTTCCGTTTTGACTTTCGTTTATTGGCTCGTGACATACAGACACTTCGCGACCGTTGCGAGGGGCATGGCTAATCGGGTGGACTTCTATATGGGAATTGTCTGCATTCTCCTTCTTATTGAGTCCGCGAGAAGGGTTCTCGGGCCTATCCTGCTTGGGGTAGGCGGTATTTTTATGCTCCAGCTCTACTTCGGGCCCTATATGCCCGGCATCTTCGCGCACCGCGGGTTCTCTTTGTTCCGCATCATAGAGTTTCTATACAGGACGACGGACGGGGTCTTCGGGAGCATAGCGAGCACGTTTTCCACTTACGTGCTGCCTTTCATTATTATGGGAGCGTTTCTGGAGGTTTCGGGCGCGGGCGAGTTCTTCATCCGCCTGTCTCTGTCGCTGACCAAGGGCTGGGCCGGAGGTCCGGCCAAGGTCGCGGTCATAGCGAGCGCCATCTTCGGCTCTATCAGCGGAAGCTCCACGGCCAACGTGGTCGCCACCGGCACTTTCACCATCCCGATGATGAAGCGCGTGGGCTTTGAGCCAGAACACGCCGGGGCCATCGAGGCGGCGGCCTCCACCGGAGGTCAGTTTCTTCCCCCCGTCATGGGAGCGGGAGCCTTTCTTTTGGCGACTCTCACCGAGACGCCATACGTGACCATTGCAAAGATGAACGTCATTCCGGCCCTGCTCTACTTCTTCTGGGTGGGGGCCATGGTGCATTTTCACGCCAAGAAATACAATATCGGATCTCTGCCTGACGAGGAAATCCCAAAGGTCTCGCTTGTCATCAAAGAGGGCTGGTTCTTTATAGTCCCCATCGTGCTGGTTTTCGTCATGCTATTCAGCGGTCAGTCCGTGGAG
>BOCC01000229.1 GCA_026002715.1 Synergistales bacterium
GCATGGGCGGACGAGTATGCCAAAATTGCGGAATATATATTGAAGCCAACCCACAACGTTAGTAGGGGCGACCGCCCCCGGTCGCCCGTCTCTAATTCCCCCTCGCCCGTCTTTAATTTCCTGTCGCCCGTCTTCGACGAGCAAACCATTACAATACACAAAACACCCGCCTCCCTTTCGGAAGGCGGGTGTCGTCGTTACGTATAAAGCTGTTCTGAGATATTATTCAGGCTTAAGCTTTCTTGCGGCGAAGAAAGAGGGGAGCCGCGAGGAGCAGGGAGAGAGCCGCGAAACCAGCGTCGCAGCCGCCGCCGGAGGAACCCTTACCAGCTTTAACGCCGGCGGTCGGCTGCTCTGAGCCGTCAAAGTTCGCGCTAGTTACGCCCGTTACGCCGGAGATGGTGTAAGCTACGCCGCCCTTCAGGCCGGTGATTCTGACCGCGGCTTTGCCTTTGCCGTCTTTGGCAACTTTGCCGGTCTCGGCGTCAGTGGGGGTCTGCTTGTAGGTGGTGGGGTCAACGGCGTTGCCGCTGACGGTTTCCTTGATCAAGAGCGTACCAACCACGTAGCCGTTATAAAGCTCGTCACCCTTTATGGCTGTCACGATAGCGGAGAGGCCGTTCTTGATGGACTTGACGTCAGAGACGGATACATGGATGTCGTCGGAAGCAGGAGGGGGAGGAGGAGTAACGGGGTCATCCACGTCGATAGTTATCTGGCCGCCGGGGATAGTGATATTACTGCCGTCCTTTGTTCCGCTGATGTCCCATTTGAAGCTCTTGGAGTTGGTGGCGTCGGCCGGGAGCGTCACAAGGAACTCGAAGCTGCCGTCAGGGCTAGCGTTCGTGATGGCGAAAGGCTTGACGCTGATAAAGGAGAGCGAGGTGGTATGGGGATAGTTCGTCGAAGGCTTAAGGTCAGGCGAAGATAAATAATCTCTTTCGGCGCTGGCAGGAGTGGTGACAAACGCCTTAAGGTCATAGCTGGCCAAAGTGAAATCAGGGCTGACTGTCGCTAAGCCCCTGACCCAGAATTTAGCGCCATTGGCGCCGGGGACAACTACGATATCGTTGCTGTTTGTCGGGTCAAGAGAAACATCGCCGACTGTATCGGGGTCATCGGACGGGTCATCTATTTCAGTGGAGTATTCAGGAGTAACGTCAGGGGAAGAAGGATCGACGGCGCTCAGGGTCAGAGTGACGTCAAGAGAATCAACGCCGGTGAGGAGGTCGGTGCTACCTAAGGATGTAGCTGTGATCTTAACCGTGACATCGTCGCTGAAATTGTCGGTGTTCTTGGTCAGGATCAAGTTGTATACGTCACCCGTGCCGCCGTTGCTGATTATAACCCAATCATTGGAGCTGATTGTGACATTGACGCCGCTATCGGCGGAGATTTCGAAATCGCCTTCCAGAGCATCGCCGGACAACTCTTCTTTGGTGATAACGATGGTCACGGGGTCGAGGTCGGTGTAGATAGTCGGTATGTCGAGTTCTGCCTTCACCTCAACGAAAAGACCGGTAGCGTCATTGCTGAGCGTAAATCTGGTAGTGTCCAAATCAACACGCGCAGCCGCAGGGGGTGTCAGGTCGCCGGTAACTTTCGCAAGATAGAACAACTCGCCTTTCTTTGCGGTATCGGGAATTTCATCGGCGTTGACGTCAAGCGACGCGGCGACGTCAAATGAAAGAACGCCCCCGAAAACAGGCACGTCAGCGGAAGAGGCTTTGGCAGCCAGAAGCAAAGTAGCGCCACTGGCAACGGTCACATCGGGGCTAACATTGGCCGTTACGGTATAAACAGCGTCACCGCTGAGCGTGAATGAGCCGGTTCCGGTAGTGGCAGGCAACGTCACAGGGCCGGTAAGGTTAAATTCAGCGTCAGCACTCAAAGACAACGTGGAACTAACAGTATCATTAAAGACAACCTCAATCACATCAAGCACAAGCGTGCCCGCGCCGGTAACTTTGCCATCAAACTTTACATAGTTGAAGTTAGTATCACCAGTGATGGTTAAGCTATTCGCAGACGGAATCGTAATGTCTCCCGATTGGAAAGCCAGAGTGGTGGGGGCAGTATCATCGAATGTAACTATAGCGTCACCACTAACAGTTAAATCGCCGCTTACTACAACATCGCCGCTAACGTAATTTGTAACATCAAAACTTACCGCAGGCATTATGCCGTCACTAACAGCATCCCAACTCGCCGCCCAAGCTCCGCTTACAAAGACCAGCGTCAGGATAGCCGCCAGACTCGCCAATTTCAAAAGTTTCTTACTCAAATTTACTTCACTCCTTCCAAAAACTAATCAACCCAGACATCCGAAAGCCGTATTTTTGCTTTCATGCCTCAAGTCTTTACCTAATTTACTCCCCACA
>BOCC01000230.1 GCA_026002715.1 Synergistales bacterium
GTCATAGAAGAAACGCCAGACAAGCTCATCGAGGTGGAAGGAATAGGCGACAAGCGTGTAGCAACTATAAAGAAGGCGTGGCAAGAGCAAAAAGAAGTCAGGAACATCATGCTTTTCTTGCAGGAGCATCAGGTAAGCACAGTTCACGCCGTCAAGATTTTCAAAACCTACGGCAACGAAAGCATAAATATTGTAAAAGATAACCCCTATAGATTAGCTGACGATATTTGGGGCATAGGCTTCAAGACAGCGGATACGATAGCTATGAAGATGGGATTCGATAAAGAGAGCTACTACCGTTGCAGAAGCGGGCTTTTTTATGCCTTAAACGAGTTCACCGAAAACGGAGATTGTTACGCCGCTCGTGAGAAACTTCTGAAAAAATCAGTCTCTATCTTGGAAGTAGATGAAATAAAACTATCTGAAGCAATAGAGAAAATGCTCACTGAAAACGACCTCGTCTGCGAAGCCCCTGATAAAATCTATCTGTTGCCGCTTTATTACAGCGAAAAAGGAGCGTCTCAAAGGTTGCGTGAGATTATGGCCTCAGAGCGCCAAATCCTGACTACGGACATCGAGACAAGTATCAAAACGGCCGAGAAGGTCTCAGGGTTGTCGTTCGACACAATTCAAAAAGACGCTATACGCCAAGCATCCATATCCAAGGTCATGGTTCTGACAGGCGGCCCCGGCACGGGAAAGACCACTACAACAAAAGGCATCATCGCCACCTTCACAGAGCAAGGACTCAAAATCTTATTAGCCGCGCCAACGGGACGCGCGGCAAAGCGGCTTAGCGAAACGACAGGCATGGAGGCGAAAACAATCCACCGCTTGCTTGAAAGCAAACCGCCGGAGGGCTACAGCAAAAACGCGGACAATCCACTTGAAGGCGACGTACTGATAGTGGACGAGTCCAGAATGCAAGATATAGTGCTGATGTACAACCTCTTGAAGGCCGTTCCAGACAAAATGATCGTGATTTTCGTGGGTGACTCGGACCAACTTCCCTCCGTTGGCGCGGGGAACGTATTGCTCGATATTATCAACTCCGGTGTTATCCCCGTCATAAAACTGACCCGCATTTACCGTCAGGCTCAGAGCTCGCAGATAATTATGAACGCGCACCGCATCAACCGCGGCGAATTTCCTAACCTGAACAGCGGCAGCAAATCGGACTTTTTCTTTATCGAGGAAAGCGAAAGCGCAAACATTCCCTCTCTCATCTGCGACCTATGCGTAAAACGTCTTCCAAGGTACTATAAGATCGACCCGGTTCAGGGCATTCAGGTGTTGAGTCCGATGCAGCGCGGCGAGACAGGCGCGCTGCATCTCAACATGATTTTACAAAACGCGCTCAACCCAAACAAGGAATGTCTGAGGCGCGGCGGCGCGGAGTTCAGGCTCGGCGACAAGGTTATGCAGATAAAGAATAACTACGAGAAAGATATTTTCAACGGAGACATAGGGATTGTTTCCAAAGTCGATCTTGAAGAACGAGAACTGACGGTGACATTCGATAGTTCCGAAAAGAACTATGATATTTCAGAGTTAGACGAGCTTGTATTGGCCTACGCCACGACTATCCATAAGGCTCAGGGAAGCGAATATCCCATCGTAGTCATACCATTCACTATGCAGCACTATATGATGCTCCAGCGCAATCTGCTTTATACCGGCATAACGCGCGCGAAAAGAGTTCTTGTGCTTATCGGCGCGAAGAAAGCTATTGGCTTCGCCGTTCGCAATAACAAAGTGACTGAGCGCAATACTGGGCTTGCGGAGCGCCTCGCCTCAGCAACATCCCTCACCTGAACAATCACAGACCGGCTCTTTTCCTGTAAACCAACCGCGGATTACGGCTGACGCGCACCCAACCCCGGCGTTTACCCGTATCGCGTTCGCGGGGTAGTTCAGAACACAGGCACCGCACTCGATGCGGGAATCAAGAGAGGCGATAATTGCCTTCCCTTCGTTCACTGCAAGGACGCCATGCGGACAAACCGTTAGGTACTCTCCCCAACCGACAAAGTTCATCTTTTCACGCTTCGCGTTTGGGCTTGCTCGTTATCTCGGCTATGTACCGTACTTAAACCGTTTGCGTCGCTTTTCAGCGTCGCTTTTTCCCCTATCTCTGGCGGCGTCTGTCCGGGCGCAAGCTCGTGTATCACCGCCCTATTGTCCGAGATACGAGTGATGGCGCTCGCCATCCTTGCGTTCCTCCATCGATTCTCCGTCGCTTTTGTTCCACATTAAAAACATCTCCTCTCGTCATAGATTCTTAACCTTACCAACCTCGGTTTGTTCCGCTCCGTCATTTTCACCCTATAGATTTTATGGGTGGATTTGGGCGGAAGTGATAAATTGATTGGCA
>BOCC01000231.1 GCA_026002715.1 Synergistales bacterium
ATATCGATATTATAATGTCGATATTATAATATTGATATGTCTTTTTTGTGTTTATTTTTGTATTATAGTCTCATAATTTAGAAAATTTTTTTCAGGAGGAAAACAAAAATCGTGAATATCGTGGACAGCGTCGAGGCGCTTCGGGAAAGAATGGCGGAAGTACGGGCCGCGCAGCGTCTTTACGCGACGTACTCTCAGGAACAGGTCGATAAAATATTCTTCGCCGCAGCTATGGCGGCGAATAAAGCCAGAATATCGTTAGCGAAGAAGGCTGTCGCCGAGACGGGCATGGGGATAGTCGAGGACAAGGTAATCAAGAACCACTTCGCCTCCGAGTATATCTATAACGCCTACAAAGACACGAAAACATGCGGCGTCATCGAAGAGGACCCAATCTACGGGACAAAAAAGATAGCCGAGCCGATAGGCGTGATAGCCGCCGTCATCCCCACCACGAACCCCACGTCTACCGCGATATTCAAGACCCTCATCTCGCTCAAAACCCGCAACGGCATCGTCATCAGCCCGCACCCCAAAGCCAAGGACAGCACGATAGCGGCGGCTAAGACAGTGCTTGAGGCGGCAGTGGCGGCGGGCGCGCCGGACGGCATCATCGCCTGGATAGACGTCCCCTCCTTAGAACTGACCAACACCGTCATGGGTGAGGCGGATATAATCTTGGCGACGGGCGGCCCAGGCATGGTGAGGTCGGCCTACTCCTCGGGCAAGCCCGCCATAGGCGTCGGCGCGGGCAACACCCCGGCTATCTTCGACGACAGCGCGGACGTTCCGCTCGCGGTCAGCTCAGTCATTCATTCAAAGACTTTTGACAACGGCATGATCTGCGCGTCCGAGCAGTCGGTCATAGTGCTGGACGGTATTTATGAGCGAGTCAAGCGCGAGTTTGCCGACCGGGGCTGCTATTTCCTCCATGGCGACGAGGTAGAGAAGGTGCGCAAGACGATAATCATCAACGGCTCGCTGAACGCACGCATAGTCGGGCAGTCCGCTTTCAAGATAGCCGAGATGGCCGGCGTCGCCGTCCCGCCAAGCGCCAAAATCCTAATAGGCGAAGTGGAAAGCGTTGAGCTCACCGAGGAGTTCGCCCACGAAAAACTCTCCCCAGTGCTTGGTATGTATAGGGCGCGGGATTTTGACGACGCGGTGAACAAAGCCGAGAAATTGGTAGCCGACGGTGGTTACGGGCACACATCCTCCCTTTATATAAACACATCGACGGGCAAGGAAAAAATAGAGCTTTTCCAAGCGCGCATGAAGACGGGGCGCATTCTAGTCAACACGCCCTCCTCGCACGGCGGCATAGGCGACCTCTACAACTTCAAGCTCGCTCCGTCCCTGACTCTGGGCTGCGGCTCGTGGGGCGGAAACTCCGTATCAGAGAACGTGGGGGTCAAACACCTCCTCAACACCAAGATCGTCGCCGAGAGGAGAGAGAATATGCTGTGGTTCAGAACCCCGCCAAAAGTCTACCTTAAAAAAGGAAGCCTCCCAGTAGCGCTCAGCGAGCTGAAAGACGTCCTGCACAAAAAGAAGGTCTTCATAGTGACGGACTCCTTCTTGTATCAAAACGGCTACACCAAGCCCATAACCGACAAGCTCGAGGAACTAGGCATTCAGTACGCGGCGTTCTCAGACGTGGCGCCAGACCCCACCCTTGAGTGCGCCCGGCTCGGCGCCGCCGCCATATCGAGCTTCAAGCCCGACTGCATCATAGCGGTAGGCGGTGGAAGCGCTATGGACGCCGGGAAGATAATGTGGGTGCTGTACGAGCATCCCGAGGCGGACTTCTTGGATATGGCAATGCGCTTCGTAGACATCCGAAAAAGAATTTATACTTTCCCGAAGATGGGCGAAAAGGCATATTTCGTCGCCATCCCCACGACCGCCGGCACTGGTTCCGAGGTCACGCCCTTCGCCGTCATCACGGACGGCTCAACGGGCGCCAAGTACCCCCTCGCGGACTACGAGCTGCTGCCCAATATGGCCATAGTGGACGCCGACATGATGATGGACGCCCCGAAAGGCCTCACGGCCGCCTCCGGCATCGACGCCGTGACTCACGCGCTTGAGGCCTACGCCTCCATGCTCGCCACCGACTACACGGACAGCTTGGCGTTGGGCGCTCTCAGAATTATTTTTGAGTACCTGCCAAGAGCCTACGACAACGGGGCTAATGACGCCGCCGCCCGCGCTAAGATGGCGGACGCCGCGACTATGGCCGGTATGGCCTTCGCCAACGCCTTCCTCGGAGTCTGCCACTCCATGGCGCACAAGCTCGGCGCGTTCCACCATCTGCCCCACGGCGTGGCAAACGCCCTGATGATAGACGAAGT
>BOCC01000232.1 GCA_026002715.1 Synergistales bacterium
CAATCATTAAAGGACGAGGGATTACCTTTTTCGATCCGCACGGAACTACGATCGATCTGCTGCTCAAAACGATACCAAGAAGATATGCCGACCGCATTCGAGTGGTACATCTCGGCGACCCGAACAACATCGTTCCCATCTCCATATGGGACAGTGACAACCCGGATGCTTGCGAAAAGACCATCAGCGACCTGTGTCAGTTGTTCGGAAATATCTTCGATCCAAAGCACGAGGGTATTGTGGGGCCTCGATGGGAACGTTGGTTTTCCGTTGTATCAGCGGCGGCTCTATCATTGTTGGGTCGAAAAGCCTCGTTTGACAGCATTGTCACTTTATCGCAGACCCGTGAGAGTTTGGAAAAGCTGGCTAACGCCACTCAGTACACCTGCCCAAAAGCGTCTCGCGCAATAAGGAACGAGTTCGTAAATAACGAAAGCAGGGATTTCACGGATATGATTGGCTGGTGCGTAGCTAAATTCCAGCGTCTCACTTCCATTCCTCAACTTCGCGATACCCTTGGCGCGGGAGTAAATGCCTTGGACTTCAAGACGAGCGTCGATACTGATACTGCAACCTTGATCGACCTCGCGTCTCCGACTATCGTCACCCACGCCGCCCGCATTGTCGGCACGTTGCTGTTGCAGCAGCTATGGAGCGCGATAACCGCACGGACAGACCGAAGCAAAACTCACATTGTCGCCATTGACGAGGCGCATCTGTTTCAGACAAACCCGCTGCCCCAGATGCTTGCAGAGGGTCGAAAGTTTGGCGCGGCAATGATTTTGGTGCATCAGCATTGCGGGCAGTTGACAAGAGAAGTGCGCGATGCGTTGGATGCCAACAGCGCTAACTTCAGCGCATTTCGCCTGTCTGTCCGCGATTCGTTGAATTCAGTTTTGAAGTTTGACGACGACGTGCTGTGCAAGGACTTATGTCGGTTAAACACTTTCAACGCGTTAACCACACTGAGCGTGGATGGGATACAGACTTCTGCCTTCACGCTGCAGGTCGGCAGACCCAAAATAGGACGTTCAGGCGCGGCTATTGCCGAGATGATTGAGAGCGACAGCCTGAAACGATTAGTCGAGCCGTATAAGGACTGCCGCGCTTTGACATATGACGAGGTGTGGAAATTGTTATGCAAAGAGGCGCGAATACCTCGACGGCCGCGTAAGGTAGATCCAATTGACGCTTTGACGCAGTGTGGTTTTCTGGAGGATATAGTACCAGAAAGCATTGACACTTCTACGCAGGACGAAATAGAGGATATTTTCGTGGTGGATTCCATAGATGATCTTCCATGTGAAGATGAGATAGAACTCCAATCACCTGTCGGCTCGAAGCCAAAGGAAGTCCAAGCGTCAGATAAGGCACAGCCCTCCAAAGTGCCGGAATACATCGACACTTTACGAAAGGTTGCGCAAAACGATAACGCGCAATCAAAGAAAGGGGCAGTCTGATGGGGATGCTCGATGAAAGAACCTTAGATGAACTTGGTATGGCGGATTTAACAGAAGCGCAGCGCAGGCGCTTCTTATCCGTCATCCAGACAGAGCTCAAAATTCGTGTCGGAAAGGAGATGAGCTTTGGCTTGAGCGATAGTCAAATTCACGAGTTTGAAAGTATCATCAAGAACGACGCCGTATTCAATCGGCAATGGCTTGAAAGGTATCAGCCAAAGTACGCACAGAGCGATGTGTATCTGCGATTGGCTTCCAACGGATACAAGGGTGACAACCTCATTAACAAAACCGCCGGCGTTCTTTGGCTGCGGCAAAACCGCTCTGATTATCAGAAAATCGTGGAAGCCTGCAAGCGTGAGATTTGCGGCGAGCTTAGGCAATACAGGAACGGCATCATTGCAAGGGCCTCGCCTTGATAAGCAGGATTCCTGAAAGTTTAGCCCCGCCGAAGGACACAATTTATCCGTTCAGAATAGCTGCCTTTTATTTGCGCCAATTGAGCATCTTTTTACCACCCTCCTCCGTCGAATGAGAACCCTTCATTCATATCTCTATAAAACCCGATGTTGCAAAACTTTGCGTCAAAAAATAAGTTCTATAGGGTGTAAAGTACTGTACCGCATGACTTTAACCTCGAAAAACATCACATTTAGGGGAGCAAAATCGTTCGTTTGACTTTCGAAGGAGGGGGGGGTGGAAAAAACCACCTCTAAAATCAGCTTGCAGACTGGCCTTAAAAGTGGTACAGTTAGCACCAATGAATCCTCGATAGGGGGTTGAAACTCTCCACGAAGGCTGTACTTTTCAGCCTCCTCACGTTAGCACTAATGAATCCTCGATAGGGGGTGGAAACCTCAGCGCAATATCGATATA
>BOCC01000233.1 GCA_026002715.1 Synergistales bacterium
GTCCGCGCCCCATTTAAGCAGAGGCGCAGCGGCTTTGTTATGCCACTTAGCGGCATATGTCAAAGCCGTCATGCCGTCTTTGTATTTGACATTTGCATCCGCGCCGACTTCGAGCAGAAGCGAAATGATTTCAGGGTCGAGATAACTCCAAAGGGCATATGTCAAAGCCGTCATGCCGTGGTTATCCATTGCGTTGGCGTCCGCACCGCTCGCAAGCAGAAGCGAGATAACTTTTGGGTTCGGATTCTTCCGAACGGCGTACATCAAAGCCGTCATTCCGGTTTTATCTCTTGCATTTATATCCGCGCGACCTTCAATTAGAAGTGAAATGATTTCAGGGTTAGAAAAACGACTATCGGCAACGTACATCAAAGCCGTTTTGCCGCCTTTATCTTTTGCGTTTGTATCCGCGCCCCATTTAAGCAGCAGTACGGTGGGTTCCAATTCGCAGCGACCATAGGCGACATGCATCAGAGCTGTTATGCCATTTATATCTTTTGTATTTACGTCCGCGCCATTTTTAAGTAGGAGCGAAATAACTTCAGGGTTTTGACCCCGCCAATACTCTATAAAAACAGCCAAAGCTGTCATACCAAATTTATCTTTCACGTTTACATCAACGCCTTTTTCGAGCAGAAGAGCGACAGCTTCTGTATTTTGAGGTTCCTTGACGGCCCGCATCAAAGCTGTTGTACCGTTTTTATCTTTCGCGTTTACATCCACGCCTTTTTCGAGCAGGAGGGAAATAATTTCAGGGTGACAAGAGTTATAGCCACTCATCAAGACCGTCTCGCCTTTTTTACTTCTTATGTTTACATCCGCGCCCCCTTCGATCAGGAGTTGGGTAATTTTCAAACTGTAATCATGGTCATAGCCATGATTAGCGGCGGCATAATTCAAAGCCGTCTTGCCGTCGTTGTCTTTTGCGTTTACATCGGAACCGCCTTTGAGCAGGAGCCGGATAATTTCCGGGTTGGAATTATAAGCGGACGCCAACATTAAAGCCGTCATGCTTTTGTTGTCTTTTGCGTTGGCGTCCGCGCCGTTCTCAAGCAGAGATAATATGATTTCTGAATTAGGATTTTCTAAAGCGCACGACATCAAAACCGTCATGCCGCCATCGCCTTTTGCGTTGGCGTCCGCGCCCCCTTTGATTATGAGCGAAACAACTTCCGGATTAGAAATATACTTAGCGGCTCGCATCAAGACCGTGTTGCCGTAATAATCTTTTATGCTTACATCCGCGCCCCCCTTGAGCAGCAGTAAAGTAATTTCCGGGTCGGGATTATCCCGAATGGCGTACATTAAAGTCGTCATGCCGTCGTTATCTCTTACATTTACATCAGCGCCGCTTTCTATCAGGAGCCTGATGACTTCCGGGCTTGAGTTATTCCGAATGGCCCACATCAGGGCTGTCATACCCCTTGCGCTTTTTGCGTTGGCGTCCGCGCCCCATGCGATCAGGAGCCTGATATTGCTCCACCGAATAAACCTTGCCGCAATCAGCGACGTAAGCTGTTGATTCAAGATCATTTCTATTGATATTTTCACTTCGTTTGGGCAGGGCTCATTTGGCATAGCGACAACTTCCGTTTTGGGGTTACTCATGGTCGCGGCCATCAAAGCCGTCATGCCGTCTTTATCCCTTGCGTTGGCGTCCGCACCTCGTCCGAGCAGGAGTCGGGTAACTTCCGGATTTGTGTTGCCCATAACCGCAGCCATCAAAGCTGTCATGCTTTTTCTGCTTTTCGCGTTTACGTCCGCGCCTCTTTCGAGCAAGAGTTTAGTGACATCCGCGTCGGGATTGTGCATAGTCGCGGCTATTAAAGCCGTTATGTCGTAGTTATTCCTCGCGTTTACATCCGCGCCATTCTCAATCTCGGCTTCAACTTTAAGGAATTCGCCCTTGGCGCACAGATATAAAAACTTCCGCGGTTTTATTGCGAACACTCTCCCCTCAGCAATAAACTCGTTCTATTTGCAGCGCCATGGGAATATATTTGACTCCATCCCTATCTTGCACATCGGATAATTTCTCAAATCCCAATGATTTATATATATTTTCCGCATACGTAGAAGCCTGAACGCGATATTCGCGCACGTTGATTTCCATTGACGTGAAATAGTCAACCGAATAATTCATAAGCGCTTTTCCTATCCCTTTATTGTGAAATTGTTTCTTTACAAAAAACAGTGAAACGACGTGACCGCGCACAATCTCCAACACGCCGACGACCTCGCCTTTATGTTTGGCGACAAAACAACAGGAGGCGTGTCTCCTTTCAGCAACGCTTTCAGGGCTTGCGTAGTCCACTACGTATTTATACATGTCT
>BOCC01000234.1 GCA_026002715.1 Synergistales bacterium
TCGACAAGGTGACAGACGATAGCGACGGCGTGACTATTGGCGCGCTTTGCACGTTGAGCTCGCTTCTCGAAAACGAGACCGTCAAGTCGAAATTGCAGGCGCTGCGCGAGGCAATAACAGAAATGGCGGGCCTGAGCATACGCAACACCGCCACGATCGGAGGAAATATCATGAACGCGTCGCCGGCTGCGGACAGCGTGCCGTCGCTCCTTGTGTTGGGGGCGGAAGCCGTGCTGCGCTCTTCCTCAGGAGATCGCAAGGTCGCTTTGTCGGAGTTTTTCACCGGCCCTGGAAAGACCGCGGCCAAACCGGACGAAGTGCTTGTTGCCATCAACGTAAAGCCGGGCGCAGGCGGCGCGGCTTTCAAAAAGATAGGTCGCAGGAAGGCCGAGACATTGTCGGTGGTGAGCGCCGCCGCTTACGTCGAGGTGAAAGACGGCGCTGTCGCGTCCGCGCGCATTGCCGTGGGCAGCGCCGCGCCGACAGTTGTGCGTTGTGCGGAGGCCGAACGGGCGTTAGTTGGCAAAAAGATAAGCGATGACGCTATCAAAGAGGCAAGCGCGCTTGTAGTTAAATCGATTTCGCCGATTGACGACATCCGCTCCACGGCTTGGTATCGGGCCAAGGTAGCGCCGACGTTGGTCGCCCGCGCGCTCTTTGCCGCCGCCGAGAGAAAGGGCCCGGCAAAGCCTGACGAACCCGCGAAATCCGAAGCTGCCGGTTTTCTTGGCCGCGTATTTGGAAAGAAGGGGGCGTGACCGTCATGTCTAAAATTCTTAAATTCAATCTCAACGGCAACCCCGTAGAGGTCAAGACCGGCGACGCCGATACGCTTTTAGACACGCTGCGTGACGGCCTCAGGCTCACGAGCCCAAAGTGCGGCTGCAACCGAGGGGACTGCGGGTCATGTACTGTTATACTTAACGGGGACGCGGTGAAGTCCTGTACCGTTCTGGCTCTTACGATCGAGGGAAAGAACGTCTGGACCGCAGACGGCCTGATTGATGGAGACAAACTGCACCCCATCCAGAAGGCCTTCCACGAGTACGGCGCTCCTCAGTGCGGATACTGTACGCCCGGAATGGTGATGGCGGCCGTCGCTTTTGTGAACCATAATCCGTCGCCCACGGAAGAAGAAGTGAAAGACGCGCTGAGCGGCAATCTCTGCCGCTGCGGCGGATACAAAAAGTATGTCCAAGCCGTCATGGCGGCGGTAAAGGGTGAATTTGGCCCCCTGCCGAAAGGATGTGACAAATAATGAACTCTGTCGGAAAACGAATCCCGCGATACGACGGGATTGGACACGTGACCGGAAGGACTCAGTACGTGAGCGACGTGACCATGCCGGATATGCTCACCTGCAAGACCCTGCGATGCCCGTACCACAAGGCGCGCATCAAGTCCATAGATACGGCCGAGGCCAAGAACGCCCCCGGAGTGTACGCGCTCGTCACTAAAGACGACGTGCCGCATAACCTTTTCGCCATGGTGCCGGATCACCACGTCTTGGCCGACGGGATAACGCGCTACAAGGGGCAAAACATAGCGGCTGTGGCGGCCGTCACCAAAGAGGCGGCTCTTGACGCCCTCGCCAAGATAAAGATAGAGTACGAGGAACTGACGCCCGTCATAGACCCGGAAGAGGCCATAAAGGACGACGCGCCCCAAGTGCGTCCGGAGGGCAATAATCACATGTTCGACGGCAAGTCCCTTATTCGCAAAATAAGGCGCGGCGACGTCGAGGAGGGCTTCAAAGAGGCCGACTTCATCGTAGAGGGACGTTACTCCACCCCAAGCCAGGAACACGCGCCTCTTGAGACGTGCTGCTCCGTGGCCTACGTCGACGCCTCAGGCAAACTCGTCATCCACTCCAAAGCTCAGGGGCTTTACTTCGCCCAGGGAGACCTCGCCAACGTCTTCAAGCTGCCGCTGAACAAGCTGAAGTTCGTAGGCGGTACGATAGGCGGCGGGTTCGGCGGAATGAACAGCATCCACACCGACCACATAGCGGGGCTTTTGGCCCTGAAGACCGGCAAACCGGTTCGCTTCCATCTGACGCGCGAGGAGGAGATGCTTTACAGCACGATACGCACCCCTTGGGTTTTCAAGTTTAAAGACGGAATACGCAAGGACGGCGTTATCACGGCGCGCCACGTCGAGGTGCTGCACGACTGCGGCTCTTACACCGAGCTCGGCCTCTATGCCGTCGAGAAAAACGCCAATATGATAGCCGGCGCCAACCTCATCAAGAACCTCGCGGTAGACTCTCGCATGGTCTACACGAACAAAATGCCGAGCGGCTCTATGCGTGGCTTCGGCGTCAACGTCGG
>BOCC01000235.1 GCA_026002715.1 Synergistales bacterium
CACCCGTGCCTTTTTGTCTGTCGCCCGTCTTTTGCGCGTTGCCCTGACACGGGCGACAGACAAAAAGGCACGGGTGACAGACAAAAAGAACGGGCGGCCGACAAAAAGGCACGGGCAACCGACGAAAAGAACGGGTGATCAATTAAGAACGGGCGACCGAGGGCGGTCGCCCCTACGCATGTTTATTGCGTGCCTATTTTTGCCTTCCCAATCCTTAAACGCCTCCATCTTCATGTAGGATATTGGTATAATGTTTTATACGAGAGAGGAGGTGAACCTGTGACGAAACTCAAATATACGTTTAAGAACGACACTCTGTTCAAAATGCTGTTCGTTAAATATCCTGATCTTTTAAAGAGGCTTGTTTCAGAGTTGCTTGGCATAACTTTTGAGAGTATCGGACAGTTTGTCATAACAAATCCTGAAATGCCTCCTGAGTCGATAGGTGACAAGTTCTGCAGGCTCGACATCAATATGACGGTCAACGGTCAGAGGGTTGACTTGGAGATACAGGTAAAAGACGAGGACGATTACCCGGAACGCTCTTTATTCTACTGGGCGCGTGACTACTCGACGTCGCTCGGCTCTGGTATGGAATACTTAGAACTTCCCCGCACGGTGATTGTCAGTATCGTAGACTTCTATCTATTCGACTGTACGGAGTTTCACTCGGAATTTCAGCCGCTTGAAGTGACTCGTCATACTCCATTGACCGACAGAATGAGTCTACATTATTTTGAGCTTCCAAAACTGCCTGTGACAGTAGACGCGGATAACGGTTTAGAGTTATGGCTCGCTCTGTTCAACGCAGAAACGGAAGAAGAACTAAAACAAATCGAAGCCCTGGAGGTGCCGATAATGGAAGAAGCTATAGGAGCGTACCGTGGTATCACCGCTACTGACGAGTTCAAGGAGATTGAGCGTCTGCGAGCGCTCGCGCGGCATAATGAAGCGTCGGCGTTAGGACACGCGCGGCGCGAGGCGACCGCTAAGGCTAACGCCAAATGGCAGGCCGTCGTCGCGGATAAGGAAGCGGCGCTGGCGAATAAGGACGCTGAGATTGCGCGGCTTCGCGCACAGCTTGGCAGGGATTGAAGTAGGGGCGACCGCCTCGGTCGCCCGGTTCTTGGTGGAGAAACTAAGCGACCAACACAAATCGCTTCGCTCTGATGGTGAAACTAAGTGACTGATGAAGAACCTAAGCGATTTGCACAGCTCGTTCCTCGCTGGCTCACTGCTTATCACGCGGCTCATTCTTCGCCGGTTCGCTACTTATTTGGTTGTCTGCTTATGTTAGACGCCCGGTGTTATGGATGTGGGCGACCAAAAATTAAAGACGGGCGACCGAGGGCGGTCGCCCCTACAACACAATAACCTCCGCATATTATCGCAGAGACGCCTAAATTGGGCGTCTCTGCTGTTTTGCGCGGGGCGAAACAAAATGGACAGCGGATTTGATATAATAATTAATAGGTAAATCTTTGTCATTGCAAATGGAAAGGGGAAACGAAAAATGAATAATCTGTATAACGAGACCGTTGGGTTTATATTGGGCCGCCGCAGCGTGAGGTCGTTCGAGCCGCGCAACGTGGAGCCTGAGAAGGTTTCTATTTTGTTGGAGTGCGGTTTCGCCGCGCCAAGTGCTAAAAATCTTCAGCCTTGTCACTTAATAGTTGTCGACGACAAAGAGCTTTTGCGTAAGATGGGAAACTCCGTGGAGCAGTTCCGTATGCTGACGGAAGCGCCCTTGGCCATAGCCGTGGCGGTCGACGTGGAACACTACGAGAAAGTCCACAAGATAACGGACGGGACATGGATGGAGGATGCGTCAGCCGTCACGGAGAACATCCTGATAGCCGCGCGATCTCTTGGCCTCGAAGGCTGCTGGCTTCAGGTGGCTAACAGGCCTGGGAGTGAAGAAGTCGCGTTGCCGGCGCTGAATTTGCCAAGCGGAGCTAATATTTTAGCGCTCGTCGTCTTGGGATATGGCAAAGAACATAAATCCAAACACAAGGGCGTCGATGAGACGAGGCTTCATAAGAACGCTTGGTAGAGGCCTTACCAATAAAAGTCAGACGGGTAAGTTGTTTTCACCCGCCTGACTTACAAGCCACTTTAGCCTAAAGTCAGAATATTATCCTCATCAAGGCCGGTCAGGTCAATAATATCGCTGACAGACATTTTATATGACCTAAATTGCACTTTCCATACCTCCCTAACTTTCGGGTCTATGTCCTCTTTATCTATTTGCAGGATATGCGTCGTAAATTTCTGAAATGACCTCGTTTTTAATAGTGATAGTCTCCGTTCTTTTATTATAC
>BOCC01000236.1 GCA_026002715.1 Synergistales bacterium
GGCTTGGCGTGGCGGGCGCGAGCGCGGTGGCGATAGCGTCCGCGACGTTTGGCTTAATAGCCGGCGGTCTTGCGGGCGGCCCCTTGGCGAGCTGGCTTATCGACCGCAACAAATTAGAGCTTTCGGCCTCACAGGACAGCCTCTACAAGAATCAGACGACAGAAACCGCAACCGAAGGTAAAATCGAAAGTTTTGATCTGTTCCGTATGCTGGCCCTTGTCATAGTCATTATGGCCATCGGAAGCGTCGTGTCAAACTGGTTCAACGGCCAAGCCAAAAACGTGTGGAAATGGGAAAACTTCTCTTTGCCGGGCTATGTGGGCGCGATGTTTGTGGCGGTTATCTTCCGCAATATAAATGACTTGATCAAGGTAGTCAAACTCCACGAAAAGGCCATCGAGTTTATCTCGGACATATCCATCGGCATATTTTTAACGATGGCCATGATGACTCTCCGTATCTGGGATTTATACGATCTCGCCGGGCCGCTCATGGCGACGCTGTTCTTGCAGACGGCCGCGATAGCGCTTCTCGCTATATTCGTACTCTTTCCGATTCTGGGCAAGGACTACGACGCCGCCGTCATGTGCGCGGGCTTCATGGGACATGGGTTAGGCGCCACGCCAAACGCCGTTTCCAACATGAACTCCGTCTGCGGACGATACGGCGTCATGTCCTACAAGGCGTTTCTTATAGTGCCTCTCTGCGGCGCCGTTTTGATCGACCTCGTGGCCATACCGAACATAGTGTGGTTTATAAACTACTTTACGCGCTGAGACAATTTTTGGAGGAAACGCGCTTACGGAGGAGATGACAAGTTATGACGTGGGACCGCACCGGAGAAGTTCTGAACTTGATTTTCAACCCCGAGTTCACCTTGGCCATAGCCGCCATGATGTTTTATTGCGGCTTCAGGCTTAGGATGAAATTTTATGTTTTGCGCCGTTTCAGCGTTTCCTCCGGCGTCGCCGGCGGGCTTGTTATGGCATTGTTCGTTTGGCTTCTTTATTTCCCGGGGATGGCCGTAGTGCATTTCGACTATTCGCTTCAGATGCCTCTCATCGCCATGTTTTTCACAAGAGTCGGGCTTACGGGCAGCTTTACGGCTCTCCGTAAGGGCGGACGGACGCTTATCACATACCTCGTGGCCTGCTGGGTTCTCGTCCTGTTTCAGAACCTCTTAGGCGTAGGGCTCGCCGGCCTGTTTGACATGCATCCCTTGCTTGGCGTCATGGCCGGCGCCGTATCGATGGAGGGCGGACATAATCTGGCGGCTATTTTCGGCCCCCTGGTGGAGTCCATGGGCGTATCGGGCGCCGCCGCCGCCGCTATGTCCGCCGCCACGTTCGGCATCATAGCCGGGGGACTTCTGGGCGCGCCCATGGCAAATTGGCTCATTAAGCGTCACGATCTCGATCTTGTGACAAATTACGACGACCTATACAAGGGATACCACGAGGATAACGAAAAAGAAGACGTGGAGATTCACGATTTTATACAGACCCTCGGAATTATTGTCGCTATAATGGCGCTAGGGTGGAGAGCATGGCCGCCGGCCTCGAGGAAATAGCGTCGTTCCGCGACCCTGTGGGTGAGGTTTTGGGTATGTGGAACGGTGAAGCGGGCATACGCATAGGGAAAATCCGCGTGCCGCTTGGCGTCATAGGGATAATCTACGAGGCGAGGCCAAACGTAACGGCGGACGCGGCCGGGCTTTGCCTAAAATCCGGCAACGCCGTCATCCTGCGCGGAGGCAAGGAGGCCCAGAGAAGCAACATCATAATCGCGGATGTTCTGTCCGAGGCCGCCCGCGAGGCCAAAATCCCGCCCGGAGCCATTCAGCTGTTGGCGACGCCGAGCCGCGAGGCGTCCATAGAGCTTATGCGCCTTCAGGCGTTAGACGTCCTGATACCGCGCGGAGGGCTGAGTCTCAAGAAGTCGATAGCGGAAAACGCCAGAGTCCCGTATATCATGACTGGCATAGGCAACTGCCATACATTCGTGGACGCGTCGGCCGACGTCGACATGGCCGTAAATATCGCCATAAACGCCAAATGTCAGCGCCCCGGCGTTTGCAACTCTATGGAAACACTTCTCGTTCATAAGGATATAGCGCAGCGCTTTATCCCCGTCTGCATGAAAGCCTTGACCGAACGCGGCGTGGAGATTCGCGGAGACGAAGCGGTGAGGCGGCTTTTTCCGTCCGCCAAACCCGCCGCGGAAGAAGACTGGGAGACGGAGTTTTACGACCTCGTCTTGGCGGTCAAAGTTGTGGACAGTTTGACGGACGCTATGAACCACATACATAAATACGGCAC
>BOCC01000237.1 GCA_026002715.1 Synergistales bacterium
CCGATGCCGTGAAGACCTACAAGGAATCGCTGAACGCCGCTATCGGCAGCGATGCCAGCAGTGAAGAACTTGGCGCCCTGAGCCTCCTATGGGAAGGAGCCGTCGAGGTTCAGTTTCAGTTCATGCAGCTGCGCATCCTGTTAAACGTAGCCATAGCCAACAAAGATACGGCACAGATGCAGACATACGACACCTTGCTCAAGCCAATAGACGCGGGCATAGAAGTTCTCGCGCGGTCAACCCATACGCCTGAGCAAAAAGCCGCTATGAGCGCTCTCGCCGATGCCGCCAAGCATTACAGAGACAACATTGACGAATTCATCGCCTCCTACGTCGCCCTAAACGATCTGACAAAGGCTCGCGGGCCTCTTATGGCGTCATTTAACATCGAGAGCAGCAACGCGTCGACGCTCGCCTCTCAACGAGTCCAGGAAGTGTCGGCTGAAAACGTCGAGAATCTGGCCGGTTCTGTGCGCGCCCTCTACGCGGCGGGCGTTGTATCCATCGTGTTCGGTTTGCTGATAGCGTTCGTTATAGCGCGCAGCATATCGAAACCTCTTGGCACAATCGTCGGTTTATCCAAGCGCGCCGGGGACGGAGACCTCACGATAGCGTTTGAGGACTTCGGCTACAAGGGCAAGGACGAGCTTGGGCAGATGGCCGTCGCGCTGTCAGATATGATCGCGTCTCAGGAAAGCAGCATGAAAGACGTCGTGGACGTCGCGAGGGACTTGTCGGCCAGCGCCAATAATCTGTCCTCTATTTCCGAGGAAACCAACGCCTCCATGGAAGAAGTAAAGGCCTCGATAGATCAAGTCTCGACGTTGAGCGAATCCAACGGCGAGGCCTTAGAGCAGAGCAACGCGGGCGTAGAGGAGATGAGCGCCGGTGCGGACACGGTGGCGCAGTCGGCCACCGACAGCGCCGCTTTCTTGTCCCAGACCACAGATGCCGCAAGTAAGGCCATCAAGACGGTTGACGATGTTATAAGCGGTATGCGCAACGTAGATAAAAACTCAAAGGAAAGCGAAGCGAAAACGCGCCAACTCGTGGATTCGGTTCAAAACGTCAGCGGTTTCGTCTCAGTCATCACAGGTATAGCCGACCAGACAAACCTCTTGGCCCTGAACGCCGCCATCGAAGCGGCAAGAGCCGGCGAAGTGGGCCGAGGCTTCGCGGTCGTCGCGGAGGAAGTGCGTAAACTCGCTGAAGAGTCAGCCCGCGCCGCCCAGAACGTCAACGGCATTATCGTCGAGCTCCAGACCGGAGCCCAAGCGAGCATCAAGGCCACGACGGAAGCGGGGCGTCTCTTGGTAGAAACGCTCGTTCAGGCCGAACAGGCGCAAACGGAGCTTGACAGCGCGAAACAAGAGATAAACAAGGCCAACGAGTCTATCCAGAACATAGCGGCCGTGGCCGAGGAACAGGCCGCGTCGAGCAAGGAGGTGGCCGTAGCCATCGACAGCGCCACGAAGTCAACGGTAGAGATGGTGCACACCATCGAAAACATCCGCCGCGCGGCGGACGAGACATCTATGGCGGCTCAGGGCTTAGCGGAGCAGTCCGAGACCATGACGCAATACGCTTCAAACCTGACCGATGTCCTTTCGCGCTTCAAGCTGCACGAATCAAAAGCCGCCCCCAAAGACGGCAAGGGCAAGGCGCCGGATAAGAAGGCCCTGCCAAAGGCGAAGGCTTAGGTCTTACGGAGAAAGACAATATAGGGACGAGTTTAGGGGCGAGTTCGAAGGCTCGCCCCTGCTCTTATGCAAAAACTCTTACGCAAAAACATCCGCAAGCGAAATTTTCAACTCTGCAAACGTGTCGAACTCCAAAATATCAGCCGCTTCGTACAGCGTTTTTCGTGAAAAATGATCCCCACCCTTGCTTCGGTAAGCCGTGACGACGCTCTTGTTCGGGTTGACTATGAAATATTCCTTTACGCCAGCGCGCTCATAAAGACGGAGCTTTTCGTCCATATCGCGAGACTTTGTCGAAGGAGACAAAACCTCGAACACGACGTCAGGCGCGCCGAATATTCCTTTTACTTGCACTTTAGACTTATCGCAGACTATCACAATGTCCGGCTGCACTACGGTGTCGATGTCGTCTTCGCTTTCCTCGTCGCCATTCGGTAGCAGGACATCCACCGGCGCAAAAAAGACCTCGCATTCCTTGCCGTGAAAATAATTGGCTATCTGTCTGGACAACTCCCCCAACAACCTCTGATGTGTTGTGGTGGGGGCCGGAGACATGAGAAACGCTTCCCCGTCGATAAGCTCGTAGCGCAAATCATCGTCTCAGGTTTTGTAG
>BOCC01000238.1 GCA_026002715.1 Synergistales bacterium
CATGGCAGGGCATATTGGATTATTGTAATCTGCGTTCATTCCTTGACACCGCGAAAAAACGCGGCGAAAACCTCATGGACTCTCTCCGCTCTCTTATTTCGCCTGGCGTTCCCGCTGGACAGTAACCTACGTCTCTCGCGATTCTGATAAAAAAACCGAAACCCTTGATTACTTCTCCGCTTGGTGCTAAAATGCTCTCAGACAAATTAAAGCCTCACCTTTCCGCCCGTCCGCATGACGGGCTTTTTTAATTTCCAAAAATCCCAACATCCGCGCAAAAAACTCGCTCACCATCGTAAATCATTGTCACCTCCTAAAAAAATCCGCTCGTTTCAACCATTTAGAATCTTAGCGCAATTGTAAAGCATTGTCAATCGTGAATCAATAGGAACAATCTCTACATAAGCTCAAAACGCCACTTAAAGCCGTTTTTTTATTGATTGGTGTTTTTATACCAGTTAGGTATAATAATAATGGTTTTATATAGTTTTTTTAAAAAGTGGCAAATAAGCCACTATATGATTGTTATAAGCGTTATGTCAATTTTATCGGAAAAGTTAAAATTTCATGAACTGTAACTTTGCCACAAAAAAATACTCACTCCAAAATATCAGAGTGAGTATCGGAAATCGGCTTATATCAGCTATTGCCCTTTGAAAACCGCAAAAACTATGCTTGAAAATAAACCAGTCAAAACAATCATAGTTCCGACTATCCAGTAAAAATGACTATCAATCTTGGCGTCCATCTTGTCAATCTTGGCATTTAACCCGCTCTCTACCTTATCAATCTTGGCGCTCAAATCCATTCTAATGCTCTTAATTTCCGTGTTCATTTTGTCAAAGCGCTCATCTACCTTATCAAAACGCGCCTCTATCCGCGCAAGCGCTTTTTCAATTTCAGTCTGCCCGTAATCAATGCGCCTCATTTCGGCGTTAAATACCTTTTCAGGTACCGCTTTGTCGATAAAATTAAATTCCGCTGTCGGCCGTTCTCGTTCCGCTGTCGGTGATGTTGGCATAGTCTCGCCTCCTTTACGCGTATTTTATCATAAAAACATCGTCAATCAGCGTTCAAGCCGTCTAACCAGTCCGCCCATTCCTGACACATAGTCCGCCGCTCGTCTAACCTCTCAGCGTGGTTATAAGCCGCTCTGACGCTGTTGCCCTCGGCGTGAGCAAGGCATAGTTCTATGACATCAGCGTTGTATCCTTGTTCATTCAGTTGTGTCGAAGCCATACCGCGAAAACCGTGAGCTGTCATCTCGTCGTTGCCGTATCCGATACCGCGTAACGCTGCCCTTACAGCGTTCTCGCTCATAGGTAAATTGCCTTTAGGAGCCTTTAAGCTCGGAAAGATATATTGTCTTTGGCCCGTAAGCTCTTGTATCTCTCTTAAAAGCTCTATGGACTGCCGCGCCAATGGAACAAGGTGTTCGCGCTTCATCTTCATTTTTGCCGCTGGAATACGCCACAATGCCGCGTCAAAATCTATCTCTTTCCATTCGGCGTGTCGTATCTCGCCCGGCCTCTGAAAAGTATATGCGCTAAATAACAGAGCCGTCTTTACCGTGAACGTGCCGTTATACTCGCGTATGGCTTTCATCAGTTTTGCTATCTCACTTGGTTTTGTAATTGTGGAAAAATGCTTGTGTACGCTCGGCGTCAACGCGCCTTTAAGCCCTTGCGTCAAGTCAATCTCGCATAGTCCGTTTGCTATGCCATACCTTAGGACTTGCCCGATTATCTGCTTTACCCTTACGGCCATTTCAATATGCCCTGTCGCCTCTATAGCTTTGAGCAACGACAAAACGTCAGGCGTCTTTACCTCACTTATAGGCTTGTTCCCAAGTTTAGGAAATACGTATCTTTTGAGCCGCGCTATTATGGTTTCGGCGTAGCTCGGCGAACGAACGGCCTCAATCTGCTTTGTGTACCACTCAAGCCCGACAGTCTCAACAGTAGCTGCCTTGCGCTCTTCCTCAAGTTTTGCGGCCTCTTGCTCGGCCTTTTCGCGCTCAACAGGATTGACGCCACGCGCAAGCTCGGCTTTGAACGCGTCGCGCTGTTGTCTTGCTTCGGCAAGTGACACATACGGATACTCGCCTATGCTTTTTTAATCACATTGCCGTCTTTCATGCCGCGATAATACCAAAACTTAGCGCCCGGTAACCGTTCAAGCTCCCTGAGAGGTTTGAAAGTTAAAAATACTCGGCGTTGTTGTGTTTGCGCGGTGAGAGGCGATTAATTGCTTCAAAAAACTTGTCACATTGACGCCATTGCGGCGGCATGTC
>BOCC01000239.1 GCA_026002715.1 Synergistales bacterium
GGAAAACCGCAAGTACGGTTCTGTGAGGGGCAGTAGACAATACCTTCACTCAGTAAGTATTGATGAAAGGAGTGTCGAGACTGTCTACTCGACGGGATGTGATGTTGCAGGATAGAATTTTGACCTATTCGGAAGAAGCGGCGAAAAAAGCGGCGAAAGAAGCGGCGAAAGAAGCGGAACTAAAAGGCATTGAGAGAGGCAAAACCGAAGGCAGAGCCGAAAAGGCTTTTGATATGGCGCGAAAGTTGCTGGCGCGCGGCATGACGTTGCTGGAAGTTGCTGAGATTGCCGAATTGCCGATAGATAAGCTCCAAACATTAGTTCCTTGATAGTAGTAAACAAGACGGTCAAACAGCCTAAAGCATTGCAAAACAGCAAAAAGGGAAGCCGCAAACTCTCGGGAGGCGAGAGGCTTCCTTTTTGTGCATTCTTGTTAAGCCTGAAATTTTTTATGAAACGGCCGTGTCGAATCGTAATAAGTGGCAATATTTACATTTTTTTCAGCTTCGGATTGAGATAGAGAAGCCTGAGGGCCACAGCCATCTCTAAGCGGTTTTCACCAATAGACAGATCGAAACCGGAAAGCTCGCAGATTTTTTCGTAACGATAATGAATCGTATTATAGTGAATGTTCAACTGTCGCGCCGCGGCCTTGAAATTCCAGTTTTGCTCTACCAAAATATTGAGAGTGTGCAACAAAACATCGTCCCCTGTCAGTTTGCCCAATCTGGAGACAAAAAACTTTTGAGCCTCTTCTGAATCGGCAACAGATGCAAGGACGGTCAAAACACCCATCTCATCCCAGATGTGGATGTGACCGCTTCCAATCGAGGGTCGCATTATTTCTATAGCGCGCCGCGCCTCGTTGTAACTTTCGCTCGCTCCGAAAAAATCGCGTTTTTCATTCCCTACGCCTATAGACACGGAATACCCCGTACAGGCGCCGATCTTTTCTTGAATATCTATGCAGCACCGCTGTAATTTTGTCTTGAAGTTTGGGTACCTGTCGATAGTCACTATGAAAACGATAAAGTCGCTCATCGTAAGATAGGGTAAGTCGTAAAAGGCTGAGGACATTTCGTTCTTGCAGATAGAGTAAATGCGTTCTTTCGCCTCTTCTAATCCAAGGGCTTTTTTCATCGGTATGGGGCGCTCGAAATTGGTTTTATAGTTGTCTATATCGAAAACGATGATTCTGAGTCTTCCCGTCAGGTTCCATCCGAAACGCTGCGCTCTGTTGATGACTTCCTCGTGATAGCGGATGTTGCCAAATACTAAGTCCTGCATAAATTCGTTGCGATAGCGGGCTTCTACCTGTTTAGTAGCTATGTCTTTTTGCAGCACCAAAAGCATGGCCACTTTGGCATGCTCAAATACCATATGCCACGTAGCGTCCCGCGGTTTGGTCTCGAAAATAAAGTAGCCATAGGCGTGGTGTGAAAGGACAAGCCGTTCATGCGGATATTTTTCCAGCATGGTATGCTCGCTTGTTATCGAGTGTTCGTCCGCAAACTTTTTTCCTATGGAATAAAAAGAATTTCCGGTCCTCTCATCGAGAAAACACACGTCACACTTCAGAAAATACGCCAAGTTCCTCAGAACATCTACGATACCTCCGCCCTCCATTAAAACCTCCGAAAACGAACGCAGCACGGACTCGGAGAAGCGGATGTTTTCCACCTCGTCCGTTTTCATGATGACGATACGAATGATGTCCGAGTACGGAAGCTCAAGCGGAAGGCCCAGAATGGGGAGGCCGATCCAGTTCGCGAGGTCCTTCGCTCTGGAGGGGAACTCCTGCAAAAATCTGTTTTTGAACCCCAGCGCGACGGCGCCCGCTGAGTGTATGGTCATAATTAAATCCTCAAACCCCTCGACGTTATCGCGAAACTGGTATCCGGTCGAAAGCAAAAGCTCCCCGCCTCTCAGCCACCGGCCGATATCCGGGGCCTCCATGACGTTGACGCTCTCGACAGTTTTATCGAGGCCGGACTCGCCCGCTATCAGCTTCACGCCTGCCAACTCCGGCATTTCCAATATCTGTTTGACTGTTAAGGGCATAATCGCCAGCGCCTTTTTTAGAAAAATATAAACGGAACTCTCCGCGGAAAGTTCCGTTTATTATATGTGAAAAAGAATGTTTATTGCTGTTTTTGTTGTGTTTGTTGTGGTTGTTGTGTTTGTTGTGTTTGTTGTGTTTGGAAAGGTTTGAATTACGGTATGACGTGGGTGCCGTTTTCTCCCCTTATGGCCTCGCTCAAAG
>BOCC01000240.1 GCA_026002715.1 Synergistales bacterium
GCAATTTTCAAATTATTCTTAAATATTCTGTATAGTCTGCTTAATCATAAGAATATAAAGAATCTAAAACAATCACTTGCTTATCTAAGCAAATTGGCGTATAGTGCTGTAGGTAGCTTTTTATCGGGGGGATTTTATATATGAGTTCATTACTGTTGGATATGGCTCAGTTTTCGGACATAAAGATAGATTCCAAGCCAGGTTTAAAGAATATTGGCTCTCTGTCAAAGCCAGAGAAATCAGAAGAGTTCATTAAGCAGGGAAAGATTTCTTTTGAGGAGATGCTAACTTCTTCCATGAAAGAAGTCAACGAACTTCAGATTGCGTCGGACGACAAAATTCGTAAACTCGCCACGGGAGATGTGGAGGATATATCGGAGGTCGTTTTGGCTTCATCTCGGGCTGAAGTTGCTCTCAGAATGTTCATGGAACTTCGCAATAAGTTCGTGGACGCGTATCAGCAATTGTCCAGGATTTCGGCTTGATTTAAGCTGAAGCAAAAAGACCAATCGAGAGACCGATGGAAAGTTTAAGGCGATTGTTTGCCAGATTTCTGCTCTTTTTGGGCGGGTTGAAGACGTGGCAAAAAATTTCCCTATTTGCCGCTGTTTTTTTGGTAATAGGATTGCTCGCTTTGATGGTATTCTGGGCAGGACGCACATCTTATGAGCCGCTTTATGCGGGGCTGGAGGTAAACGATCAGGCGGCTATTGTTGCGTACCTGAAAGAAAATAATATTCCATACCAGCTTGATTCTATCTCAAACGCAATTCTTCTTCCGCAAGGCCAGATTTACGAGGCGCGTCTCGCTTTAGCTCAGGAGGGGCTCCCCAAAGGAACCAGCACAGGATTTGAGATTTTCGACGACTCAAAGATGGGTATGAGTGAATTTCAGCAGAAAATTGCCTATATCCGCGCGCGCGAGGGGGAACTGCAGCGCACTATAGCACAGTTAGACTCCGTCGAGTTTTCTAAAGTCAGTATCATAATCCCGGAGGAGCGTCTTTTCTTGGCGCAGCAGAGACCATCTACGGCCTCGGTTCTTTTGAAATTAAGAGCTGGAAGCCAGCTTGGTTCTCCTCAGATAAAGGCTATACTTCACCTCGTCTCGCGCAGTGTCGACGGGCTTTTGCCGGAGAACGTCACCATAGTGGACACAACCGGCCGAATTTTGTCCGACCTCGTTGGGGAGGACTTGATTTACTCCTTTGACAGCGGAAACTCCGTCAAATCCATACAAAGAGACCTTGAGCGCCAGCGCGAAAAGGAGATGGAGCTTCGGGTTCGTCAGATGTTAGAGCAGGTGTTCGGCCCCGGGAGCGTCAGTGTGCGCGTGACGATGGATTTGGATTTCGATAAAATTTCGCGCTCATCTCGGGAATACTACCCCAACGCCGACACAGGGCAGGGAGTTCCGCGCAGTACAGCGCGAATGGAAGAGAGCTACGCCGGGCAGTCACAGCCGCCCGGAGGCGTCCCCGGGACGACCACAAATATACCGGGCTACGCCGTAAATACACAAAATATCGCGCGCGTAGTCTACGCCGCCCTTTGCCATAAACTCACGAGCCATGAGAATCTCCTGAGCCTCTTTCATGACCTCAAGTTTAAGGTCAGGCGTGACCTTTCTCAAATTGGCTATTTCGAGGGTGATGAGCTCAATAGTAGTATCGTTAAGGTGTTTATAAACCTCAGCGGCTATATCGTTCCCCAAAGCCACCATGAGAACGGCTATTTTTTCTCTATTAGATATATTGCTTGCAAATCCGGACTTTGCCATCGAAGAACTCCTTCAATCTTTCTATAATGGTTCCACTAGCTATCCGACGAAATCCACTCATTGACAAGGTTGGCCACTTCGTCAGGATTGCTTCGGCAGTAGGCTTTAAGCTGTTCTTCAAGCACCGCCATCTCACCCTGAAACGCCAAGGCATCCGGTGAAGTAAGCATCTCCTGTAACGTAGGCACCTTCTTGGTGTCTCTTTCAAGAGCCTCCCGGGCTAGCCGCTCCTGACGTCTGCGATACCACCAATAGAACATCGCGGAGATAAAAATCAACAGCACGACGCCGACGAGAGAGCCTATAGCTATGCGATATATCCGTTCATGCCGAAGCTCTTCGGCAATGGCGTCGGCCAAAATCGTGGAGAACTTCATGGACTTTACGACGAGGCTGTCACCCCGGGCCTCGCTGAAGCCAATAGCGGACGAAACCAAATCCCTGACTTCGACCAAACGCTCTTCCGTAAGC
>BOCC01000241.1 GCA_026002715.1 Synergistales bacterium
TTGCGCCGCTGACGCGAAGTACGCGCGCTCGTGTCCCGTCACTTTCCCGGTGGTTCGGGAGATATTCGCCGGGCAGGGAAGCGAGGAACATTTCAGGCCCCTGCGTCACGGGGAAGCCGCGCGGGTGGCTACGGGCGCGGGCGTGCCGGAAGGCGCGGACTGCGTGGTTCGCCAGGAGGACGTCAAAGAAGAGGCGGGCTTTATAACTCTTTCTAACGCGCCTTTCGCGCATCAAAATTACGCCTTTGCCGGAGAGGACGCGAGACGAGGCGATATTTTGGCGTCTAAAGGCGAAACGCTGTCATCCGCGCGTTTAGGGCTTATAGCGGGACAGGGACTAAGCGCGATACGCGTCTTCTCGCGTCCGACGGTCGGCGTATTATCTACCGGCAGTGAGCTTGCGCGTGAAGATGAAACCGCGCGTCCGTTGCCGCGCGGCAAAATCCATGACATAAATTCCGTCATCTTAGCCACGCGCCTGTCCTCGCTCGGCATGAACGCGTCGCTCGCGCCTCCCTTGCCCGATGAGGTGAGTATCTTGACAGAAAAGATAAAATCTATGGCGCAGGTATGCGATATGGTGATAACAACCGGTGGCGTGTCCGTCGGCCAAAAAGATTACATGCCCTTGGTGGCCCGAAAACTCGCGGCCCGGACGCTCTTTCACGGCGTCGCCGTCAAGCCCGGCGGTGTGGCTTTGGGCATGGTGGTAGGCGAGAAAAACACAGTTGTGCTTTGCCTTTCAGGCGCGCCGTTGGCCGCCGCCGCCACGTTTGAGGTTTTGGCCCGCCCTGTTTTGGCAAAACTCTCAGGCAACGCGGCGGTTTACCCGAAACGGGTTTCTTCTGTCGAGGCCGGGAATAGCTTTGACAAAGCAGGCTCGATGCGACGCCTTATATGGGCGCGCCGCGACGCCGGCTTTGTGTTTTTTCCGGGGCGAACCTTCGGGCGTCTCCTCACCATGGCCGAGTGCGACTGTTTAGTAGACGCTGTTCCTGACTCGCTCCCTATAAAGCAGGGTGAGCGAGTGAAGGTCATAATGACGCGATGAAATTTGCCGAAACATTTCAAAAGCTATTCGACCCCTGTTCAGATCTACGTATGACGACTCGGAATTGGTCGCCTTTTCGGTCGTTTATCAGCCCGATATCCGGCCAGGCGGCGGTCGCTCGTGGAATGCCGCTTCCCAAGCCGCTATAGGGCAGCAGATAAAAGGCGTGAGAAGCCAAGACAGAGTTACGCAAATTGGAGATGCCGTAGCAGATTTGCTCTGTATCCAAATGATTCGGAAGACAACCGGGGCTGATTATCTCTACGCGATCGGTAAATATAAAAAGACGAATCGGCGCGTTGATAAAGTAATTACGATGTACTAAAGAGTTGACCAATAATTCCTCGAAAACCGCCTCCGGTATTTCTAGTACCGACGCGCTATTGAAACTTGGGCCGCTCTGAACGTGACGCAAATTGCGCCTGATAAAAGCCATGCCTCTGTTGTATTGTTCCGGAATCGTACCGTCGATTTCCTCTCTGTCAATATAGTGATTATCGCTCATAGTCGCGCCGGGAAACATCACCGCTTTTACCATAAACGCGGGCTTGAATATCTGCGGTGATTTGCCGAACAACATCACCCCGGCCAGATTTGGGACGCCGTCGCGAGACAATCCTATATTGTTCAATAGCCGCGGCAACGGCTGACCGGTCGTCTCAAGTGATTTATTGTAGCGTCGGCTAAAATATCTCGCTATCTCATCGGCGTCAAGGTCGTCCGCAGCAGCGGTATGAATAGGCGTTTCATCGGCATATACAAGGCCGGACGATTGAAATAGCCGCTGCATTTCCGCCGCCAAAGCGTCCGCATTTGTAACATCCTTTTTGAATTGATGGCAACTGTCCTCACCCTGCGAGAGGATGGTCAGCAATTGTTCGTTATTCATATAATCCCTCCGTTGCGCACATTATAGCATGATGCGAAAATCGGCTGGATTTTAATCAATATAATGTTAAAGTGTTCATAAGTATTTTTGTTGCTTGAGAGGAGAGCTTTTCATGAAAAAAATAAATTTGGTTATCCTTCTTTTGGCGGGGATTTTTGTTTTGGCCGGGATTGGCGAAGCCGCGATGAGCGCGAAAGAGTTTTTAAACCTTTGCGTTACAGGTAAGCCAAACGAAGTTGCAACCGCGATCAAAAACGGCGCGGATGTAAACGCGAGAGACAACGACGGCGCTACAGCTTTGATG
>BOCC01000242.1 GCA_026002715.1 Synergistales bacterium
TATGAAGCCAAGTGACATCGCCGGCATTATGACGCTCGCGATACCGCTCCTGCCAGCCGACGGCAACCAGCCCAGACGCTTAGATAGCAGCAATATCAGCATGAGGCCAAGCCAGAAGCCGGGCATTGACACCCCAATCAGGGCAAATATCCTAGTCACATTATCGATCAGCGAATTTCGTTTCACCGCGGATATTATACCGATAGGCACCCCTATCAAGACCGCTATCAGCATAGACGCGGCCACAAGCTCTATCGTCGCCGGCATCCTATCCAGAAGATCCGGCAATATCGGCCGATTGTCCTGGTACGAGTTGCCAAAATCGCCCTTCAGGGCCTTTGTCAGCCAGTCGATGTACTGCAACGCTATGGGCCTGTCGAGTCCTAGGTTCTTCTCCACTATGGCTACCTGCTCAGGTGTGGCGTCGAGCCCAAGTATCATAAGCGCCGGCCCCCCGGGCATCGAATGAGCCAGAAGAAAGACTATCACGCTGACTCCGATCATGACACCGACGCCCTGAATGAGACGCTTAACGATGTATATCCACATATTCCAGACTCCTCTGCCTCTCTCGAATAACGCGGCAGCCCCGATGCCTTGCGGGGCTGACCGGTCGCCGTGTTCAATCTGAAATTGTAGTCTTCGTAATATTACGCAGCAGGCAGTACGGCGAGTAGGTAAAGTTGTTCACCCTCGGCGCCGCGGCCAGAAATTTCTTGTACTCTCCAAGGTATAGATACACGAAATCGTCGGTCACTATCCGCTGCGCCTCCCTGTAGAGCGCCGCGCGTTCTTCGATGTCGGATACAGTGCGGGCCTTGAAGAGGATCTCGTTCACCCTGTCGTTCTTGTAAAAGACCCAGTTGTAGCCCTCCGGCGCCAAATTGTTCGTGTGGAACATCCTGTAAGTAGCGGCGTCGGGGTCGTGCTGCCCAACCCACTGCCAGGCGCATACGTCATACTTGCCGGAGGTTATGTCCGTGAAAAACGCGCCCCACTCCTTGGTCACTATCTTGGATTTGACGCCTACCTGAGCCCATTGCTGCTGCACTATCTCGACATATTTCCTGACGTTCTCGTCAGCCTCGCAGTAAAACTCGAACTCGAACCCGTCGGGATAGCCCGCGTCCTTCAGGAGTTGCTTTGCCCGCTCGACGTCCTGACCGTAATTCTTGACGTTCGGCTCGTAAGCCCAGGAATTCGGAATTATCGGGCTGTTGAGCAGTTTGTTGAGCCCGTACCACACGAAATCCGTTATCTCGGCGCGGTTGATGGCGAGAGTGAGGGCCTCTCTGACCCTCTTGTCGTCGAACGGCTTTTTCGATTCATTGAAAGCCACAAGGTTGTACCCGTTTGTGGGGGTGTCTATTATCTTGAGTCCCTTGGCGCCAAGACCCTTCACCTGCGCGGGCGGTACGTTGTCCGCCACGTCGATGCCTCCGGTCTCGAGCGCGGCTAGCCTCGTCGTAGGCTCGGCTATCGGGCGCAGGAGCACGTTCTTTATTTTCGGCTCGCCCTCGACCCACCAGTTCTCGTTGGCCGTGAGCGAGAGCGCCTCCTGCGGCTTCCACTCTACGAACTTGTAGGGACCGGATCCTATAGGATTGCTGTCGAGCGCGTCTTTGTCCTTTTCGGCTATGTGCTTCGGCGCTATGCAGAGCGTCAGGTAGCTCAGCAGCGGAGAATAAGGCTCAGACGTCACGAACTTGACGACGTATGGGCTGACCACCTCTATGCTGTCTACAAGGTCGAAATTCCTCGAAAACCTATGGCCGTTGTTCTTGTCTCTGATGAAATCGTAGGTGAATTTCACGTCCTCGGCCGTGAGCGGAAACCCGTCATGGAACTTGACGTCGTCTCTGATGGTGAGCACGAAAGTCTTGTCGTCCTCCATCTCTACCTTCGTGACCAACTGACCCTGCGGTTTCAGATCGGCGCCGTTAATGAAGGGCGGATCATATAGCAGATGGATAGCGTAGTTGGAGTACGAGTCCGCCGCCTTCAACGGATTCAGGGTAATAACATCCGCGGCCGGCGCTATCACCAGCGTGTCGGGTTGAGCCGCTTGCGCTGAACCGATAAATAAAACGACTGTCAACGCCGCCAGCGAGAAAAACTTCCCAAAATGCTTCATCTCAACAACCCCTCGAAAACATTTATTTTTGGACAAAACTAATCACATCGACTACTCACACCGACTGAACGCACCTATTATATACCGCTAACTATGCTATTT
>BOCC01000243.1 GCA_026002715.1 Synergistales bacterium
TCTTGCTCGATTTTCTGCTTGCGGAAACGGGCAATTTCACCTGTTGTTGGATCGACAGTTCCAAGATATTCCCACTTTGTTTCGGTTTTCTTCTTTTCTTTATTCCAAACATTATGAGTTTCATAAGCATATCTGCCGTTGTTTTTGTATCGGATAGCCATTTCAGAATCCTCCTGCATAGTAGGTAATACCTACTATGCAGGATAGCACCCTCTTGAAATTTTATCAAGTATTTTTAAATATTTATCTTGCTATATGGTAGGTATATTCCGGGGATTTGGGGTTATAGTAGATATGAGTGTAAACTTTATGCCCATCGCTGTTCCAAACACGCTCTTTGGTGACTCCTCTTAGAATATCGCGTCCGGAGACGATGGTATTGTCCAACACATCTATGGAATTTAGCTGACTGAGAACCTGCGCCTTAGTAAATTTCATGGTGAAGGGCAACGGGATTATAAAGCGGCTCTTCAGCGCTCCATCCAACATGGCGTTGATATTTTTGAGACTGGAGAATCCCTTGTCCATAACAAGAGTCAGGCAATCCCATCCTATGTTGAGCGCCATAGAAAGCGTGGATTTCAGTGTGCTCACATCCTTGATACTTCCCGAATAGATTGTTTGAAAAACCGGCAATCGAGATGTCTCTCCCAAAAGAAGGCAGAGATTTACCTGCGGCAGGTCTTCGCCGTCTCTGTTGTATCCCCATTCAACGTCACTGATAAGCTCTGAATAACTCGAAATCGAAGTAATGTCTAAAGCGAGATATTCTTGTTCTTTGCGGAAGGTACTCCATTGCGCGAAAAACTGTTCTTGTTCGTAGTTTGTGATGGATTGCAGTAGCCTGCTGATACTCGGGAGAAGAAAGAGATACCTGATACCCATCTGTTCTTTCAAGCCATTGCGCGCAGTACATCATCGGGTCGCCAGTTGAAATGAAATAGCACGCCCAAGTCAAATATATGTTGCCATCTGTCAGTGAACACATTTTTTAATATACCTGAAAGCCCTATTTTATCCGCTATTTTTGAGCACAAGTAAAAAGCGCCGAACTCTTTGACTACGGAAGTGCGTATGTCGCCTACCGTGAAAGTCGGAGGCGGCAGAGATACAGAGACCGGGGTCCCGCGCGCGTCCATCCTATCCAAATAATCCTTTTTGTAGACCGGCAATCCGGTATGTAAATCTATTTTCCCGATAGGTTTTCGTCTACATCTGGGCTTACCGTCACTACCCCTGTATGACTCTGATTCATACAGGTAGGTATGCTTTCCAACTTTCTGATGAATGATGCAAGCCACATTAACCATCCCCTTGACTTTGCTTTAGTAGATATCCCTACTTCTGCAGCAACCACAATAAATAAAATTTTATAATCCCTTGCAGTTGCCGAGCTGCAAGGGAATTTTCTTGTCAAGTTTTATGATTATATCAGTTGTGGAAATAAGTGAAATATATAATCTATTTTAAGAGTATCAGACTGAAGGGAGGGCGTAAAATGCATTTGAAGGTTGGGACAATAAAGAGCCGAAAATACCTATCAATCGCGCACGGATACAGAGACGCCGAGACAAAAAAGTCCAGAACAAAAACAATAAAATCTCTCGGGTATCTTGATGTCCTTGAAAAGGAGTTCCCTGACCCTATAGCGCATTTTAAAGAAATTGTCGAAGAAATGAAGAGACAGACCCGAGAAAACAACGCGCCGTCAACTATCAGCATTGATAGAGGCGAGCTTCTTACCGCAGGATAAGGAAACAGAAAGAACCTTGGATACGCCGCCATATCTAAAATTTTCCATGAGCTTGAGCTATCTACGTTTTTCAGCAATCGTTCGAGAGAACTCAAGACTGAATACAACGTGAACAACATCATGAAATTATTGGTCTTCTTACGTATACTCGCGCCGCTGTCAAAGAAAAAGACTTTTGAAAATAAAGACATTTACTTCGAGAACTTCGACTTCACGTTAGACGACGTATACCGCTGTCTGACGTTCATAAACACCAAAAGAGACGCGCTTAAGCTTCACCTGCACCGTAAGATAAAAGAACAGTACGGCAGAGAAACAGAGCTTGTCTACTATGACGTTACCAACTACCTAAATTCCCGCTATATTTTTGACCTACATGCTATAATATTAAGCAATTACTGCTCTTAAGTGAAATTAGGGTAGCGTTTTGTAGGTAAAATATTTTTACCTACAAAACGGATTGAAAATCTCACG
>BOCC01000244.1 GCA_026002715.1 Synergistales bacterium
GCCTAATCCGGGAACTTCTTGAATGGCGGTCCCGCTAACTAAGGGGAGAAAGTTTTGAATAGGGCTGACTCCCCTTTCGTTGGCTCTATTTTAGCACAGATACCTTTTGGCAAAGAAAAAAATATCAACTTGATAAAGAAAAAATATCAACATAGCAATTTTGAAAAAAGAGGGGCGCAAGCCCCTCTTTTTTAGAACAACAGTCAGGTTATATCTTACCGGACCAAGCTCAGGACGTTCTGCGGGATGGCGTTGGCCTGTGCCAGCATGCTGGTGCCGGCCTGGAGCATTATCTGGAGCTTGGAGAAGTTCATCATTTCCTTCGCCATATCTGTGTCGCGGATACGGCTCTCGGCGGCTGTGAGGTTCTCGCCGGCGGTGGAGAGGTTGGCGATGGTATGCTCGAGGCGGTTCTGGTAAGCGCCGAGCTTAGCGCGCTGAGTGGAGACCTTGTCGATGGCGTTGTCGATGATGGTGATGGAGCGAGCGGCGGACTTGCGGTCTGTCACAAGGACGGAGTCCAGTCCAAGAGCGCTGGAGCGCATGTCGCCGACGTTGATGCCCATGTCTTCGCCTTCGTTGGCGCCGATCTGGAAGACCGTCGTGTTGTCGGCAAGGTGGAGGATGGTCTGGTAGGAGCCGGCGTCTTTACTCAGGGAGAAAGATCTCGTATTATTGTTCCACACGACGCTGATGTTGGCTGCCGGGTCGAACTCCACGTCGACGTTCGGGTTGACGACGCCGATAAGCTTGTTGCCGGTGATCTTGACGCCCGAGGCTACGGTGTTGCCGCTGTGCGCGTCACGAACGCTGACGTCGAAGGTGTTCTCGGCGGACGACTGAATCTCGTTCAAGCTGAACGCCTTGACGACGTCCTCGTCACCCGCGAAGCTGATCTCGCCGGCTTTGCCAGCTACGATAGAGCGAATGACGAACGTGCCCTGCACGGACTCCGCTGTGCCGTCTTCCTGAGTGCCTCTGGCCGCCGCGCCGGTTAAGTAAGTAGTTGTCCCAGGGGCGTACTTCTTCGATCCGACGAACGTCACGAAGTTGTCGGCGTCTCTGGTGGAGTTGTTGCCGGCGATACTTGTGTTACCGACGTCAGTGGCTTTGTTGACTTTTAACAGCGCAGCCTGACCCAGATCTTGAGCGATGAGCGCGTTGAGCTTTGCCCTGACGTCGTTCAGTGTGTCGGTAGCGTAGAGCGTGACTTTGGCGGTCTTGCCGTCGCCCTGCGTGACTGTGAGGGTCTGGGGATCCTGAAGCAGGAAGCGGCCCTCGGAGTTCCAGAACTTGTCGAGGTCGCGGAGCTTCACGTCACCTTCAGCTACCTGCCCGACGTAAGCGGCGGTGAAGGAAGCGACGGTGCGATTGGGACTTCCTATGTTACCGGCGGTGAAATTATCCTTATCCAAGTCGAGGACTATGTCGCCGGTGTAGACCTGACCGGTTTCCTGGTTGATGTAGAAGTTCTTGAGGTGTAATTCCTGTCCGGCTACACCGATAGTACCACCGGCGGCGTTGGTAGCGGCAACGTTATACCTAAGTGCCGTATTGTCGAACGTTACAGCGTTGGTACCGGCGAGAGAGCTAGCGGATTGAGTGGCGCCGCCGGCGGTGCCGCCGCCGATCCATTTGTTAGGCCAAGTTTGAGTCTGCTGTCCGGTAACTTGGAAGTTTACCGCACCCGTAGGCGAAGTCTCAGGAGTGATGTTATAAGCGAGTTTGTCGCCAACTTTGTAGTATGTCGAAGCCCAAGCAGCAGAGCCGACTCCGGCTGTACCGCCGGTCGCGGTGACGCCATTCAGAACGGCGGAAAGACCTTGCTGACCCGTCGTAAGACCGACGCTGGCAAATTCTTTGAGGTCGAGTGTGTTGCCGGCCGTCAGTGTCTTTGTGGCCACTTGGGTCGAGTTTTTGCCGTCTATACCCAAGATGTTGGACGTGATCTTGAAAGTCACGGCGCCGGTGACGTCGTTGACGGCCGCGACCTCGAACAGAATGCTAGCGTTAGCGTTAGCGCCGTTTAATGTAAGCCCAATAGAACCCTGAGCTGTCAAGTCGGTTACTCCAGCACCGTAAACGCCCACAAGAGCTGATCGCCCGGCGACAGCGCCATTAGACGCGGCAACCACAAAATCGGCCGCCGGAAGGCCGTTCACGCGAACGCCGTTGATTCCGCGTTCTTTGTTCGTGTCGACGTTCATGATGACGTCAGGGT
>BOCC01000245.1 GCA_026002715.1 Synergistales bacterium
GAGGCTTTCAAGGATTGCGAAGCGCTGGCGAGCGTCAAAATCATGAGCGGCGTGCAGACTATCGGCAATAATGCCTTTTGTGCGTGCAGGGCGCTTAAAAGCGTCATTATTCCCGCCTCAGTACGGACCATTGGCGATAAGGCCTTTTATGAATGCAGAGCGCTGAAAAACTTCATAATCAACGCGCAGACAACCGGCGGCTCGGCGATTTTGGGGCCCAAGGCTCCGACGCATGCCGCGCTTCCGAGCGACGCGCGGATAATAGGCGGCTCGGCGTTTTCTGGGTGCGAGTCGCTGTCAAACATGACAATTCCGAGCGGCGTGCGTATAATTGGCGACTATGCTTTTTCCGGTTGCGAAATGCTGACAAACATCACGATTCCCGCCTCTGTGGAGACCATCGGCGACTATGCTTTTTATAGGTGCAAAGCGCTGATGAGCGTCACGATTCCCGCCTCTGTGGAGACTATAGGCGACTCGGCCTTTTCTCGGTGCAAAGCGCTATCGAGCGTCACGATTCCGGACAGCGTACAGATAATCGGTGACTCGGCTTTTTCCCGGTGCGAAGAACTGACGAGCGTCATAATACCAAACAGCGTACAGACTATCGGCGATTATGCCTTTTCAGGGTGCGAAATGCTGACGATTTATTGCGCTCCCGGCTCATGCGCGTTGCAATACGCTCGAAAGAACAATATAAAATGCGCCAAAGTATAATTGTCCGCGCAAGGTTTTGAATATTTTGCGCGGACTTTTGTTATAACTTCAATGCCTGTCTAACGCGGCTTACGCGCCGTGGTCTGTGAACTCGGCGTCAACCGTGTCTCCGTCGGAGGAAGGACCAGAGGGGTTAGAGGGGTTGGAGGGATTAGAGGGGTTGGAAGAATTTGAGGGATTTTGCTCGCTCGCCTGCTGATAAAGTCGGGACGAGTAATCCTGAATGACCTTGCCGAGAGAGGTCTTGGCCTTTTCGATGCTGACCGTGTCGTTGGACTTTATGGCCGCTTTCAGCTCTTCGAGGCGGGTGTTTATCTTTCCTTTATCCTCCGCGCTCATCTTGTCGCCGTTGTCCTCGAGCAGTTTCTCGGCGTGGAATATCAGGGTGTCAGACTCGTTGCGCGCCTCGGCGTTCTTGCGCTTCTCCTCGTCCTCTGACGCGTGAGACTCCGCGTCGGTCTTCATACGCTCTATCTCGTCCTTAGAGAGGTTGGACGACTGAATCTTTATCGTCTGATTCTTGCCCGTGCCCTTGTCCTTGGCCGAGACGTTCAGGATGCCGTTGACGTCGATGTTGAACGTAACCTCGATCTGGGGGACGCCGCGCATTGCCGGAGGTATGCCGTCAAGCACAAACTGGCCGAGCTTCACGTTGTCGGTGGCCATCGCTCGCTCTCCCTGAAGCACCATTATCTCGACCTGAGTCTGGTTGTTGGCCGCCGTGGTGAAAGTCTGGCTCTTGGACACCGGGATAGCCGTGTTGCGCTCGATGACCTTCGTGAACACCCCGCCCAAGGTCTCGAGGCCCAAGGAGAGCGGCGTAACGTCAACCAGCACCACGCCCTTGTGCTCTCCGGTGAGTATGGAGCCCTGAATGGCCGCGCCTACCGCCACGCACTCGTCCGGGTTCACGCCTTTCGTCGGCTCCTTGCCCAATAGCTCGGTTATCTTCTTCCACACCATAGGCATACGGGTGGAGCCGCCGACGAGAAGTATCTTGTCTATCTCGGAGGTCTTGAGGCCGGAGTCCTCTATAGCGCGTTTGGTCGGCGTGACGGTGCGCTCCAGAAGATCCAAGCTCATCTCCTCGAATTTCGCGCGGGTGAGCTTCATTTCTAAGTGCTTGGGGCCGTCCTGGTTGGCCGTTATGAAGGGCAGGGAGATGGTTGTCTCGGTCATGGAAGAAAGCTCGACTTTAGCTTTCTCCGCCGCCTCGCGCAGGCGCTGCATGGCCATTCTGTCGTTCTTGAGGTCGATGCCCTCGGATTTTTTGAACTCGTCGGCCATCCACTTTGTCACGCGCTCGTCCCAGTCGTCTCCGCCAAGCCGGTTGTCGCCCGCCGTGGCCAGCACCTCGAAGACGCCCTCGCCCACGTCGAGAATGGAAACGTCGAACGTGCCTCCGCCCAGGTCGAACACCAAAATCTTGTGCTCCTCGCGCTTGTTTTCGCCGTAAGCGAGACAGGCCGCCGTCGGCTCGTTGATTATGCGAAGC
>BOCC01000246.1 GCA_026002715.1 Synergistales bacterium
TCTCAGTAACGCCTCATGTTCTGTATTGGAAGAAAACTGGTACGTTTTAGACTATGCCGACGAAATTACGAAAGCGATATATGAGAAACTCGGAATAGACCTGAGGCATAAATATCTGAGGTTAGGCGATATAAGAAAAATTATTGGAGATACTAAAAAACCTGATTCCCCAACATGAAAAAGGCTTAATCCCCAACAACTTTTAATCAATTATTAAGACCACATAACCCATTGCTTCGCAATGCTTTATGTGGTCTTTTTCTTGGTGTTTGCTGCAGAAGTCAGGGTATACACCTTATGAAATTTCATAGGGTGTTTTTGATTCCCCCCGCTGGACAGTAACGCCGACCGCTCATTGACACATAAATTAAGTCAGACAGACCTTGACGCGCGATGGACGAAAAAAGGCGAAGAAACGCATTTTGGCTATAAGGATAATATTGCCGCCGACGCGAGTACAAAACTGATAATAGCGCACGAGGTAACTCCAGCAAATGTCCATGACAGTCAAAAATTAGTAGATGTAGTGCCTGAAGGAACTGAAGAGGTTTATGACGACGCGGGTTACGTAGGTACTGAGATAGATATTAAACTCAAAGAAAAATGTCCTGATATTGAGCATCATACTTGTGCGAAAGCGAATCGTAACAAGCCCCTGACAGAAGCACAAAAAGAGTACAACAGAAAAATAGTGTCACCTGTCCGTTCCCGTGTTGAACATGTGTTTGGACGTATGACATATTGCATGGGCGGCTTGACTATACGCTGCATAGGAATAGATAGAGCAAAATGCCAAATCGCTATGCGCGATTTTGCTTACAACCTCATGCGCTATATGACATTGGTTAAGATAGGGAAGGCATCTGCTATGGTAGCATAAACCTATTTTATGTGGTTTTTCTGCTCAAAATAGCAGAAAAACCAATTCAAGCTACAAAACACCACAAAATCCATATCGAAAGAATATCGACAGAGGTAAGAATAACAACTTTTACCTCGCAAGTTCCGTAAAAGCATCATTGCCGGCAATATAGAAATGATTTAATGGGTTTTTAGAGGTGACCTAAAGTGTGTTTGGCTAAAAAATCAATTCACAAGAAAGGATTTTTCTTGCAAGATCATAAAAAATGAACATCTCTTGAATGATCTGCATCATACACTTATAATAATTTTAGGGGATTTACGATATCTTATACTATTTCGCTTTTAAGAAAGAGAGGATCGGAAGATTCTCTTCAGGGGTGAAAAGATACTTTTAAAGACATTGACAAAGAAATACAAAGGTAAGTATAACCTGAAATTTGAGACAAAGGACGGCGATAAAGCTGATTGCAAAATTTCCATCGTGCCTGTATCGTTGCCAGATCATCCCAGCGTACCGCTAAGGCTTGTTATTTGCCGTGGTTTAGGGAAAGAGCCTTTATTGCTCCTGGCTAATCTTACAAGCGACGATAATCGGCTTTGTGTCGCCGTTACCAAAGCAATGTCAACAACTTAAGCGTTTTTTGCATATTTTTTCGCCGCGGCAATTTTTGATATGCGAAGAGTTTATGACGCAAACAACAGGTATGGAAAATCACATCTCGTCCTTAAGTTGTTGACATTGGTTACCAAAGTGTATCTCATGCGGCGCGCGCATCGAAGAATACTACAAATTCAAGAAACAGAGCTTCGGGTTTGAGAAGTTTCTTGTGCGCTCATTGAAATCCATCAGGAACCTTGATTTACTACTGACTGTTGCCATAGGCTATATCGGCGTACTTAGTGAAAAAATAGATGAGAGCATTGAGGTTCTCGAAGTTATCGAAGTCTCGAAACGCTTGTACGGCTTGTCTAAATTCACATTTTACGCAATAGCCGACGGCTTAGCTGAAATATTTGGTAAGCTGTACACAGGAATTTCATCATTCTATGAGAGACCGCCACGCTCAAATCAGCTTCTCCTTTGGAGGTGCGCTTGAAAAAATGGGGAAACTCAAATGCCTGTCTGATTTGCAGTTCCGTTAAAGCCATGATACAAGCCTCCTCACTCGTAAGTTCTGTATGCGATTTTTTTGGTGTATGTGTACGCATACAAAAAAATCTGGTAACCGTTCAAGCTCCCTGAGAGGTTTGAAAGTTAAAAATACTCGGCGTTGTTGTGTTTGCGCGGTGAGAGGCGATTAATTGCTTCAAAAAACTTGTCACATTGACGCCATTGCGGCGGCATGT
>BOCC01000247.1 GCA_026002715.1 Synergistales bacterium
CAATAACCGCTGACGCTATGCATTGCCAAAAAGAAACTTGTGAAAAGATAATAAAGCAAGGCGGAAATTATTGTTTTGGGCTGAAAGAAAACCAAAAGACATTCTATGACGATGTGAAGCTTTTTATCGTGAGTTTTTCACATATTTATACTATAAACTCATAGAAACTTGATTAATGCTCTGGTAATAAGGATTCTTCAGAAATCGGTTTGTTTCGCCCCTTTCTTTTTATAGTATAATTATACTAAAATTAGGGGGGACATCATGACCAGACCCATCAATCCTAACAGTCAATATCGGGTGAAACCACATACAACCAACGGATACACCTACGCCAGTACCCAGCCACCCTATGTGAATCCAGAGACAGGCAAGAAAAAATACCGCTACATCCATTGGGGAACATTGGACGAGGCCATGAAGTTCATTCCCGGCTCTCGGTATGTCCTGGCCTCGCCCGAGGAGCGCGCAAAGCTTGTGTTCCCGGACGGCTGGGACATGAGTGAGGTCGGGAAGCTGTCAGGCGCTAGAAAACCTGGCAGACCAGCTTACGAGGCAGGCGACACAAACTGCCTCTACGGCGACATTTGGCTGCTTGAGCAAGTTGCACTGAAGACCAGTATCCGCCAAGATCTAGAGAAGGTGTTTGACGGTAACAAAGAAATGGTTGATGATATCCTGACTCTTGCCATGTTCCCCTATATCACGAAGTATAACTACAGCAGAGTGGTGCGCTGGCAAAGACTCGTCAAGGCTCCCTCGAACAGGGAACTCACACCGGCCCACATCACAAGGCTCACCCAGTCCGTCACGGAGAAGCACCGCATGGATCTCCTAAGGCTACGCGCTGCCAGACTCGGCCCCGGAGAGGTCTGCGCCGTCGATTCTACGTCCAGGTGTGCCTGCGGGCATTCCCTTGCCGATATCAAATGGGGCAAGAACAAGGAACGGCTTCCCTTGGAGCAGACCGTAGAGGTCGTCGTATACTCGTTGGCAAGCCACATGCCGGTATACTATCGGACATTCCCCGGGAACATCCCGGACTCTCGCAGTCTTGAGACGATCCTGGCCGACCTGGATCATGCCGGGTTCTCCAATATCATCCTGGTCACCGACAGAGGGTATGAGAGTATCCGAAACCTCGAAAGCTATATTCTCAGAGGGCAGGCCATGGTTATGTGCACCAAAACACAACAGAAGCATGTTCTCTCCAAGATTGAGGATTTGGGAGAATTCAGCGCTCGCCCGGCAAGCATGTCCATCGATCCCGAGACAAGGATTTACCACAGGCAGTACGACATCGAGTACGAAGTTCAGAGTAAAGGCCGAGCGATCAAAAAGGCTGATCGACTGAAGCTTTGCCTGTACTTTGATTCGATACGCAGGAGCGAGGAACTCGTCCAGCTTGATATCGACATCCACAAACAGGAAATCTCGCTCGCAAAAATGCTTAAGGAGAAAGCGGTTCTTGATGACGACAATACCCTCAAGAGGCACTACTGCTACTTCAACATCAGCTATAACCAGACGACACGGGCCATTGAGTCCTACGACCTCAACAAGAAGAAAGTGACAAAGGCGCGGAAGATGTCCGGCTTCTTCTCCATAACCACACATAAACTGAATTTTAGCGCTATGGCTATATTTGAGATCTATCGCCTTCGCGATGAGCAAGAAAAGTATTTCCAGCAGATGAAAGACCAAATGGTGTCCGATAGGCAACGTAACTGGTCTGAGGAAGGAAAAACAGGGAGGCTGTTTATCCTGTTCGTATCCCTTATCCTAAGTTCCTATGTGCGCTATGTCTGGAAGAGTACAGAACTGTTCGAACATTTCACGTCATCGCTCGAGGTTCTGGACGAGATGCGTCCTATCCGTTGCATTGAGCATACGAACAAGGCAAAATTCATAACGCCGTTCGTCGGTGACCAAGTAGGCATCTGTAGGGCTTTCGGCTTTGACATCCCAGAAGGCTGCTCGCCTGATTACGTGTCAAAACAGACATTTACGCACAGGCGAGGGCGTCCACCCAAGAAGAAAACGGTGGAACATGATTTATAGTATAAAACCGTGAAAAACTCACGTTTTTATAGAAAATCCGCCAAGTTCTGACAACATCGAAATTTTTACCGCACCTACAGAAAAAGGACACGGGCGCGTAGAAACACGTCGTTGTTATAAAGTTCATGACATATCGTGGCTTGAAAACCG
>BOCC01000248.1 GCA_026002715.1 Synergistales bacterium
TATAGTATAATATGCTTGTAAAAGTGTGTTTTATTGCTAAACAAAACCCATTTGAGGGCAATTTCAGAGTCTTTAACGACAGTCTACCGGACGGTTGGGGGAGGCAGGCGGACATCATGACAAATGTGACAAATTACGAAATAACGGCAATTTTTACGCAGGACGGCTTTGTTTTAGACAGCGTTCCAGCGTTAAATTTGGATTATGCTTTTGACCAAGCCCAAGCTCAAACCATAATAGATGACTTCGCGAATGACAAATGGAAGGCGCTCTATAATCTTGGGTTTGAGGCAAAAAATAATGAGTTCTCACCTACTTTTGCGTATTTGCATTATATTTCGGAACAATTTTCGTATATTCTCTCGCGCGACAGCGATATAGAGATAACAAGAAAAGCGCCGCGCCTATCTGACGAGGTTAAAACCGACATTCTGCGCGCGACTCCGTATGGTTCCGGTGTGGAATTTATACACGGGCCTTGGATAGAAAATATATGGATGTCTCTCAGCGGTGTGGCAAACCGCGAAATAGAGAAATTTACCGGCTTTGTGTCGGATTATCTGCGCGGTAAAAATGCCGCTCTGAACTTAGTTGGACGGGTATTTTTTCACCTTGCGGAGAACAGAAAAGGCGATTCTCCCTTTGCTTTTTTGGCTACCTATAGCACGGGCAGCAGAGAAAAAGTCAGCCACCTTATGCTTAAAAACGCGCTTTTAGAGTGTAAAGGAGACGACGACAAGCTCCTCGCGTTAATGTCCGCGGTCACCAGAGTTGCGGATAAAAGTGATTTTATCTCAAATTTTTACGAAAACGGAGAGCTGTATTATCCTCTCAGGTTTAACGCGGACGAGGCTTACACGTTCCTGAAAGAAGTTCCTTTATACGAGGAGAATGGTGTCATCTGCCGCATTCCGGACTGGTGGAAGAAAAAAGCTCACGTCCGGGTGTCTATCGCCGTTGGCGAGAAACAACCGTCGCTCGTTGGCATGGACGCGCTTTTGGCTTTTAACCCCGGTATTTATCTTGGCGACGAGCGTATGACTAAAGAGGAGATCGAGGCTCTTCTGTCGCAGGCGAATGGGTTGTCTCTCATAAAAGGCAAGTGGGTCGAAGTAGACCAAGATAAACTGCTCGCGGCGTTGGAAGCCTTTGACAAAGCCGCCGCAATGCAAAACGTGACTTTCGCTGAGGCTATGAGATTGCAGCTCAACATCGGCGGCGAATCAATATCGGACACAGACGCCCGAGTCGAAATCACAAACGGAGAGTGGTTGGACAACATAAAAAAGAGGCTGCTCAACCCCGCAAAAATCGAGCCTTTATCGAGCGGCAAAAGTTTTAAGGCGTCATTGCGGCCTTATCAGCAAACAGGTCTCAACTGGTTGGGGATGATGAGGACGCTCGGCTTCGGCTCGCTGCTCGCTGACGATATGGGACTCGGCAAAACGGTCCAGATTTTAGCGCTGCTCGAATATTTGCGGACATTCCACTTAAAAACACTGCTCGTTATACCCGCTTCACTTTTGAGTAACTGGGCGGCTGAGACCGAGAAGTTTGCGCCCCGGCTGAAATACAAGGTTATTCATACTAATAAAAAAGAACTTGGCGAATTTGACAAAGACAGCGCAGACCTGTTTATCACGACTTATGGCATGGCCGCACGCCTTGAGCGGCTCAAAGATGTCGAGTGGGATTTAATAGTCATAGACGAGGCGCAGGCTATCAAAAACGCCGGTACAAAGCAGACGAAAGCGATAAAAGCGCTGAAATCGACGTCTAAAATAGCCATGACCGGAACCCCTATCGAGAACAGGTTAGGCGACCTGTGGTCTATTTTTGACTTTCTGAACAAGGGACTTCTCGGCAACGCGAAGGAGTTCGGCAACTTCGCTAAGAGTTTGAAGAGCGACATCAAGGGCTACTCAAAGCTGCGCGAGATTGTATCTCCGTTTATCCTGCGCCGTCTCAAAACCGATAAGGCGGTCATATCGGACTTGCCGGATAAAATAGAAGTTAAAGCCTATACAGAACTAACGAAAAAACAGGTCGTCCTGTACAACGCATTAGTAAAAGATATTGAGCAAGCGTTACAAGAAGCCTCCGGGATAGCGCGAAAGGGTCTTGTATTAGCGAGCATCATGAAGCTCAAGCAGATATGTAACCACCCTGACCAGTATCTGGGGCAAAAATCGTTTGACGAAGCGCAG
>BOCC01000249.1 GCA_026002715.1 Synergistales bacterium
ATCCAATCTAAATAACGTTCTGTATTCATCACCGTATTTGATACCCTTTGCCGACATGCCGCTTGCGGCTCCTCTGCCTCCCATAGTATACCTCCAATCCATCAACTCGCCTCGAACAGCAGAAGCTGTCCAGGCGATGGTGTATAACGCTTCAAGCGCCTTGCCCTATTACCTTCGTGCTCCACAGTTACAATTTCCGCGCATTGGCGCATTCCGAAGTGCGGACGACAATAGCAAATTACCACACCATTGCCAAAACGCTCCAACAAGTTGGCTCTGATATGTGTTGACCCATTGCTCTTCGAGAGGCATGTCAGTGAAACAGCTCAGGTCTGGAGACAGCACTTGCTTGTATTGCGCGAGTCGCTCCCAATAACGCCACGGTCTGTTGCAGACGCGCTCAAATTTTTCATCACCCAGAAAAAACCCGACCGTCTTTTTCTTGGCGTCCTTGCCGTCGTATTTACAGGAATTGTGGAAGCCGATGTATTTCAGCTCTTTCAGATCGACATCTTGCCTCCTTATGATGGGAATTGCAGGCCGCTCTTCCGATAGATCGGGATACCGAAACAAGAGGCTATCATCCACAATTTTATGTACTGGGCGGTCGCATCGATCATTAAATCGCGCATTTTTTACAAAATTAGACCAGAAAGCTTTTTCCCCAATATTGCACGTCATGTTCTCACCTCCATTAAAGCGCATACAACATCTGCACTCACAATAAATTCATGAGCTTTCGCTGGATTTTTTCTCTGGAGTGCGCCATAATGAAAGGAAAGGGGAAGTTCAATATGGCTTCCAAAGGTTGCGCTGATCTCTATGCCAGTAGGGGTCAGCGTTTTTGTTGGTTCATTAAAAATCAATAGCCTTGTCAATATAGCTTATCCGCTTTTTAGCGAATTCCCAAAACACAATTTTCCTTTCCATTGCATTTAATCATGGATTTATATAACTGTCAAGCGACAAAGCTGTTAAGCTATGTAGCGAATTATTTTCACTCCCTTTCTTTCAGACCGCAAAATGCCAACCTACTTCTTTTATCCGTATCCCAGCAGATATTTTTGAAACTCGAAAGAAGCTGGCAAGCTCTTTCACGATCCAGTCTACTAACTCGCGATTATTGAGAAAGCGGAGCCTTTTTGCGCTTTTCGACAGTTCGTCTGCTTTCGCGATAAAAGGTTCGCGCGGAAGGAGAATGCGCGGAGCTATGGCGTTTGCCTGCCACTCCATCCATTGTTCATCTGTCCAATCCCGATGTTTTAGTTCATCCTGACCTTCGACCGGACAACGACAGGCTATAGTGGTGGCTCCATCAAGTATGCCGAGGACAAAGTGATAGCATCTGTGCCGTTCCCAATGAACACATTCGTGAGCGATAGTGTTGTTCAGGCATCCGAGATTGCGCTGATAAAACGTATCCGGGTCGATGATCATGTTCCCGCTTCAACTTCCTGTGCACGATACTCATCTTCATCTTTATCATAAATTTGAGCGAAACCTTTTTGAAAGCACATTTGCCCGAAAACGCTGAAATCCTCCGTAAGTCGATACGTCAATACTTTCAAACCCATACGATTCTTCGCGATGTCTTTTATAGAAACCGCCATTGGAGTGGTGAGGGCTTCCGGGCAGTGCTTTTGAAGAAAATCAGTCGCCTCTTTATCGAGGTCTTTTTTGTATACAACGGGAACGAGGCTGACCGTCGCTTTTGAAGTATTTCTGTCCTTTGAATAATCTTCAATTCTTTCAACTGCAAAATTGAAATTATCACCCTCTTCGCTTAGGGCAAGTTCACAGCGCACCTTTAACCATTGAGTCATTGAGTTGCTTCTGCGCCGCACGTCATAGCCGCGTTCAACGATGTCCACATCCATATCACACTTTACAACGGCGTCGAAAGAAACGTGATTTTCTTGTATATTTGCGTTTTTGACCTGAATAAGTTCGACGTATGATAAGCGGACCTCGTCTATGTCGGAATGATTCGGCCTAAAATTCAACAAATAGGGATTACGCGTCATCCGTTGGCTGATTTGCGAGTACAAATCTTCGAAGCAAACTTCTTTCACAATCCTGTCTATGCTGGGCGGCATATTCTTCGCACTCAATTTAGTTACCCCCCTTCTTGAGCGCGGAATCATAGACTTCCTTCCAGAAGTCGTCGCCAAGGTGATTTTCTTTCGCCTTACGCAACGCCGTCCTGG
>BOCC01000250.1 GCA_026002715.1 Synergistales bacterium
CCTCGTCCGCCAGCCCTATCTTGTCCATCAAAGTAGGCGCTTTACCGGGGAAGAACGAGGCGCCGAAGTCCATCGTCACCGAAACCGCCGCGCTGTCCGGGTCGGAGTCGTCAGAGCGGATGTTTAAATTCAGTACCTCGTGCTGAATACGCCCCAAGACGATGTCGGCCTCGTCTTCCGTCACGTTGGACAAGAGGATTATGAACTCGTCCCCGCCGTAACGCCCTACGCTGTCGCTGACTCGCAGATTTCTTTTTATAGCGGCGGCGGACTTTATCAGAACCTCGTCGCCCTTGCTGTGTCCGTAGTTGTCGTTTACGTTTTTAAAATTGCCAAGGTCGCCTATGACAAGACATGCGTTGCCGCCGTAGCGTATTATGCGGTCGCTCTCCTCGTTCAGACGCTGAATCATATAGCGTCTGTTCCATATGCCGGTCAGAGGGTCGACGGACGCCTCCTGCTCCCGCAGCGCTAAAACGTCGTAAAGCATCCAAAGTCCGGAGATATAGTCGATCAGCAGCTGATGAACTTCCAACTCTTCAGGCGTCATGCCGGAGGACTTTGAAATATCTATGACGCCTATGCAGTTAGACTGAAAAAGTATGGGAGATATGCGCCTTGTCTCAAGTCCGCCCTTGTCGTACTCGATGATAGGAGCGGCGAGCGAGCTGAACGTATCGGATAAAAACTCTTTTTTTGGCGTGTGGACGGGGTCTTCGTCATAACAGGCGAGGCAGTCCATCTTCGCCGGCTTGAGCCGGTTTTTGTCCGCCTTGAAAAAGTATATGCCGCAAGCTGAATTTGGGATGAAAGATTTTAGATAGTCAACGATTTTATCCAATAAATGCTCGCGGTTTTAGACTGCAGGAGAGAATAGACAAGCTCGTGAAGTTCTTGCAGTCTTTCGGCGTGGCGGCTTTGACGCTCCGCTAAAAGATTCAGCTCAGCGGCGTGCTCTTTTTGCGGCGTGACATCCGTACCGGCGAAGATATAGTTTATGGTGTTTCCGTCAAAATCTCTGATGACCGAAAAACCGTAGTTCACAACTACAATCTTGCCGTCGCCGCGCCTGAAGTTCTCCTCTATATGGAAGCGGCTGTCATCTGAGCTCTCGCACTTCTCTAAAATATCCTCCATGACCTCGTTTTGCGTTTTGCAGTAAGTTTTGTCCGACAGGGACATGATAAACGTCCCTCTGATGTCTTCTACATCGTAGCCCATCATATCGCAAAAAGCGCTGTTGGCGTCGAGCAAATTGCCGTCGGGGTCGGTGACGGCCATACTGCCCGCGGCGCTGCGGAAAATGGTGTTCAGGCGCTCCTCTGAGTCGTGCGTCGCCTGCGCGGTCTGCTTGTGTTTGTCTATATCCAAGATGGCGCCCCGCGCGCTTATAAGTTTCCCTTTCTCGTTCCATTCCATGGCGCTGTCGCGCAGCGCGAACCAGCGCCACTGCCCATACACGCTTTGCATCCGAAACTCCAAATTCAGCGTTTCGTTTAAGCTGTCGTTGAATTCGTTCTTCGGCCGCAGGTAATAATCTTTTATCTCTCTTTTAAAACCGGAAACGTCGTCAGGGTGCATCAGAGACGTAAACTCAGATAAATTTGACACGTTTTTTCCGAAAAGCATTTCTCCGTCGGGTATGAGCGCAAGGGTATCGTCGGCTGTCACCCATTCCCAGCAACATATTTCGGTCGTGTCCGTCATTATGTTGATTAGAGTGTTGGCGATTCTGAGTTTGTTGCGTTCTTTCCACAAAAGAAACGCAAGAAACACGACCAACGCTACCGAGATCAAAATAATTACAATCAATATTTTTGCCATGAGCAACGACCCCGTTTATAATTTGATTATATGATTCGACTCTATAAAACGACGCCGGCTGCCTTGAATGTCTCGACAACTTCATCGATAGATTTGTATCCGACGTCCTGTTTCAGGATTTCGCCGTCGCGCCCGATAAACAGAAGGGTCGGAACATACATGACATTATATTGCCGCGCGGTTTCGCGGTCTTCCTGAACGTTGACTTTCTCGGCGACCAATTCGCCCGCGTAGCGTTCTTTTATCTCGTCCAGAACACGGGACATCTGGACGCAGGCCGGGCACGTAGGCGTAGATAACATTTTCAGTGTTGGTAGCATATTGTAACACCTCCTTACGGTAAACTCTACACGAGACGCGGCGCGTTAGCAAGCGTAATAG
>BOCC01000251.1 GCA_026002715.1 Synergistales bacterium
GCGATAAAAACGGCAGTGGTGCGGATCGTTTCGGGCATGATGGGATGGTGCGCCGGGTTATAGGAAGCCATTGGTCATGGTCGCCGCATATTTGTCAGATGGCCTTTGAAAATAAAATTGAAGCATACACCCTGCCGCAAGGCGTCATGGTACAGCTCGCGCGTCAGATAGCCGGAGGGAAGCCGGGGTTGATCACCCATGTGGGGTTGGGTACATTTGTAGATCCTCGCATCGAAGGTGGAAAGATGAACAGCGCTTGTTCCGAAGATCTCGTGCGCGTATTGGAATTAGACGGCAGAGAATGGCTGTATTACAAAAGTTTCCCGATAAATGTGACTATCGTTCGCGGAACAACGGCTGATGAAGACGGCAATATCACCATGGAACATGAGGGCGTTGTCTTGGAGCATATGTCTGCGGCGCAGGCGGCAAAAAATTCAGGGGGCATTGTAATAGCTCAGGTCAAGAGATTGGCAAAGCGCGGCACACTTGATCCAAGGTTGGTTAAGATTCCGGGGATTCTGGTGGACGCGGTTGTGGTCGACCCGGATCAGACGCAATCCATGATCACTTATTACAATCCCGCTTATACCGGTGAGATAAAGGCGCCCGAGCAGCAGGCCGACCAAATGAAGATGGACGAACGCAAAATTGTGGCGAAGAGAGCGGCGTTGGAGTTGACGCCCGGCGCGGTCGTAAATCTTGGCTTTGGCATACCAGACGGAGTGGCTGTTGTCGCAAATGAAGAGGATGTAGCCTCGGCCATCACCCTCACGGTCGAGCAGGGCGTAATCGGTGGCATACCGGCCGGTGGCGTGGATTTCAGTCTTGCGACAAACGCGCAGGCAATCGTCGATGAACCGTATCAGTTTGACTGGTATGACGGTAGCGGCTTGGACATCACGTTTCTGTCGTTCGCGCAATTAGACGCGGCGGGCAATGTAAACGTCAGCAAGTTTGGAAACAGGGTCACGGGCGTAGGAGGTTTTATCAATATTTCTCAAAACGCGAAGAAGGTGGAGGTGAGCTGTTGTCTAAATACTTCTGATTCTCTTACTGGAGTTTTGGGAGCGTTGCTTATTTCTTAAGTATCTAAAGTATACCATTCACGGGCGTATATGTCAAGCGTTTTTCATAAATTTTTTATAATTTTTTTCGGGTAAAAAAGGGCACAAAAAAAGAGCGGAACGGCTTGTAATCACCATTCCGCTATCCCGCTTCGGCGTATTGCGTCCGCATCTGATTTTAGTATTTGCAGGAGCCGTCGTGCCGCGCCGTTTGGAACTTTGCGGCCAACCTCCCATGCTTCCGCCGTTCGCTGGGCCACACCAAGTATCTTTGCTAACATACTCTGTGACAGACCGAGCGTGTGTCGGATTTTCTTTATTTCCTCAATCGTAAAGTCTGGCACGTCAGAAACAAATTGGAATTTGTTATAGATTTTCCGCTTTACGTTCGGCTGTTCGGATGTGTCAGATTCTCTTGTCATTCGCTATCCCCCATTAGTTGTTATATTTTCCTTACTATGACTTTAGCATACCACTTCTTGGGAGTATATGTCAATTCAAAATCAGGGCAAAAAAAATAAGCCCTCCGACCTTAACATAGGTCAGAGGGCTTGAAATAATTATTATACTTTTCCAAGAGTAGTGGTGTGCCGACTGGTTAGACGGCCTCACCTCCTCAACATTGCCTTGATAATTTCAATCAAGATCTTTAGCGCCTCACTACTAAACGCTCCGACCAATATGAGCAGTACTCCTATGGTTATACGTCCAACCTCAGACATTATCCAAGATTTAGCTTCCGCGCCAAAATCAATTTTGCTTGAACACTGCGCGCCTATCGGCAGCGCAGTTTCTCTAACGGCACAGCGATGTTCTATCTTCTCAATACGCTCATAAATCTCCTTGCGCGACTCAGACGCCTTTTCGATGTCGCGCTCTATCCTTGACAATCTGCTCCCCATAACATCATTCTGCTTCTTTATCTCAGTCAAAGTCTGACGGTTCAGATCGAGCATCGAGCGCATCGTCTCGTTCATTGTGTCGAGCTTAATCTCAAGCTTTTCGTAGTTGTCCATTAGTTCCCCTCCGCGAAAATATTTACGCGCTTTCCCCCGCAGTCGATATGCACAAAGTTCTTCTTGATGTACCACTTGCAATAGGCGAGGTCAGGCAGCAGCCCTTCTTTCCACAGGATT
>BOCC01000252.1 GCA_026002715.1 Synergistales bacterium
CTGACTTTAAGGCAAATCAGTGGGCGATAGGCGTAGCTTATCAGTATAATCCCAATGTATTGTTTGGTTTGTTTTATAACGCTATTAATTTCGATGACAATGCACCTGTTCTGGATCAGAGTTGGCTTCGCTTACGCACCCAGATCACGTTCTAACCTGAACAGAACGTAGCGTATAGCTTTACAACCAAACAGCAAACAGCGCCCCGAAGTCTCGGGGCGCTGTTTTATGCTATAATCATCAAAATATCCACCGGGAGGCAAAAAACTATGGGAGAGGAAGCAATCCAGTACGAACGTGGCCTGACGTTTGAAAAAGTGTGGGCGGCGCTCATGGAGACGAGAGCGAATGACGAGCGCAGGGCGCAAGAGTTCGAGCGCAAGATGCAAGAGAGTGCGCAAGAGTTTGACCGCAGAGCACGAGAATTTGAGCGCGGTATGCAAGAGTTAAAGCTGTCGATGCAGGATACCGACAAGCAAATGAAAGAGACCGACAAAAAAATCGGTAGGCTCGGCAATAGGCTTGGTGAGCTGATCGAGAAGCTACTTGTGCCGAACACCTTGGCTAAGTTCAAAGCTATGGGTTATACGTTCGACAAGATTAGCTCAAACGTCACAATCGAAGACAAGCATGATAAAACTTTGGCCGAGATTGATTTCATGCTCGAAAACGGAGAATGCGCCTTGATAGGGGAAGTGAAACTTCGACCAAACGAATATGACGTGCAAGATCATATAGAACGCATGAAAAAAATCCGCACCTACTCCGACAAGCGCGGCGACACAAGAAAATTCATCGGAGCCATAGCTGGAGCCATATTTCGTGATAATGTGAAACAATGTGCTCAAGCCGCCGGGTTCTATGTCGTAACCGCATCGGGTGAAAATGTCAATATAGAACCTTCGTCCAAAGGCTGGAAACCTAAGACGGAGTGGGCTTGAAACAAAATGGTGATCAGCGCCCCGGAAGATGGGGCGCTGTTTTACTCAGTCAAGAGCGACATATTCACATATTTAGTGATACAATGTGTATACTGAAAATTAGGTAAAACAAGGGGATGGACGCATTGATTAAAACACTGACAAAACATGGAAACAGTTTAGCTCTTATTCTGGACAAGCCCATTCTTGAATTGCTCGACATCAAATCAGACACACATCTTTCAATAACAACGGATGGCAAGTCTCTCATTCTTTCCCCTGTCCGTGATACAGAACGTTCAGAAAAATTAGCAAAAGTTCGCGCTCATATCAACCAAAAATATGAGAGTGCTTTCAAAAAACTGGCCGATTGAATGCCGAATTTTTTCGAGCTTTCCGATGTACTTGACTTTCATACTGAGCAAATAGAATGCTATGGCGGACAACACGGTCTACGTGACAAGGGACTTCTTGAATCCGCTTTGTCTATGCCGATGACGGGAATTGGCGACGATCACCTTCACTCCTTTCCCTACGAAATGGCAGCGGCGTATTTGTTCCATATTGTTCAGAATCACCCGTTTATTGATGGAAACAAGAGAACAAGACTCGCTACGTGCCTATACTTTCTTGGTATGCACGGAATAGAAATTAATGTTGAACTCGATGCAGGAGACTGACAGGTAAATGCAGGAGACTGACAAGATAATCGACAAGCTCGGCGGTAGGGATAGTGATCTGATCAAGGAGCTACTTGTGTCTGACACCTTTTTTGCTAAGTTCAAAGCTATGGGTTATAAATTCTCGAGGTTTGGCCCAAACGTCAGAATCGGAAACAAACATGATAAAACCTTGGTCGAGATTGATTTTATGCTCGAAAACGAAGAGTATGTTCTGGCAGGAGAAGTTAAACTTCAACCAGATGTCTGCGGCGTGACGTTTGGGCTAATCTTGTCGAACGTATAACCCATAGCTTTGAACTTAGCCAAGGTGTTCGGCACAAGCAGCTTCTCGATCAGCTCACCAAGCCTATTGCCAAGCATACCGATTTTTTTGTCGGTCTCTTTCATACGCTTAAATGGGTTTTTAGAAGTGACCCACAGGTCAATGTCAAACTTGGAGCGTATATGAAAGACAATTCTATGAGCAAGGACTCTGTCATATCTGAACTTGAGAAGATAAAAGTGGTGTTTGCATCTGCTGACCGCCGCCTTATGAACCCCATTACAAAGACCCAGCGCGCTATCTTGGAGGCTTTTGGTTTTGGTG
>BOCC01000253.1 GCA_026002715.1 Synergistales bacterium
GACGACGCGTTGGCCGTAGAGAGAGCCGGAGCCTACGCGCTCTTGCTCGAGGGTATACCGCCCGAATTGACCGAGTTTATCCATAAGCGCCTGTCTATACCGGTTTACTCCATAGGAGCCGGGCTTCATGATTTCGTAGGTCAGAGGGTTGACAAGTACGCCGTGCTGATGAATTCCGGCCTGATGCGCGAACGCGTTGCCGCCGACTATAGCCTTATTGGGGGGGACGTGCACTCCAGACAAGCGGGAGACGAGCGCGCTGGTGGGGTGCAGTTTAGTCGTGTCGAGGCCCGTTGTGAGGCCGTATTGATCGGAGCGCATTTTGAGCGCCATGACGATTTCTTCTAAGGAGGCGTTGCCCGCGCGCTCACCAAGGCCGTTTATTGTACACTCGACCTGGCGGGCGCCCGCGCGAATGGCGGCCAATGAGTTAGCCGTGGCGAGGCCCAAGTCGTTGTGGCAGTGAACGGAGTAGACGACGCTACTTGGCGCTCCCACGCCCTCTATTATGTTTTGGCAAAAAGTCTGAAACTCCTCGGGCGTCGCGTAGCCAACGGTGTCGGGTATGTTCAAAGTCGTGGCTCCGGCCGCCAGCGCGGTCTTGAACGCCTCTATCACGAAAGGTAGCTCCGAACGGCTGGCGTCCTCGGCGGAAAATTCGACGTCCTCGACAAGGCTGCGAGCCAGAGAAACAGAAAATTGAATTTCCTTGAGAACCTGTTCGGGAGTCATTTTGAGTTTGTACTCCATGTGGATTGGACTCGTAGCTATGAAGATGTGGATGCGATGCCTCGGAGCGCCCTTCACGGCGTCGCAACAGGTGCGGACGTCGGATTCAGTCGTGCGGGAAAGCCCGGCTATGACGCATTCCGGAACCTCCTTCGCTATAGCTTCCACACAGGCGAAGTCGCCCGGAGACGAAGCCGGGAACCCCGCCTCGATGATGTCGACGCCAAGTCTGCCCAACTGCCTCGCGATTTGCAGTTTCTCGGCGACGTTCAGATTGCCCCCGGCCGCCTGTTCGCCGTCCCTCAGCGTGGTGTCGAAAACGCGAACTATGTCACTTGTGCTACCCATAAAAATCTCCGCCCTCTCAAATTCAAAAATTAAAAATAATTAAAAAATTAAATAAAAAACTAAAAAAGAGGAATCCGATTTTTTCGGATTCCTCTTTTTTAGTTGCCTTTCGCTCTTCGATATTCGCTAAATGCCCCCGAGCGCCGACCCACAGAAAAGGGAATCCGCGTACACATAAAGTCCGAGGAGGAGGCTAAGAATACTTATTTCAGTAATGTTTACCGACCGCCTTGTCGACTTAGACATGTTCGTTTCCCCTTTCTAAAGTATTTTATCGCTTAAAACAGTTTATCATTCTAAAGCGAAGTGCTTGGGCTGTCAATCCCCTTATTTTGCGCTCTGATTCTCAAAATAGAGGCGACCGCCCCCGGTCGCCCGCCTTTAATTTTGGTCGCTCACATCCATAACGCTTGGCGTCTAACATAAGCAGACAACTAAATAAGTAGCGAACCAGCGAAGAATGAGCCGCGTGATAAGCAGTGAGCCAGCGAGGAACGAGCTGTGCGAATCGCTTAGGTTCTTCATCAGTCACTTAGTTTCACCATCAGAGTGAAGCGATTTGTGTTGGTAGCTTAGTTTCTCCACCAAGAAACGGGCGACCGAGGGCGGTCGCCCCTACGAGAGGCGCCTATAACCCCAAAGCCAATGCCGAGAGCGGAGCAACCGCCGTCGCCAGAGCCGGAATTGCCGGGATCGGCTGGATCTACAGGGTTAGGATTTGGCCCCGTTCCGCTCCCGTCCGGGCTGAGTTTGACAATCCAGTAGTCGCTGTTGCCGTGATTGCCTGATACGTCGCCGTCGTTGCTGTCGGAATACCCCGCTACGATATAACCGCCGTCACTTGTCTGTTGGATGGAGCGGGCTTCATCAACCATTTTGTGTCACCCGCCGAAATACTTAATGTTTGTGTCAATTGCTGGTTAGTATATCAATGTCAGCAGGTTAAAGCAAGGGCTAAAGCGTTTGAGTTTCCCCATTTTTCATTTCTATATCTCTCGAAGTGCTTGATATTGCTATGTTTTTAGTGTTTTCAAAGTTGAAAACAAAATTTTGCGTTTTATCACAGCCATCGGCTCGTAAACGCACT
>BOCC01000254.1 GCA_026002715.1 Synergistales bacterium
TTTGTCGGTACGCCACGACTCGCTCCTTCTTCAAGCAACGCTTTGATTCGTTTTCGTATTGGTTCCACTTGTTCTTGAAAGCCAGACATCGATACTTCAGCCCAGGCTTTCTCTCTTTCTTTTACCCGTCCGCGCAAGGAAAATCGCTGCGGCGGCAGCCTGCGCGCCTTTTATACCTTTGCATCGCCGAACCATTGCCGAAGCTGTTATATGGTTTGCGGCTATCGGAAAGCAGCCAGTTGCCGAAACTTCTACCGTAGCCGGCATTAGGATAAAGCCGTCCGTATTTCTTCATCGCGTTGACAAAATCGTCCGACTCGCCGCCGTTCATCAGTCTCTCCGCAACGGCAACAGTCATCACCGTGTCGTCGGTAAAAAAGTTCTTGTCGTTGAACAGTGGAAAATCTTTCGTCTTGATATTATTCCATTCGTAGACAGAACCCACAATGTCACCTACAATAGCCCCAATCATCTTCTCCCACCCTCCTGCGCTTGAAGTCCTCCTCAATCTCCGCGCTCCAATTTTCATCAAGCGATGCGCCCCTCTATTCTTCTGCCGCAGGAGCCTGCCGGTTGTCCGCGTTCAGTCTTAATACGCGCTCGATAAAGAACCCTTCGCGCACTCCGTATTTGCTGATGTGTAGTTCTTCGCAGCCGAGCCGCTTGACGGCTTCTTCCAAAATCAGTAAGCCGGGGTAAAGCGTCAATACGCGTTCAGGAGCGTTCTTATATAGTGTTTGGTACACGCCCGGTTTGGACTTCTCAAGCATACGCCGGATCGCTTTAACGTGTTCCGCCGGAAAACCATTTTGCGAAGCGCCAAACAGCGCTTGCGACATCTTTAACGCGGCTCGAGCTGTACCGCCAACACCAATTAATGTTTTGACGCTTGTGTTATTCCAATCGAAAGCATTGAACAAATCGCGGATTTCATAACGCATTTTGCCCTTTTCGGATTTAGCGACAAGCGGTCCGTGCATAAACTTAGTGTATAGCCCGAGACACCCCACAGCCAAGCTGATTTTTTCCGTAGGAGCGCCTTTAGAAAAAGATACAAGCTCGGTGCTTGCTCCGCCGATGTCGATTAGGAAACCGTCAGACAACTTTGTTCCGTGCGTAACGCCAATGAAATCGAGGTAGGCTTCTTCATCGCCGGAAAGCTCCTCGGGGGAAAGCCCTGTTTCAGCATAGATAATACTGATTGCGTCGCTCTTATTATTAACGTTTCGCAGCGACGCCGTTGCGAATACTCTAATATCATTCATCGGAACGAACTTGAGCGCCAAATCGCGGAAGCCGCGCAGAACCTCGCATACCTGACGGACTCCCTCGTGCTCCATGAATCCGTTACGCACATAGCCGGCAAGCCCAACAGCCTCTTTTTGGGTAAACAGAGTTTCAATTTCGCCGCCGTTATATTCAAACACGCATAAACGCACCGTGTTGGAACCCATATCTATTACCGCATTTGTCATAATACATCTCCTTGAGTATAGTTCTTTAACAAGGTTCATTATAATTCTGTCAAATATAGAGTACAACAAAAAAATGTATGCATTGCGTAAAATATCGAAAAGCATTCGCGATAATGTGCATTATAAAAATTTACTCAAAAATTACTTTTAGCCCTTGTCATCCTCCGTTTCGCAGTCATAATTTTCAGTCAATTATTTTTCCTGTTCCGCGCAACTTCAGAGTTTGTGTATTCAACGGAAGTTCACCATCTGAATAATAAGTCTATTTATAAAACATTTTGTATCAGCGCTTTCCGCTATTCGCATGGCAAAACTTCATGCCGTCGCACTTGGAGCATCATGAGATAGATGCAGTTACGTATAGCCACAAGAAAAAACAGCTTAAAGTCTCTTTCTGCAAGAGCTTATCCTTGGCTTTTTTAATTTTTTTGGTGAACTTCCGTTTCGAAGAGAAACGCGCCTGCAAAAGGCCAAAAATTCGGGAATGTTTTTGACATTCTGGTTTTTATGGTCTAAAATCACTATAAAGTACCTCACTTATTCAGATGCGAAAGTTAAGACAGTAACTTGTAAGCATTATCAAGGCACGAAATAGGGAGGAAAATCATAAATGAGCGCAAAGCATATCGTAATGGCCTGCCCGGTAGGGACGTCGCTACTTGGTAATATTGGCAAAGCAGCCCAA
>BOCC01000255.1 GCA_026002715.1 Synergistales bacterium
ATTACCCGCAACCTCGGGACGGCGTGGTCTGACCCCAAAGACTTGAACGCGCGCTACAATATGTCCCTCGGCTGTCTGACGTCGGGGTTCGTTCTGGCCAACGCCGGAACCAGCCTTGTTCACGCTATGGCTTATCCTATCGGGGGTGAGTTCCATACCCCTCATGGCATCTCGCTTTCCGTCCTGCTGTTGGCCTGTTTCAAGGCCGTCGTCGCCTCCAAGGGCGAGCGCCTGAAGCAGTTGGCGCAAGCTATGGGAGAAAATGTAGATGGTCTTTCGGTCCGCGAGGCAAGCAAAGTCGCTTTAGACGCTATGTATAATCTCTTGAGAAGCGTCAAGCTACCGGTCTGCCTCTCTGAAATCGGAATAACCGACCGAAGCAAAGTGAAAGCATGGGCGCAGGACGCTTGGAACGAAAGACGCCTCCTGACCCGCGCCCCAGTGGAGTTGACCGTTGAGGAAATAGCCGATATTTACACAGACGCGTTCGATCCTTACAAAAATTAAATCCGTAAAACCGAACTCTGACTCAGAACAAAAAATCCGCGCCAAGCTCGAAAGAAAGGCGCGGATTTTGTTAATTGTCGCAAAAATAAATTGACAGAAAGCGAAGCCTAAAATAAACTTAAGTATAGTTTCAGGTTAAAAATAAAAAATCGTAATAAAAGTAGGGATGAATATAATGAACGCGTCGGAGCTTCAGGATTTAATAAGAAAAAAAATTGACGACTTTCCAACCAAAACGCGCAGAGTGGCCGAATATATTCTGACGAATTCCACAGCGGTAGCCTTTCGCTCCATAAGCGAGATATCCGAAACGCTCTCGGTCTCCAAGGCTCAGTTGGTGAGAGTCGCCAGAATGCTTGGGTTCAACGGATATTCTGACCTCAAACATGTACTCAAGCAAACCCTGATGGAGCAGGTCAACCCTTCATTTATCGCTGAAAGCGCGCAGCGCTCCAATATGCCCGAAAGCCTTTATCGCTTGGAGCAAGCAAACATAGAGGAAACATTCAAAAAACTTCCGTCGGATGCCATATCTAAATTTTGCGAAGCCGCGAAAAATGCCTCCACTATTTACTGCATGGGGTGGGGGATTTCGGCTTTGGTCGCCGAGTGGTTTTACACGCGCTTTGCGGAGCTGGGCTTAAAAGCCGTCTTGGCGCGGCGCGGTTCTATGTCGCTCCCGGAGCAGACACGGGCGATAGAAGACGCCGATATGCTGGTTGTGTGTGAGCTGCCTAGCTATGTTATCGAGGTGACCGAGGCCGTTGAAAAAATATACAAAAAAGGCGCGTTTGTCGTAACCCTGACGGATAGCCTCGCGGCTCCGATATGCAAGACAACTCATCTTGCGCTTTATGCAAGCGACACTTCCCCGACGTTTGGCAGCAGCCTGTTGGGGCCTATGTTTCTTGTACACGTCCTGACGTCGGCATTGGCGCTCAACCTTGGCGAAGAGGGAAAAATTGCCTTGGCCGAACAAAAAGAGGGACTGAACGACGAGCGCGTATATTATCCTGCGTATGGGCTCAGATATTAGGGGTCAGTTTTTTGTGTGAGGTAGAGATGGAGCGCCATCAGAGACAGGAGCTATTTCTCTTAAATCTGTCGCATAATGGTCTTGACAGATGGGGCCACTATAAAACCTGCGGGAAGTATAGAAGAATGGCCGTTCGCATAAATCATTTCTCCGCCATGTGGCCCTGTACGAATAGTAACGCCATTTTCAACAATTGCGTCTTCTAAAATATTAATCACGATGCCATCCGCGCCGTCCGCAAAAATTATCTCAACATCTTCCGCAAGTGTAATTGTCCCGTCACTGTTGTGTATTATATCTACACTGGAAGGAGGTACGGATTTTGAGCTATCTTCTTTTCTGGAAGGAGATACGGATTTTAAGTCATGTTCTTTTTCTTTTTCGAGCGTCTTTGATTTAGCGTCGGGTATTACCGTTGTCACCGGAGAAACATAATTTAGCCTTTTTTTCGAGCTTGGCAATGTCGTGTAATTACTTACCCGTAGTTCCCGAGCATTTCTGTAACCTATAAATGAACCACATCTGGCAAGTCCAATTTTAGTTCGTTAATGATTAGGTTTGCGTTCTTGTTTGCCTCAGTTATCACAAGTGTGTGGCCAAAGAC
>BOCC01000256.1 GCA_026002715.1 Synergistales bacterium
CTATAGAATACTACTGTTTTGCGTTTCAGTCGAGCGGTAATTTTAATTGTTTTTTGGGTTTGCATTGTGGACTTTTTGGATTCAATTTAGATTTGGATTTACGGAGGTGCTTGTCTATTGGCGCGAGAATGGCGGAACGAGGCAACCGACATGGTCGAAGAGCAGATTGTCGGACGCGATGTTAAAGACGTTCGCGTACTCGCGGCGCTTGCTTCTGTTCCGCGCCATCTCTTTGTCCCGCCCGAACACGTGTCTGCCGCCTATGTCGACAGACCCCTTCCCATAGGCTCTAAACAAACTATATCTCAACCCTATATGGTGGCAAAAATGACGGAGTTGCTGTCCGCCACACCGGGCATGAGCATTTTGGAAATAGGTACGGGCTCAGGCTATCAGTCCGCCGTCTTGGCGGCGCTTGGGCTTCGCGTATGGTCGGTCGAGCGGATAGAGCACTTAGCCCTGAGCGCGCGAAAACGTCTTGGTGACATGAATATTGACGTAAACGTCATATACGGCGACGGGCGCTTAGGGCACGCGGAAAACGCCCCATATGACCGCATAATCATCACGGCAGCCACAAGCCGCGTCGAGCCGGAGTGGGACAGACAGCTCGCCCTGGGCGGCATACTCGTCGCGCCCCTGAACGTCACCACGGGAAACCAGCGCCTTCTCGTGCGCGAAAATCTCGAACACGGCTTTCGCAACACCTGGCACGACTACTGTAAATTTGTACCGCTGTTAACAGGGTTGGACTGAGTATAATATGGAATCAGAATCCAAATTATACAAGGAGATGACGGCAGAAATGCCCGATTTGAAAAGGACTTTGCAACCGGTTGTAGAGAAAGTTTCCGAGGGGTTTCGCGCCTTGTTGCTGAACGGTCAGCGACAGGTGGGTAAATCGACATTGCTGAGCAATATGTCAAAAGGAACAAGGCGCGGTTATGTATCCTTGGATAATATGTCCGAACGCAGACTTGCTCAAACTGATCCCGAGCTGTTTTTACAGCAAAATCCGCCGCCGGTGATTATTGATGAAGTTCAATACGCGCTCTCGTTATTCCCCTATATCAAAATCTATGTCGATAATCATAGAAACGACAAAGGGGCTTTTTGGCTGACCGGTTCCCAAAAATATAAGCTAATGCAAGGGGTTCAGGAGTCTTTGGCCGGGAGAATCGCCATTATCGATATGATGGGGCTTTCATATCGCGAGAAAATCAAACAGCCATTTTCAGCTGACCCGTTTGTTCCGTCTATGGATAAACAACCCGATATGAAAAAATTGACTATCCGGGATGTTTATAAGCATATTTGGGAAGGCGGTCTGCCGGAAATTGTGGTTGATATAAAAATAGACCGTGAACGCTATTACGCGTCATATATCCAGTCGTACATAGAGCGCGACGTAAGGGATTTTTACAACGTTTCAAAGCCGATTCAATTCTTTGACTTCGTATCCGTCGTAGCGGCGCAAACGGGACGACTGCTGAATTATTCTTCGCTTGCCCGCGATATTGGAATTGACGTCAAAACCGCGCAATCGTGGATGGGTATTTTGGAGAGATCCGGCTTGGTTTATTTGATGCGCCCTTATTTGCCGAATATCACTAACCGTATTGTTAAAACGCCCAAAATGTACTTCTTGGACACGGGCTTGGCCGCGTATATGACTAAATGGCTGACGCCGGAGTCTTTGATGAGCGGAGCGTTCGCGGGAGCCATATTGGAAACCTATGTTGTGGGTGAAATTCTGAAAAGCTATTCGCATAACGGTAAAGAGCCGTCAATGTATTTGTACCGGGACGCGAGCCAGAACGAAGTCGATATCGTACTGGAACAGGACGGCACGCTCTATCCGATAGAAATAAAAAAGACCGCGAACCCCGGGTTGAACGACTATAAGAGTTTCGCGCTCCTCCAAAAGCTAAATAAAAAAGTCGGCCTCGGCGCGATTATATGTCTGCAGCCCGAGCGAATCCCCCTCTCCCGCGAAGTGGTATCAATTCCGGTTTGGGAGATTTGATTAGACTTCTGATATAATTACTTAATTACTTTTGCATGTTCACGCATAGTTCGGTTCCACAATCTAACTTTCAAGTAAACTGGCCTTACGTCTTTTGACCGCGGCCTGTTTTATTTCATT
>BOCC01000257.1 GCA_026002715.1 Synergistales bacterium
CGACCGTACACACATTGAACACTTTTGTCTTCAGATCTTATTCGCGAAGAGGATCGCTTAGTTTTTTTATCGGATAAATAAAGACTCGTAATAGCTATAACTAAGCTATTACGAGTCTTTGCCGCACTTATTAGGCTTTTCAAAATCAATGTCAGCAACTTAAGCATCAAGAACAAGCTTTCCTATTATAATGATATTTAACCTGTCGTGGATTGGCTGGTCTTAGGTTTTGTTCAGTGACGGGGCAAAAAGTCTTCAATTTTTCCATGTGCGGGCGCGCAAGTTCGCGTTCGGAAGCTCCGGCTTTGTCAATAGCCACGTCCACGATAAAATCATTTAGAACGTCGTTTTGACAGCCGTACATAAGGCTGATTTCATGTTCTCCGCGGTATCTTTGCCGTACAAGATCACGGAATACAGACTCAAGCGGAGAATGGTCAAAATGACTGCGCGCCTTACTCAATGCCTGTTGGCTCATAGTGTTATTCTCCTGACTTAAGGACATTTTATTTTATCAATACGCATTTTACGCAGATATCGCGGTATCCCAGTTTTTCTTAAGTTATCGATATTGTTTTCAAAACGTGATTCTGTAACCTTCGTTTCTTATGACGCAAGTCCCAGTATTCTTCTTGCAAATTGTCTTTATTGTTTTCATTGTAACAAATATTTTCACATCCGCAAACATTCCGGTAACTACATTCATAAAAATTACTCAATATTAACTCACGAAAAATACGTATTCATAAACGTTTTTTGCCATACGGGAAAGCCCGTCCATTTTGTAACAAATGATTTGATGCTCCTAACAATATGCTGTAGGGGCGACCGCCCTCGGTCGCCCGTGTCAGGGCAACGCGCAGAAAGACGGGCGACAGGGAATGAAAGACGGGCAACCGAAGAGGCAACGCGCCCCTACGAGAGGATTACGTCCTGAGTAAACCCTATGGTCATGTTCACAAAAAATACGCAAGTTTCGTGTATAATGCCCATTGGAGAGGCGCGCGAGCTTTGCGCGAGACGCTTTTCAGAGTTTTTGCTGTCTTGGGGTTTTCCCCCGAAAGGGGGTGATTGCGTGGTAGTCGAGATAACAAAACTCGTATTAGCTCTAGCCGAACTAATACGAGCCCTCGCGGAACTGATCCGAGTTATCAAAACGCGCAATTTCTAACTTTGCTCGGGCGTAAGTCCTGGTGAGGTTGGGCCTCATCGGGCAACCTTTTCGACCGCCGCTTGACCTCTCCCAAGCGGCTTTATTATAACAAAATTAGAGATTACCGCAAGCGAAATTTAAAACTTTCTCAGTGAGCTTAATCTTCAATGGAAATCAAGGCATTGACTACATTATAGACCTCCCGCAATTTGTCTTTCGGAATTTGCTCTACTATAGTATATGCCCTTTTGAGTAAATCAATGATGCGGACTTGCTCGCAAAGTATATCCCCTTGTGTTTTTGTACGGCTATCTAAAGGAACACGGACTTTCATTGGTTTCATGGTGCTTGTGATGGGACACGCTATGGCAAAATTGCTCTGTTGTGTATATCGGGTGTTGCTGATGACGAGAGCGGGTCTTTGTCCTGTTTGCTCTCGTCCTTTTGTGGGGGCAAAGTCCACAAAGATAATATCGCCTTGCTTTACCATATTTCACGCCCTCTCGGTTCGTCATATTCTTCCCATTCCGCAGTTTCTGGACGTTCATAATCTTGGAGATACCAGTCAATGCCGTGTTTTTGCTGTGGCTTGAGAACGATGGTATTTTCATTTTTGATGACTTCAACTTGGTCGCCAACGCAAAGACCTATGCTTTGGAGCAAGTTCTTGTCAATTCGCAGACCTTGACTATTTCCCCATTTGGCTATTTGACTAATCATAAAAATCACCTCGTAATACATTGTATCACATAAATGTCAATCTCGCGTACGCCCTGTTATGCATCACCGTTTCCCACTTCATTATGCGGACATTTTCTCAGGCGACTTACAGGAGGATATTATCACAGACGAGCGACTTTAAATATGACTATAAGGTTGCTTCGGGAACACCTCAAAATTTGCGCGCCCCTACGAGAGGATTACGTCCTTAGTAAACCCTATGGTCATGTTCACAAAAAATACGCAAGTTTCGTGTATAAT
>BOCC01000258.1 GCA_026002715.1 Synergistales bacterium
CCAGCCTCTGGTCTGCTGTCCGGTAACTTCGAAAGTCGCATCGGTCGCCGTGGCTGTCGGTGTTACGTTAAAAGCAAGCTTATCGCCTACCTTATAGTATGTCGAAGCCCAAGAAGCTGCATCAGTTCCGGCTGTACCGCCGGTACCAGTAACGCCAACCAAACCCGCACTGAAACCGGTGGTCACACTGCCGGTGTTGGCAAATTCAGAGATATTGAGAGTGGCACCGCCGGTCAGCGTCTTGGTGGCCACCTGAGTCGAGACCTTGCCGTCCATACCCAAGATGTTGGATGTTATCTTGAAAGTCACGGCGCCGGTGACGTCGTTGACCGCAGTGACCTCAAGCAGAATACTGGCGTTAGCGTTGGTAACAGTGCCAACAGTAAATCCAACGGCACCCTGAGAGGTTGTGTTGCTTACTCCGGCGCCGTAAACGCCTACAAGCGCTGTTTGACCAGCGAGGGCGACAGCGGATCCCGCAACCACGAAATCAGCTGCCGGGAGGCCATTCACGCGGACGCCGTTGATTCCGCGCTCTTTGTCTGTATTGACGTTCATGATGACGTCGTCGTGCTTGATTGTAAAGATGTCGGTCTTCTGAACCTGTGCCTTGCCGGGGGTGGCGTTGATGTCGATGACGAAGTTGCCGTCCACAGCTTTCTTCTGACCGAACTGGTCCACGGAGCGAAGCCCGCCGTTGATGATGGCCTTGGTGGCCAGGTCGCTTGAGGACCAAAGAGCCGCCGCGGAGCCGTCAAGGAGCTTCTTCTTGTTGAACTGAGTGGTGTTGCCGATACGGGTGATCTCTTCGCGCAGCTGGTCGATTTCGAGCTGGATGTAGCCGCGGTCCTGCTGGGTCAGCGTGTCGTTGGCCGCCTGAACGGACAGCTCGCGCATACGCTGGAGGATGCTGTGGGTCTCGGCGAGAGCGCCCTCAGCGGTCTGAATCATGGAGATGCCGTCCTGAGAGTTGGAGACCGCGCGGTCGAGGCCCCCTATTTGGGCGCGCATCTTTTCGGATATAGCGAGCCCTGCCGCGTCGTCGGCGGCTGAATTGATGCGAAGGCCGGTGGAGAGCTTCTGAATAGAACGCTCAAGAGCGCTGGAAGTGCGGTTTACTGTGTTGTACGTAACGAGCGCGGGAATATTGTGAGTTACTACCATAGCCATAGTGAAATTCCTCCCTGTGTAGAGCGTCTTGCGCTCCACACTGGCGCGTGGCAAGCGTTAAGGAGGTGTAATGACGTGTTATTTCAATGAATCAAGCCAGTCGGCCCATGCCTGCATCATCTTTCTTCGTTCTGGGAGATATTCAGCGTAATTGTAGGCCGCGCGGACGCTGTTGCCCTCGACATGGGCAAGCTGGCGCTCTATTACGTCCGGCGGCCAGCCTTGTTCGTTCAAAACGGTACTCGCCATAGAGCGGAAGCCGTGGGCGGTCATCTCGTCGCCTCCATACCCAAGGCGGCGGATAGCGGCGGTTATGGTGTTCTCGGACATTGGAATGTCGCCCCGCACCGCCGCGCGAATGCTGTGAAAAACATATTTTCTGGTTGTGCTGTAATCGCCTTGATTTCGCTGCTCTCCCGCAAGGAGAGTGGATTGAAACGTTTTGTCGAGAATTTCAACCACTTGACGTGAGAGCGGGACAATATGAAGGCGGCGCTTTTTCATCTTCTCAGGCGGAATGCGGATTTCGAGGGTCTGAAAGTTGATATCCACCCACTCGAGGTGACGAACCTCTCCGGGGCGCAGGAACGTGTAGGCGCTGAACCAAAGGGCGGCCCGGACAACAGCGCTGCCCTCGAAGCCGCGCATCGCCCGCAGGAGATCCGCTATCTGCACCGGATTTGTTACGCTCGCGTGGTGCTTAACTACAGCCGGCGCAAGGGCGCCCTGAAGGTCGGCGACCGGATTTCGATCGGCGTAGCCGGACGCTATGGCGTAACGATAGATCTGGTCGCAGATTTGCCGGGCGGTTTTCACCGTGTCGTTCAGTCCCTGCGCCTCGATGGCCCTGAGCGGTTCGAGCAACTCCGGCGCGCCTATAGCCCGGATGTCGCGAAGCCCGACGGTAGGGAAGATGAGCCGTGACAGGATGGAAATAACCTTTGCGGAGTACTTCGGCGTCT
>BOCC01000259.1 GCA_026002715.1 Synergistales bacterium
TTCGCGCCTGTAAAGACCGGCCCAAAGGAGGCAAGTCCAAATGAAAAAAGTTATATTCTTGGGTTCCGCCATCATTTTAGCCGGCTTGCTCTGCGGTATGTTCGAGGCTATACACCCGTTCGGGGTCCCTCACAACACGGCTATGGACGACTATTTCTTGGTTCACGCCCTTTCCGATAGGTCCGCTCAGAACGTCGTCACCTCCATGGTTTTTGACTGGCGCGGGTTCGACACTCTCGGAGAGGCCGGGGTTCTCTTTACGGCGCTGTGCTCTATAGGGGCGCTCTTCAGAGACGGATCCAAAAAGGAGTGAAAATGAAAGGAGTGAAAATGATATGAAACCATTATCGGTTGTCGTAACGTCTATATGCGATATTTTCGCGTGGTTTATTGTCGTCTTCGGCGTGTACGTCATAAACAACGGGCACAGCACTCCGGGAGGCGGGTTTCAGGGCGGAGCCATAACGGCGACGTTTTTGAGCTTCATGCTCGTGGCCTACGGCGGAAGTCATTTCAAACACTGGGTGAGAGAGGGCGTTCACGGGCTTCTCGAGTTTGTGGGGCTTGTCGCGTTCTTCATATTCGGGTGTCTCGGCTTCCCCAACTCGTTCTTTTACAACTCGGTGGCCATAGCTTACGGCGCTACGCCTCTGTCCGAGTGGATCCCCTATTGCGGGACAATATCCCTGATGAACGTCGCGGTCGGCTTCGAGGTCGTAGGCGCTTTGTCTATCGTCGTCATCACCATGTACGAGAGCATTCACATGGTGTCTACAGGAGAAGGAATGGGAGGTGAGCGAGGCCATGACCGATTCAATCGTTAGCGCGTTGGATACGCTTGGCAACTCCGCTTACGTTGTTGTAGCTCTTTTGGTTCTTATGGCTCTTTACACGATGCTGACTCAGAAAAATTTGATTAAAATCTGCGTTTCCATAGCCGTTTTGGGCTCGTCCGTGAACATGTTTTTGGTGCTCTTGGGCTATAGGGACGGTGGAGAAATTCCTATTTATTTCCTGCAAGGGGAGAACCAGGCCATGGTTCTTCCGACACCTCAGTGTCTGACTCTCACCGCCATAGTCATAGCGTTGGCCACGACAGCCCTTATGCTTTCACTCATTATCTTGCTGCATAAGCACTACGGCACGCTCGACATAGACGAGATAAGGAGGCTTAGGGGATGAGCATTCGAGACCATCTTCCGGCGTTCTTGGTCATGATCCCTCTTTTGGGGGCGTTCCTCACCCCGGCCGTCGGTTCGCTTGGCAAGGTCATAAGAAACGGCTTCTATATCCTGTTTTCCTTTTTGACTCTTTTGACGTCGCTCTCTATCGGCTGCGCCGTTTTTTGGGGCAGCCCTATGGTGTACGTCATGGGAGGGGACAGCTTCGCTCTGACGCTCCCCTCCGGCATGAGTTACCCGGTGCGCATTCTCTTCGAGATAGACGCTTTCGGCGCGCTCTTCGCCATCTGTATAGCCATAGCGTCTTTCGCCGGCGCCCTTTTTTCCGTGTCCTATATGGACAAATTCTCTGGCTGGAAAAAGTATCTGTCGCTCTACTTCATGCTGACGGCCGGCGCCCTCGGCATGTGCGTGACGGGCGACCTTTTCAATTTCTTCGTCTTCGTCGAGATTTCGTCCATAGCCTCGTTTGGACTTGTGGCCTTTTGGCGCGACAAGCCCGAGGCCATAGAGGCCAGCTTCAAGTATATGCTCGTCTCCCAGATAGCGGCCATGTTGCTTCTTATCGGTATAGGGTCTCTTTACGGCAAATATAACTCAGTCACGATGGCGGCGCTTTCCTCCATGATGCGCGACGGGTATTTAGAGCGCGTGGTGATAGCGCTCATATTCTGCGTCTTGGCGTTCAAGTGCGGCGCTTTTCCTATGCACACATGGATGCCCGACGCTTACGCGGAGGCCCCGACTGGCGTTACATGTCTCCTTGTCACAGTTAGCCAGGCTTCGTTCTACGGGCTTATCCGCGTCTGCTATTCCATATTTCCGCGCATTGCCACGGGCGGAGTCGTGGGGTGGGTATTGATAGTCATAGGCTGCATGTCGATGTTCTTCGGCGTCATGATGGCCGTCGTGCAGCACGAGATCAAACGCCTCATGGGGTACCAC
>BOCC01000260.1 GCA_026002715.1 Synergistales bacterium
TGTGAGCGTGGGGTCTTATGCCGTCGTGTTCGACACGGGCGTCGAGTTTTTGCCTAAACCCGACAACCGCCCCTGGGGGCCGGGAGATAATCCGTACACGGCGGTGCGGGCGTTTTTGGCCGAAAACGGCAATTTTGAAATTGACAAAACTATCGACGCCAAACTACAAATAAGCGCCGCGCCATGCGGGTATCTGCGGCGGGTGAGGTAGCGTGAGACTTTTTATTCTAATGCTGTCGATGGGCAGCGTCGTCAGTTTCGGCTACGCCTTGGCCGGGTACGGTGGTAGTTTTTTTGACAAGGGTCGCCCGGACTATGTCGTTTGGGGACTCGCTTCGGGCTTTTTTTGCGCGGGCCTCGCCATATATCTCTGGAAAGGCTGGTTGGCCGGCGTGGTGCGTGAAATAGAACAAGAGGAGGATTTTCGAACATGACGTTTGATTTAAAACTCAAAGAAAACTGCGTTTACAACCTGATAACCCCGACAAGTATGGGTGTGCGCATAACGCCGCTCAATCGTCAGCCTTCGCATACGTCTAATTTGTTTGCGATGCAGGCGACGAGCGCGGAGAGCAACGTTTTAACTATTTCGTCGAGCCTTGGCCTCAAGGCAAAGGTGCTGACCGCTTTTGTGAAAGACAGTCCCATAGCGCGATTTATCAAGGACGACCTTAGAAGCCGCGGCGTTGATTTTGAGGGTAAAGAGCTGCCCCAAGACGGGCCCTGGGGCTATCGCCATCAATTTAACATCGCGGACAGCGGCTTTGGCGTCAGGGGACCGAGAGTTCATAACGACAGAGCCGGCGAGGTCGGGCGGACTCTTTCGGCGGCTGACTTTGACTTGAACCGCATATTCGGCGCGGAGGGCGTTCAGATAATACATATATCGGGCCTCATCGCGGCGCTTTCAAAGGAGTGCGGCGAGTTTTGCTTGGAGCTGGCGCATTGGGCCAAAAAGCACGGCACAAAAGTCTCGTTCGACCTGAACTACCGCGCCTCGTTTTGGAAGGGACGGGAAAAAGAGCTTTCCGCTATCTTCGACGAAATAGCGTCACTGAGCGATATTTTGATAGGCAACGAGGAGGACTTCCAGTTGGCGCTCGGCCTCAAGGGACCGGAGAGCGGCGGCAAAGACTTGGCTTCCAAAATTACGGACTTCAAGGACATGATCGGCACGGCGGCCAAAAAATACAAGGACGCGCGGGTCTTCGCGACGACGCTGCGTCAGGTGGTTTCGGCAAACGAACATCTCTGGGGCGCCATCTTGGGCGCGGGCGGAGAGTGGCATGTAGTTGAGCCGCGTCCTATAGCCATACTTGACCGCATAGGCGGGGGCGACGGCTTTACGGGCGGCTTGCTTTACGGCGCCCTGCGCGGCTGGCAATGCGAAAAATGGGTGCGCTTCGGCTGGGCTTGCGGCGCTCTCGTCACTACGATGGAACAGGACTACGGTCTGCCGGCGGACGAAGAGCAGGTCTGGAGTATCTATGAGGGCAACGCTCGTGTCAAACGCTAATATTGAAACCAAGGCCGACATCGGCCTGATAGGACTGGCCGTCATGGGGGAAAACCTCGTGATGAACATGGAGAGCAAGGGATTTCGCGTCGCGGTCTATAACCGCACGGCGGATAAGGTAAAGGCTTTCACAGAGGGCAGAGCGAAGGGCAAAAACATCGTCGGCGTTTACTCGCTTCAGGAACTCGCAGAAAAACTTGATGCCCCCCGCAAAGTGATGATGCTGGTTCGCGCCGGAGGAGCCGTGGACTCGCTTATCGAGGGACTTTTAGAAGTGCTGTCGCCGGGCGACGTCATAATCGACGGCGGCAACTCTGAGTTCACTGATACGACCCGACGCGTCGCTTACGTCGAGAGCAAAGGATTGCTTTATATAGGCACGGGCGTGTCGGGCGGCGAGGAGGGCGCGCTCAAAGGCCCCTCTATGATGCCCGGCGGCTCACCGGCCGCTTGGAATTTGGTCAAGCCTATTTTTCAGGCGATATGCGCGCATGTAGGAAGCGAGGCTTGCTGCGACTGGGTGGGCGAGGGCGGCGCGGGGCATTTTGTGAAAATGGTGCATAACGGCATAGAATACGG